>MKUB01000046.1:27612-48373 GCA_001898545.1 Sphingomonadales bacterium 63-6 | reverse complement strand
GGGTTGCGGTCGACTACGCGCACCTCCGGACTGGTAGGTAATTGCAGGGTTGGTGGTCCTGCAATGTGCTGGGTCATATAACCGAAACGGTTCATCATGTCAAGTGAAAACGCCAATCCTGTCAATCGTCATCCCGGCGAAAGCTGGGATCGCTGGCGGGATCGCGGGGGGCTGATGGGGGAGAGTTTCACGCGGAGACGCGGGGACGCGGAGAGGAAGTGGGGCTGATGCCGCGTATGCGGCTTTAGGCGCTCGCAGAGGCGCAGAGGCGCTGGGAGGGTTGCACCTAGAGGCTTTCCCTCCGCGCCTCCGCGTCTCCGCGTGAGTATTATTGGGTTCGCGCAAAGAGCGCGAAGAGCGCTGAAGGGCTGCGCCAAGCCCTACCCTTCGTCATTCCCGCGAACGCGGGAACCCAGTTCAACGCTTGCAGCTAGGTTCCCGCTTTCGCGGGAATGACGAACTAATGAGGCCAAGCGCTACATCTTCGCGCGCTTTACGCGCTTTGTGCGAACCAGAAACCGCGCCTCCACTAGCGCCAGTAATGCCGCTCTCAGACCAACCCCAGACGGTCCGCGTACAGCAGCCGCCCGCCGGAGAGGTGCCATAGGGCTTCGTTGAAATCCTCCGGGCTCATGGCGAAACAGCCATTGGAGCGGCCGAGCCGGCCCCATTTTTCGACATGGGCCTGTGTCGCGTAATCGGCGGAATGCATCACGATGGCGCGGGGCAGGGCGTTGGAATTATCCTGATCCAGCCCGCCCAGGCGGATCGAGGTGCCATATTTGCCCTTGTACCATTCCCAGGTGATGTAGGCGCCGCGGCTGGTGGCGTTGGAGCCTTCCACATTGGAGAATTGCTGCAGGAAGCCCGAATGATCCGGGTCCGATCCGGTGCCATGGGCCACCAGAAAACTGCGCACATTACCGGCTTCCAGATTGGCGAAATGGAAGCGCGGAATGGCGGAATGGACGCCGTAATCGGCAATGCCGACAATATCCGTGCGCCACAGCGTGCTGCCAGCCCGGTCCACTTCGCGCCGGGCGATGTCCAGCAGCTTGCGGTCCCGCTCCGAAAGGGGGGAAGCCTGGGCGAAGGCGCGCGTGGGCAGGGCGGCCATTGCGGCGGCGGCGCCTGCGACCTTCAGCAGATTTCGTCTGTCGAATGCCGTGCTCATGGCGCTGTTATGCCATAAAATTTATGAGAGGAAAATGAATGGTGAGCGGGACTTTCCAACTCGTCACCGGCCTACCGATCCTGTCCCGCCAGCGCGGTCAGCGCATCGCCGTCCACCCGCATCACGGTCCATTCGTCCATCATCTTCGCGCCGAGCGACTTGTAGAAGCCGATGGAAGGCTCGTTCCAGTCCAGCACCCACCATTCCAGCCGGGCGCAATCGCGTTCCACGGCCAGCCGGGCAAGTTCGGTCAGCAGCGCCTTGCCCAGCCCCGCGCCGCGCGCTTCGGGCATGACGAAGAGATCTTCGAGATAAATCCCCGGCCGCCCTTCGAAGGTAGAGAAATTATGGAAGAACAGCGCGAAACCCCGCGCCTCGCCATCCACTTCGCCGATCAGGACTTCGGCATAAGGGCGGGAGCCGAACAGCTTCTGGGCCAGCACAGCCTCGTCGAAGCGGACTTCGTGGGAGAGCTTCTCATACTCGGCCAGCGCCCGGATCAGCGAGGCGATCAGCGGCATGTCGGCGGGAGTGGCCGCCCGGATGGATATGCTCATTTCTCGTCAGTGCCGGTCTGGATGATACGGCCCACTTCCAGCTCGTCGATCCGCAGCTTGCGGATGCGGGCCTTGCCGATGCCCAGACTTCCTATCCCGAGCCGCCCGATGGCAAGCGCGCCCACGGCGATGGCCCCCAGCGCGAAGGCGCCCACGGCAATTGCCCCGATGGCTCCGCTGCCCAATGCAGCCGCGCCGGTTGCCGATGCTCCCGTGGCGCTGGCCCCGGTCGCGACCGCGCCGCGCGAGAGCGAAGGCTTGCGCTTGGCAGGCAGCTTGGCTTCCGCCTCAGCGGGAAGCACGTCCTGCCGGGCGTGCTTGTGCTTCACGCTGCCTTCCCGTGGATCGTATCCATGCTGACGGAAGTGCCTGCGTCGATTTCCGCTGCCTTGGCTTCCACCAGCTTCACGATGTGATCGAGCATGTCGGCATCGTTCACATGGTGGTCGGTCACGCCGGAGAGATAGACCATGTGCTTGCCCGCGCCGCCGCCGGTAATGCCGATATCGGTCTCGCGCGCTTCGCCCGGCCCATTGACCACGCAGCCCAGTACCGAAACGCTCATCGGCGTCTTGATGTGGCTCAGCCGGTCTTCCAGTGCGGCCACGGTACGGATCACGTCGAAGCCCTGCCGCGCGCAGCTGGGGCAGGAGACGACGCGCACACCGCGCGTGCGCAGGCCGAGGCTCTTGAGGATTTCATAGCCGACGCGCACTTCCTCCTCCGGCTCGGCCGAGAGGGAGACGCGGATCGTGTCGCCAATGCCGGCCCACAGCAGATTGCCGATGCCGATGGAGCTTTTCACTGTGCCGCCGATCAGCCCGCCCGCCTCGGTAATGCCAAGGTGCAGTGGGCAATCCACGGCATCGGCCAGGCCCATATAGGCGGCGACGGCGAGGAATACGTCGCTGGCCTTCACCGCCACCTTATATTCGTGGAAATCGTGATCCTGCAGCAGCTTGATATGGTCGAGCGCGCTTTCGACGAGCGCCTCGGGGCAGGGCTCGCCATATTTTTCGAGCAAATCCTTCTCAAGGCTGCCCGCATTCACGCCGATGCGGATGGAACAGCCATTGGCCTTGGCCGCGCGCACCACTTCGGCCACGCGTTCGCTGCTGCCGATATTGCCGGGATTGATGCGCAGGCAGGCCGCGCCTGCATCGGCGGCTTCCAGCGCGCGCTTGTAGTGGAAGTGGATGTCCGCCACCAAAGGCACACGGGCGGCGCGGGCGATCTGCTTGAAAGCCGCCGTGCTTTCCACATCCGGGCAGGAAACGCGGATGATGTCCGCGCCCGCTTCCTCGCAGCGGCGGATCTGGTCGATCGTGGCCACCGGATCGGACGTGAGCGTATTGGTCATGGTCTGCACCGTGATCGGCGCATCGCCGCCAACGGGAACATTACCGACCATGATCTGGCGGCTCTTGCGGCGCATGATATCGCGCCAGGGGCGTATGGAAGACATGGCCCGCGATATAGAGGCAAGCGTGTTGCCCTACAATGACGGATCGGGGCGGTCGGCCCCTATCCTGCAAAGGGCGTGGCGGGCACGCCGGGAACTTCCACCCGGAAAGAGAAGATTGCACCGGCATGGGGATGCCGCTCCAGCTCGCTATCGCTCATCAGGGCGCGGGCGCTGGTGACATAGGCGGTGCGCATGTCATCCCCGCCGAAGCCGATCATGGTGGTGCGGTGCGTGGGGATTTCGACGGTGGTCAGGATTTCGCCCTGCGGGGATAGGCGCACGACCTTGCCACCCCCGTCGGACAGGCCGAACAGCGCCACCCAATAGCAGCCTTCCACATCGAACCAGCCGCCATCGGGCGTGCCCTCGCCTTCGGGGAAGCTGTGCAGGATGCGGCGGTTGGAAAGCGCGCCGCTCGCCGGATCGGCATCATAGGCGCGCAGCGTGTGGGTGGGGCTGTCGGCATGGCAGAACATCGTGCCGGTGGCGGAAAAACCGGCGGAATTGCAAGTGGTCATCCCGCTTTCGATCAGGGTCACGGTGCCATCGCCATCCACCCGATAGAGGGCGGCGTCTTGAGCGCTCTTCGCCTCGTTCACGGCGCCGACCCAGAAGCGCCCCGAAGGATCGGTGCAACCGTCGTTGAGCCGCAGATCGTCCTTCCCGGCCAGCATCTGCTCCCCATAGGGCACCGGCTCCGCATCCCAGCTATCCAGCGTTGCCAGCCCGTCCTTCATGGCCAGCAGGAAGCCGCCCCTGGCGCGGAAGGCGAAGCAGCCCAGCGCCTGATCGAAGCGGCGGCTTTCATCCGTGCCGCTGGCCGGATCGAAGCGGTGCAATTCGTTGCGGAAGATGTCGACCCAATAGAGTCGCTTCTCGCCCGCATGCCAGATGGGGCTCTCGCCAAGTTCGGCCCGCGCATCCAGCGCGACGATGGGTTCGATGATCTGCATGGGGAGGGGAATGGACGTGGCGGGCCGTCGGGACAATGGAGGGGAGCGCCCAACTTCTTGGCTTCCCGCGTCCTTCGCTGATCGGGCCGCACGGCGGGTTGCGCCTCTGGGGGAATCGGCTCAAGAAGCGGGCCCAACGGGCTTATCGGAAAGACGGGTAGATGGAAGAAGCGGGCCAGGCATCCTTGCTGCATGACGGGTTCCTGATGCTGGGCTTCGCGCTGTTCTTCGTGCTCGTCTTCCGGCGCTTGGGGCTGGGCGCCACGCTGGGCTATCTGGTGGCGGGGGCAGTGGTCGGGCCGCAGGTTCTGGGCCTTGTGGGCGATGCGGAACAGAAGATCGGCATTGCCGAACTGGGCATCGTCCTGCTGCTGTTCATCGTGGGGCTGGAACTTTCCCCATCGCGCCTGTGGCGGATGAAGCGCGAGATTTTCGGGCTGGGCGTGCTGCAGGTGGTTCTGTGCGGCCTGGCGGTCAGCGCCATCGTCTATTACTCCACCAGCTTCACCACGGCTGCCGCGCTGGCGCTGGGCCTGCCGCTGGCGTTGTCCTCCACCGCGCAGGTACTGCCCATGCTGCAATCGGCAGGGCGCCTGCGCACGCCCTTTGGGGAGCGGGCCTTCGCGATTCTGCTGTTCCAGGATCTCTCGATCATCCCGCTGATCACCGTGATCGCCGCCATGAGCCGCAATCCGGCGGATGCGGGTGGCCCCCCGGGCTGGTTGCTGGTGCTCTATACTATTGCCGCCATTGCCGGGCTGATCGCTGCGGGCCGCTTCCTGATCCGCCCGCTGTTCGGCCTGATCGGCAATCTGGGTGAGCGAGAGATGTTCGTCGTCACGGCCCTGTTTACGGTGATTGCGGCGGCCGCGCTGATGGAGATGCTGGGGCTTTCGACCGCGCTGGGCGCCTTCGTCGCTGGCGTCATGCTGGCCGATTCGCCCTATCGGCATGAGCTTGAGGCGGATGTGGAGCCCTTCCGCTCGATCCTGCTGGGCATGTTCTTCCTCTCGGTGGGCATGCTGCTCGATCTGCGGGCGATTGCCGACCATCCCATTTTCGTGGCCGCCATGGCCGCAGCGCTGATCGCCACCAAGACGGCGGTGATCTTCGGCATCGCTACGTTATTCCGCATGCCCTGGCGCAGTGCGCTGGGCCTTGGCCTGCTGCTCAGCCAAGGGGGTGAATTCGGCTTCGTTCTGTTCGCGCAGGCGCAGGATGCGCTACTGATCGAGCCGCAGGCCGCCAGCCTGTTCGGCGCCATCATCACACTGTCCATGGCCGCCACGCCTTTCCTGATGCTCGCCACCAAGCGCGTGCGGCAGGTGCCCGATGCCAAGCTCGCCACGCGCGACGGCCCCAAGGCCGATGGCGCGCGGGCGCTGGTCGTCGGCTATGGCCGCTTCGGGCAGACCATGGCGCAGATGTTGATGGCGGGCGGCATTCCCGTCACCCTGATCGACCGCGATGTGGGGATGATCGATGTGGCGGGGCAATTCGGCGCGCGGGTGTGGTTCGGCGACGGTACAAGGCTGGACGTGCTGCGCCAGGCCGGCGCGGCGGATGCGCAATTGATCGCCTTCTGCATCGATCGCGATCAGGCGGAGCCCGGCCTGATCGAAGCGGTGCATGAGGCATTTCCGCAGGCGGCGATCTATGTGCGCGGGTTCGACCGGCGCAGTGTGATTGCGCTGCATGGCAGCCCGGTGAATTACGTCATGCGCGAAGTGCTGGAATCGGCCGTGGCGATGGGGCGGCTGGCGCTGGAAAATCTGGGGCTGGGGCAGGACGAGATCGAGCGGGCGGAGGACGTTTTCCGCGCCAATGACCGTGAACGCCTGCACGACCAGTTCGCCTCGGGCGATGTGCGCAGTGCGCGGGACAAGATTCTTACCGAACCGAAGCGGGTTGGGGAGCCTTAAGGCGGGCCCATGGTCGTCATCCCAGCGAAAGCTGGGATCGCTGGCGGCTAGATCATTCGCTCGAAAAGATCATCCCAACCGGGATTGGCGGTTTCGATCAGTTCGATCTTCCATGCCCGTTTCCATGCCTTCATCGCTTTCTCGCGTGCGATAGCGGCATGAATGTCGCCGTGCTCTTCGGCGTGCACAAGCCGCTGGAGGCCATATTTGCGGCAGAATGCTGATCCGTTCCGGCACGATGCTGCATCATCCGCCGGGCGAGGTTGGCAGTCACGCCGATATAGAGCACCCCGTTGGGCTTGTTGGCGAGAATGTAGGTCCAGGCGCTCACGACGCACCCGCACATTCAGCCGAGAACGATCCCAGCTTTCGCTGGGATGACGATATTATCAACAGCATCGCTTGTGTGGGCAAAGCCGCGATTGCCTAAAGCATCCGGGCGAACAGGAATTCGTCATCGCGGTGGTCGCCCACCCAGAAGTAGATGTCGGCCAGCTTGTCGAAGCCATAGCGCCGGTAGAATTTGTGGGCGCCGGTGTTTTCCGAGAAGACCGACAGATGCACTTCATCCGCGCCGCGCGTGTGGAATTGCTCCATGGCCCAGTCCATCAGCAGTGCGCCGATGCCTTGGCCTACCCGGTCCGGCGCGGTGTAGAGCTGCTTCAGCTCCATCGCCCGCTCGCCCCGCGCATGTTCGGGAAAGGCGCTCTTGAAGGCGATCTTGCAATAGCCGGCAATCTCGCCAGCATCGTCCACTGCCAGGCAATAAAGCCGGCCCGGATCGGCCAGCTCGCCCGCAATGGCTTCGTCGCTGAAGGTTTCGCCAAGGAAGCGGTCGAGATTTTCCTGCGAATAGAGATGGCCGAACTTGGCGATGAAGCTGTCGCGGCCCAGCGCGGCAAGGGCGGGAATATCCGCTTCGCTCGCGGCGCGCAGGGTGATGGTCGTCCTGGTATCGCTCATGAGAATTTATCCGCCTTGCGCTTGCCGAAGCGCATGTCCCTTTCCAGCCGGGCGCGGAGCTGGGCGTAGAAGGCTTCGAGGAAGGCCCTCTCATCGCCCGATCCCGCCGACCAGCCGATCTTGTTGCAGATCGCCGTGGCCACCGCCACCAGCGCCTCGGGATTATTCTCCCTCAGCACACGCTCCAGCGTCTGCAATTCATATTCGCCATAGACGGAAAGCTCCGCCTCGCCGAAGCGATATTGCGCGCCCGTGGCGACCGAGCGCCCGCGTGCCGCCTCGCCCAGCGACATGGCCTGTTCCAGCTTGCGCCGGGGCACTTCCACTACCCAGGTGCCCGCGATCAGGTCGCCCGCGCGCATCGCATCGCGGTTGAAGAAGGGGAACAGCAGGAAAATCGCCAGCCAGGCGAAGCTCGCCCAATTGGCCGCGCCCCCTTCACCCGCACTGCTCAACAGGTAGATCAGCGGCAGGAATATCTCGATATCGCGCAGCAGGTTGCGCGCGATCACCGCATTGACGCTCAGCCGTCCGCCATCGCGCGCGGCAATGCGGATGCCGGTCAGCCGCTTGCCTGGCGTGGCCCCGCGCGGGCCCAGTTCGAAATAGAGGAAATAGCCATAGCGAAACAGGAACATGGCGATGATCCACACCACTCCCAGGAACTCCATCGCCGCGCTTTGCTTTTCCCCCAGCAGGCCAAACAATATCCCCACCAAGGCGAGCGTGACGGCTATCTGGATCGCGCCCATGATGATGAGGTCCAGCATCAGCGCGGAGGCGCGCGCGCCCCGGCTGGCGATGGTCAGCGGCAGGCTCAGCCCCTCGGGCGTAACCAGCACGCGCTTGCGCCGGTCGGGGCGGCGGAGGGCGCGGGCGCGGCTCATTCGCCGATATCCCCGGGGCTGCGGCGGAAGGCGAAGAAATAGGCCAGCCAGAGGGCCAGCATGGTGCCACCAATGGCCAGCCGCATGCCCGTATCGGTCACCAATTGGCGGGCGAAGCTTTCCAGCAGGGCAGCCACCACCAGCATCAGCACTACGCCTGCCATCACCTGCGCGGCGCGCTGCCCGCTTTCCGCCGCAGCTGCCACGACCGAGCGATTGCCGGGAAAGGCCATGGAACGGCCGATATGGAGCCCGGCGGCCCCGGCCAGCAGGATCGCGAAGAGTTCCGTGGTGCCATGGATCGAAAGCCAGGCAGCGAAGTCCAGTGTCAGCCCGGCCTGGCTGAACAGCCACAGCATTGCGCCCAGCGTGGCAAGGTTCTGCATCAGCAGCATCAGCGAAGGGATGCCGAAGGCGAAGCCCAACGCGAAGGCCAGGATCGCCACCTTGGCATTATTGCTAAACAGGAAGGCGGAAAAGAACGACAGCCCGTCAATCTTCTCCACGCCGCTCAGGCTCTTTTCCAGCACTTCGCGCGATGCGCCGGGCACGCGGGTATCGGCGAATTCCGTGGGAACGAGGGAGTAATACCAGGCCTCGTCCCGCGCGGCGAGCACCCAGCCCACGATCGTGCCGGCCACCATCACCGCCAGCGCGATGCAGATTTCCAGCCACAATTCGCGCACCGAGGCGCTCCACCCGCCGCCGAAGAAGCGCCGCAGCCAACCGATCAGCGAACTGCGCGGGCCATAGACCTGGAACCAGGCGCGCTGGACCAGCGATTCGAGATAGGCGAGCGTCGCGGCATCCAGCGAAGTTTCGCGCGCAATGGCCAGGCTGGAGGCAGCGGTGCGATAGAGCACCGGCAGTTCCAGCAGATCCTCGTCCGGCAGTTTGCGCAGGCGCCCACTCTCCATCCGCTTGAGGATCGCCTCCAGCCGCTTCCAATCCTGCTCGCGTTCCAGCCGGAACCGGTCGGACCGCAGGGCCGCGGCCTCGATATCGGGCAGTTCCTCGATGGGTTTTGAGCGGAAGAGGGCAGTGATCGCCATTAACGCCCCCTCCTCTTCAGAGGAGGGGGTTGGGGGTGGTGGCCTCGAGCGCTGGCCGGTGCGGAAGGCGGGCACCACCCCGCTGCGACTAGGGCCTGCTGTGCAAGCCCAAGTCTCGCTGCCCCTCCTCTGAAGAGGAGGGGAGGAAGGGAATGTCCAATCATCCGATGCTCCCGCTGCGCTTGATTTCCAGATAGCGGTCGATCAGCCGATAGGTCAGCGCCTGCCAGGGTGCCTCGATCACATCGACATTCAGCTGGCGCAGTTTCTGCAGCACGATCGCGCGCTGCCGGGCGAGGGTTCCCGCTGTCACGGCCACAGCCACATCGTTCACCGTTTCGGGATCGGCATTGGCCAGCGTCGCCAGCTCGGTATCCTCCATGGTCACGAACAGCACCAGATGGCGCTGCACCAGCCGGCTGACGCTTTCCACCATCAGCTGCGCGCTGGTGGGGTCGGTGAAGTCCGAAAACAGCACGATCAGCGAACGCCGCTTCAGCTGGGCGGAAAGCGTGGCCAGCGCCAGAGTGAAATTGGGCTCGGCCGAATGGTAATCCAGCTGTGCGGCGGCGCTTTGCAGCCGGTGGAACTGGCGGCTGTCGGTCACGAAAGGCGTGAACAGCTCGGGCCGCTGGCCAAAGCCGAACAGGGCCACCTTGTCCCCGCCCTTCAGTGCGACATAGCTGGCGGTCAGCCCGGCGGAAACCGCGCGGTCGATGCGGGGCAAGCCGTCAACCGGCTCGCACATGGCCTGCCCGCAATCGAAGGCGAACACGATCTGGTTGTTGCGCTCGCTCTCATTCTCACGGGCATAGAGCCGGGTCTGCCGGGCGGAGCTTTTCCAATCGATCCGGCGGCGGTCCATGCCGGGCTCATATTCGCGCAAAGCCTCGAACTGGGTGCCTTCGCCCCGGATTCGCCGGGCGATCAGGCCGAACTGGGCATCGCGCAGATAGGTCTGCAGCGCAGGCGAACGGACCGGCGAAAGGTCGGGCCAGATGCGGATCTGCGTATCCAGCTCGCGCTCTACCTGCCGGTGGGCAAGGCCCAGCGGGCCCGGCCAGCGCAGCCAGATACGGCTCACTTCGCCGGTTCCGCGCCGGTTGGGGATCAGGCTCGCGCTGCCTTCATAGGTGCCGCTCGCCTCCTCCCGGGACAGGCGCAATTGCACTCGCCCGCCGGGGCCGAGCCGCGGATCGAAGGACAGGGCCGCTTCCGGCGCGCCGCCCATCCGCCGCCCGCCAATATCCGCGAGCACGGCGATGGGCAGTTCCTGCCCCACTTCCGCATCGGCGGGGGCGATTACCCGTAGGTCGGTCAGCACGCCCGCCACCAGTCCGTCGAGCAGGACCAGCACCAGCAGGGCGAAAGCCGCCGCCGGGGCCACGATCCACGCGCCGGGCGCGCTGGCAGCCACCAGCAGCGCCACGGGCGCGGCAAGGGCGGCCAGAACCAGAGTGCGGGCGGAAGGGACGATCATGTGATCAGCGCGGGGCCTCGGTCTGTTCGACCAGCGTCGCCACCAGCTCCTCGACCTGCCGCCCTTCGATCTCGGCTACCGGGGAAAGCAGCAGGCGGTGGCGCAGAACGGCAGTGGCCAGCGCCTTCACATCGTCAGGCAGCACATAGTCCCGGCCTGCCAGCGCAGCGCGGGCGCGGGCGGCATTGGCCAGCAGCACGGCGGCGCGGGGCGATGCGCCGCTGGCCAGCTCCGCGGTTTCGCGTGTGGCGCGGATCAGGCGGACGATATAGTCGATCACTTCCTGCGCCAGCGTAACACTCTTGGCCGCCTCTGCCACGGCATTGAGCGTTGCGGCGTCCGTCACGCGCGAAACGCCGAAATCGCCGGGCTGCGCGGGGCCGCTGCGCTCGCCAAAGCGGGCGACGATCTGCGCCTCTTCCTCGGCGCTGGGATAGGGGATCAACAGCTTGAACAGGAAACGGTCCAGCTGGGCTTCCGGCAGGGGATAGACGCCCTGGTTCTCGATGGGGTTCTGGGTCGCCACCACCATGAAGTGATTGGGCAGGGAGTGAGTTTCGCCATCCAGCGTCACCCGGCGTTCCTGCATCGCTTCCAGCAGGGCGGCCTGCGTCTTGGGCGGGGTGCGGTTGATTTCATCGGCCAGCAGCAGCTCGCAGAAGATCGGCCCGCGCGTGAGCGTGAACTGGCTGGTCTGGAAGTTGAACAAATTGGAGCCCAGAATATCGCCCGGCAGCAGGTCCGGGGTAAACTGGATGCGCCCGAAATCCAGGCCGAGCGTCTGAGCGAAGCATTGCGCAAGGAAGGTCTTGGCGGTGCCCGGCGGGCCTTCCAGCAGCACATGGCCCTGGCTGACCAGCGCGATCAGCAGATGCTCGATCGTGTCGTGCTGGCCCACCACCGCCTTGGCCATTTCGGCGCGGATGGCATCCGCCAGGGCGCGGACATCTGCGAGCGTCGTGGTCATCGGGCAAGCTTCCTTTCGATGGTCTTCAGCGCATGCGCATGGCGCAGCAAATCATGCGGAGTGCGCGCGGCGCGCAGCGCCTCGGCATGGGTCGAGAAATTGGCGGGTTCGATTCCGCGCCGTTCCAGCAAGCGGTCGATCTCGCTTTCGGTCAATGCCGGGTCGCCGCCGGGGCGAATGCCCAGCAGATGCGCCACCTTGCCGCGCAGGATCGCGGAATAGGGCGCGCCCAGCAGGTAAAGCCGCCGGGATCGCTGGATCAGCGCAGCGCCATTGGTGGCCAGCTGGCGCTTGCCGAAAGCGAAGACGGGCAGCGCGGCCAGCGGCGGGCCGAAGCGCTTCATTCCCCGCCAGGCGACGACGATCGCGGCGATGAGGAAGCATAGTGTCGCGGCCAGGAAGGGCGGGCTGAAGGCCAGCGCCAGCAGGTTAGGACCGGCGCCCAGCCCGTTCAGCGTCAGGTCGAAAGAGATCGGCAGATCGTAATCTTCCAGCGTGGCGCTGACGATGGCGAGAGCGAGCATCGCCCGGTTGCGGTCCGCCAGGCCGTAATTATCCAGCAGGTCAGGCTCGGCCACGATGACCACGGGCCAGAGATTTTCGGCCTGCCCGCCGTTTTCTATGGCCTCCACCCCGGCAGCATTGGCGAGATCGGGGTAGTAGCCCCCATCGTTCCAAAAACCCGCCAAGGCGCGCAGATGCAGATCCTTCACTAAAGGCACGACGGCGCGCGAAGTCATGGTTTGCACTGCGCCCGGCTGGGGGAAGCGGCCCGATAGGCCCAGCCCGCTCCAGCCCGGCTCCGAGCGAGTGGCGTTGTTCAGCGTGGCGGTCAGCAGGCCCTTTCCCCCGACCTCGCCTGCCCACTCAGGGCTGCCTGCGCCCAGCAGCGCCACCCATCCATCCTTGGCCTTTATCGTGGGATTGCGGGGCAGTTTCACTGCCTGCCACTTGGGCAGGATCAGCAAGGTCGGCCCGGTATAGCGATGTTTGGTGATGATGCGGTTGATCTCCTCCACATCGGCGTGGGCCGGCGGGGTAAGGATCAGCAGGCCTTCAGGATCGAGATTCGCGGCATTGCGGATGGTGTTTACTTCGTGGCCGCGTTTTTCCAGCAGCTCGGCCAGCGCGGAATAGCCGTTCAGCCCATCCCCCGCAGCATGGCCGCCGCCGTCATTTCCCTTCTGGTCGAACTGGCCAGAGCCCATGAACCAGAGCGCGGCGATGAAAGCGAGCGCGCCGAACACCAGCAGGCCGAGAACCGCACGGGCGGAGAAGGGGGCTGGGCCGGCAGGCGCGCTCATCCCTGGCTTCCCGCTCTCAGGTCAGACAGGGCGAAATCGGCATAGGCGGCGCGCGCCGCGTTCCAGTCTTCCGCCTCCAGGCGGCGCAGGGCGAAGAGGCTGCGTTCCACCCGCTCGGCAATCGCAGCGAAGGCGTTTCGGGCGCGGTCCGGCAAGGCAGGCAGGGCGGCGATTTCCCGCGCGGTGCTGGAAGGCTCCAGCCAGTCGGGCCGGGCCTGCGCGATCTGGCTGACACTGCGCTGCAGCAGCAGGTGAGTCGCCTCGTCAAAGCGGCCTTCCGCCGCTAGCCGGTCGGCATCTTCCAGCAGGGCGATGGCTTGCCCCCGGTCCGGCACCCACGATGGCTCGTCCCCCGCAGTGTCACCGGAGCGGGCGAAGCGAATCCGGGCGACGGGGGCCAGCAGCCGCCATAGCAGGGCAAGCGCGCACAGCGCCGCGATGGCCAGCAGCACCCATTTGAACACCGGCCAGGAAAGGCCCAGTCCCTCCGCCACAGGGCGGAACATTTCACTCAGGAATTTCAGGAATCGCACCAGCCAGTCCGGCGGAGGGGCCTGTTCGGGCATTTTTACCGGGGCGAACTGGATGTCGCCGCTGGCGCGCACCGCTTCCCAATCGCGCACCGCATCCGATGCGGACCCGGCAGCCGTCCCCCCAGCGATTTCGCCCGATGCCCTCGTCACGAGGGGACTGGTGGCATGCGCGCGAAGGCGGCGCAAGCGCCCACTGGGACCGATTTGGACCGGGCGGCGTTTATCCGCGTTCGCGCGCCATGCGATAGCTGCCCAACAGGCGGACCGACTTGGAATGGAACTTCAGTTCTTCCAGCGCGCGGTCCACGTTGGGCTCGCCCGGGCGGCCGACGATATCGACGAAGAACATGGTCGCGGCAAAGCTGGCGCCTGCCTGATAGCTTTCCAGCTTGGTCATGTTCACGCCATTGGTGGCAAACCCGCCCAGCGCCTTGTAAAGCGCGGCGGGCACGTTCTTCACCTCGAAGACGAAAGTAGTCATTGCCGGTTCGCCTTCCAGAGTGGCGGGGTCCAGCGGCTCCTTGGCCAGCACTACGAAGCGGGTGGTATTGTCATGCGCGTCTTCCACGCCTTCGGCTGCCACAGTCAGATCGTAGAGATCGGCGGCGATCCGGGGGGCGATGGCACAGGCCGTAGGATCGCCCATTTCCTTCACATAGGCCGCAGCCCCTGCCGTATCGGCATAGGCCATCGGCACGATGCCGTGGCTGCGCAGATAGTGGCGCGTCTGGCCCAGCGCCTGAGGGTGGCTGTAGGCGGCGGAATAGGGGCCGGGGCCGATTCCCATGATTGTGTGGGAAATCGGCAGGAAATATTCCCCGACAATGGACAGGCCGCTTTCCGGCAACAGGAAGTGGATATCCGCCACGCGGCCATGCTGCGAATTTTCGATCGGAATGATCGCGGCCCCGGCCCGCCCGGCTTTCACTGCGTCCAGTGCGTCTTCAAAGCTGAAGCACGGCAAAGGCAGGCTTTCCGGCGCATATTCCAGCGCGGCGCGGTGGGAATTGGCGCCGGGCGCGCCCTGAAACGATATGGCGCGAGCCGGTTCCTGGGCTGCCGAAGCGGTCATCTGCTCGACCAAAGCGAGCGCGGGGGCGGGGAAGCTGTGCATTGCGGCAAGCGCCTAAACGCAGTCGGCGATGCGAACAAGTCACGTTGACACTTGCGAAGCGCGCGGGGGCTGACTAGAGCGGCGCCCAAACTCCAATCGCCCGGACAGATCACGGATGACCGACCGTTTCAACACCTTCGCCGGATGGCTTCTCTTCTCAGGTATCGTGGCCCTTGGCCTATCGATTCTGAGCGGCATGTATTTTCAGGCCGACAAGCACCATCCCCCGCATGAGATGGGCTTCCCGATCGCTGGCGTCGCGGAAGAAGGCGCGGGCTCGGGCCCGTCGCTGAACACGCTCCTCGCCTCGGCCGATCCGGCCAAGGGTGAGAAGATATTCTCCAAATGCGTCTCCTGCCACACGATCGATCAGGGCGGCGCCAATGGCATCGGCCCGAATCTGTTCGCGGTGGTGGGTGAAGGCATTGCCCAGGGCCGTGGCGGCTTCGCTTTCTCCAGCGCCCTTGCGGGCCATGGCGGCAAGTGGACCTTCGAAAACCTCGACGAATGGCTGAAGAGCCCGCGCGGTTTCGCCAATGGCACCAAGATGAGCTTTGCCGGCCTTTCCAACCCGGAAGACCGCGCCAACCTGATCGCCTTCCTCAATTCGAAGGGTTCCAACCTACCGCTTCCCGCCGCCGATGCTGCCCCGGCCGCCGATGCCGCCGCTCCTGCGGAAGGCGAGGCACCGGCTGCGGAAGGTTCGGAAGCTCCGGCTGCGGAAGCTGCTCCCGCCGCTCACTGATCCGGCGCGTAATAGCGAAATTGAAAAAGGGCGGGGTAATTCCCGCCCTTTTTGTTTGTTGCTTGCGGATGCTCGAGGTGGAGGCCCTTTGCCATCCGTTGTCGTCATGCTGAACTCGTTTCAGCATCCATTTATCCTCACAAGCGGCGGGTCGATCAGGAGAAATGGGCCCTGAAACAAGTTCAGGGTGACGATTGAGGCAGCGTTAAACCTTCCCTCTCGAAGCATTTTGCGGCCTGAACGTGAGTTGTCATCTGGCGCTTGCGAGGGCTGGGTCCCTCAACGCCCCTTGAAGCCCTGCGCGATTACATACCATTCGGAAGAGCCCTTGCGGCTGGCAGGAGGCTTGGCGTGCTTCACCGTGGTGAAGTTCTGCTTGAGCAATGTCAGCAACGCAGGATCGGTGCCGCCTGCGAAGACCTTGGCCACGAAAGCTCCGCCCGGCGCCAGAGTCTGGATCGCGAAGTCGACGGCGGTTTCCACCAGCCCCATGGTGCGCAGATGGTCCGTCTGCTTATGGCCCACGGTGTTTGCCGCCATGTCCGACAGGACGAGGTCGGGAGGGCCATCCAGCGCCCCTTCCAGCGCTTCCGGCGCTTCGTCGGCCATGAAGTCCATCTGGAAGATGGTCACGCCCTCTATGGGGTCCGTGGGCAACAGGTCGATCCCGACAATGGCCGCGCGGGGCGCGATCTTGCGCACCACCTGGCTCCAGCCGCCGGGCGCGATGCCCAGGTCCACCACGCGCTGCGCCCCCTTCAGCAGGGCGAATTTCTCGTCCAGCTCGATCAACTTGTAGGCCGCCCGGCTGCGATAGCCTTCTGCCTTGGCCTGCTTCACATATGGATCGTTGAGCTGGCGCGACAGCCAGCGATTCGAAGAGGCCGTGCGGCCTCGCGCGGTTTTGACCCGCTTTTCGGGATTGCGTCCGGAACGGGTCACGATACTTGCCTTTTCAATCGGCGCAATTGGGCGCGCGCCTGTTCGCCTTCATTGTCGGCGCTCATCAGGCTGCGCAAGATGCCTTCGCGAATGCCGCGATCTGCCACACCCAGCCGGGGTGCGGGCCAGATGTCGAGAATCGATTCGAGAATCGCACAGCCCGCCACCACCAGATCGGCCCGCTCATTGCCGATACAGGGCAATTGCTTGCGCTCCGCTGGAGAGAGGGTGGACAGGCGGCTGCTGATGGAACGCATCGAATCGGATGGAACGATCAATCCGTCCACCGCCTTGCGGTCATATTGCGGCAGGTCGAGGTGAACGCTGGCCAGCGTCGTAACTGTCCCGCTGGTGCCCAGCAGGCGCAATTCGGGCGTCCGGGCCGATGCAATGCGTTCCGCAAAGGGGGCAAAGCTCTCGCTCACCAGCCGGCGCATTTCGCTGTAGCGGGCAAAGCGCGCCTCGGCGGAGGATTCGTCATGCCCGCAGGTCTCGGTAAGGGAAACGACGCCCCAGGGCACACTCTGCCAATCCACGATGGCAGGAATCGGGCCGCCCTGTTCGATCAGCACCAGTTCGGTCGATCCGCCGCCAATGTCGAAGATGACTGCGGGGCCGTTGCCGTCTTCCAGCAGGATATGGCAGCCGAGTACGGCCAGCCGCGCCTCTTCCTCGGCGGAAATCACGTTCAGGACGATGCCTGTTTCGCGCTTCACCCGTTCGATGAATTCATCGCCATTGCTGGCCCGGCGGCAGGCCTCGGTCGCCACGGAGCGGGCGAGATGGACATTGCGACGCTTGAGCTTTTCGGAACAGATTTTCAGGGCGCATAGCGCGCGCTCCATCGCCTCGTCGGAAAGGCGTCCGGTCTGGGCCAGCCCTTCGCCCAGCCGGACCACGCGGCTGAAGGCGTCGATCACCGTAAAATTGGCGCCGGAAGGCCGCGCGATCAGCAGGCGGCAATTATTCGTGCCCAGGTCGATCGCGGCATAGGAATGCCGGGGCAGCATGTTGCTGCCGCGCGGGTTTCCAACGGCCTGGAGAAAGCCAGGCCGGCCACGTCCACCTGTGTCGGGCGTATTCGCCCTTGCTTCCTGCTTGTCGCCGGAAGCGCGGGATTGCCTGCTCTCAGGACCGGATTTGCGGGCTTTGCTTCTCCGCTTGCCCCGGCCCGATCGTTGCGCAGCGTCCCGCTGCCTGTCCGGCGGAATCACATCCGCCATACTCGAATTCTTTCTTGTTCTTATGCCCGCCCTGCAAAGGGGGGTACCTGACCGCCAAGCTAGCGCCATGCGGGTTATGGAGCAAGGTGCGTGAAAGAAGCGGAAGTGGGCCTTGACCAACCGCGGAACCCGCCCTAGAGGCACCCCCCGCGTTGCCCCGTCGTCTAATGGTAAGACTACGGACTCTGACTCCGTCAATTGAGGTTCGAATCCTCACGGGGCATCCAATTTTTCGCACTTATCGTTTCCTTTCCATGGGTTGCGATGGTGTTTTGGCTAACTTGTTGGATTGGTTAGCCATTACCTTGCTCATTGCGGCATCTGCGCGGGCTGCGTGGGACTCGTCTCCGGCATATCGGCGGTATTCTTTCACGGTCTTGTGGCCGGTGATCGCCATGCCCTCTTCGTCCGTGCAGCCGGCTTCGCGGCAACGTCTGGCGGCTGATTTTCTCAGGCCGTGGGGGGAGCAGTGGGGGATGCCTGCCTGGATGCAGGCTTTTTTCATCATCTGGTAGAACGTCTTGGGCGTGTAGGGATCTCCGCGCCGGTTCTCGAGCAGCAGCGTCGTGCCGAGTGGCCCGGCCTCCAGGGCCCGCCTGAGCGGTTCCACGACGGGAACACTGACGGCGTTGCTTGTCTTGCTCTGCAACAGTGTGATTCGATCATCTTCGATCGATTCATGCGTCATCGTGCGGACATCGCCGCTGCGTTGCGCGCCGTAGAGCAGCAGTGCGAAGGCAAGGCGCTGCTTGGTGCCGAGCGGCCAATGCGCCTCGAAAGCGGCCAGCTCTTCTTCGGTCCAGCGATGATAGCCTTCGTGGTTCACCACTTTGGGCGGCTTCGTGTCCTTGATGGGATCGAAATTGTAGGGGACGATGTTCGCGCGCCGGGCGAAGATGAAGAGTTGTCCAAGGAGCTTGCGCAACCGGATCGCCGCGTGCGGCGTATCGCGCATAGCGGTCATCAGCCTGGATATCCGGTTTGCGTCAAAGCGGACCATCGGATCATCGCCGAAGGTTGACCGGAACCGTTCCAGCACGCCGCGATAGACGACCTGCGTTGCGGGCCGGAGATCGAGGAAGGCGGTGTCCGCGTAATAGCGGGCGATCACGTCCGATACGCTGCCCGGCCTAATGCGGTCCGCACCAATGCGGAGGGGCTCCGCCTGGAGGCAGGCGGCATATTCCTGCTCGAACTCTTTCGTGCCCCAGGGCGCTTTGAAATAGTGCGTGTCGTAGCCCGTGCGGCGGAAGCGCCAGCGGCGCTTGCCGTGACGATCCTTGAAGCTGGAGACGTAGGGATAGGGCTTGCGTTTCATCGTTTCGCGAAACCGGCGATGCGCAAGTCCAGATCGTCGTCTGCTTCCGGTGCATGGGAGACGATGGGCGCGATGGCGAAGGTGAGGGCGCCCAATGCATCCACCCGCCCGCGAAACGAGACCCCTTCTTCCCGCGCGACCTTGGCCATTCGGCGAAGTTCGCTTGCGCTGAGTAGGGCGCGCCTGGACGGCCGTTTAGCGGCAATTGAACCTGTCACGCCCGGCCATCCCGCATGAAATAGCGCACCTTGCGCTCGATATCGGCGCGGGCGTTGAAGCCGTCGCGCAGGCGCGGGATCAGGCTCTCGTTCACGCCGGCGCGAAGGCACACCTGGCGCGGGGAAATGCCGAGGGATTTGCCGAAGCTCTCGATGTCGTCGAGCAGTTGCTCGCCGGGGGAGCGGGGCTGCACTTTCTGGATGCGGGTGCCGTGGTTGGGGCCGGGCCAGCTGGCGTTGCGGGTTAGCATGTGCGGTTCTCAGGCTTGGGCGCGCGGTGTGGCGCGTTGGGGGAAGGGGACGAGGTAAAGGGGTGCGCCTTCGGGCGTACGGGGGATGGCCACGGGCACCAGCAGTTCGATCGCGCGGGGGCGGCGGTAGAGGCGGCGGATGGCTCCGCGTCGTTCCAGCGCGCGCAGGATGCGCCAGACGCCGGTTTTGTTCATGCGGCCCACGCCCTGCGAGATTTCCCGTAGGGTGGGCGAGATGCCCGCGTGGGCGAGCTGATAACCGCGGATGAAGCGCAGCACGTCGAGTTGCCGGCGGGAGGCGCGGAAGGGGCGCATCAGGGAAACTCCGGAGGGGCTGAGAGCAGGGCGAAGGCGCAGCCCAGCAGGGCGGCGATGAATAGGGCCCAGGCCATGAAGGCGACTTCGCGCAGGGTCACGGCAGCAACCCTTGCGAGCGCAGCACCAGGCCGAGGATCAGGTTCTTGAAGAACACCGGCGCGGCGAAGGCGGCGATCAGGCCGCAGGCGCCCAGAATGGCGAGCTGGGCGCGCAGGGCCCAGCGTTCCACCCGGCGATTGAGCATAGCCAGGCGTTGATCCTGCACAGCCCAATCGACGCCGATGAATTCGGGCGGGCGGGGTTTCATGCCGCGCGCTGGCCCAGGGGAATGCCGGTGAGTGCGGACAGGCGCATGGCCTCGTCACAATCATCGCACAGCAGGCCATGGCCCTGATGGGCGGCCCAGCCCGGCGGAGTGCCCGCGCCATGGTGAGCGCGGCCACAGCGGGCGCATTCATAGATGGTCGCGGTGGGCAGGCGCAGGCTGCGCTTGGGAGAGGAGCGGCGCGCCATCAGTCCAGCCCCAGCGCGGCGCGGTAGGTTTCCAGGATGGCGTCCATCTCTCGCCGATCGTCAGGGTGCATTTTCCGCAGCCGCACGATCTGGCGCATGATCTTGGGATCGTAGCCAACCCCCTTACCCTCGGAGTAGGCATCCCGGATATCGTCAGAGATACCCTTCTTTTCTTCCTCAAGGCGCTCCACGCGCTCAATCAGCAGGCGCAGGCGATCATCAGTGGTTTCGGCCATGTTACTCTCCGGGGCAGGGTGTGAGGGGGGCAGGCGCGGCGAGGGGATCGCCGTCATCCGCAAACATCTGGAGCTGGTTGGGATCGTGTTCCGGTGCGGTCGGCGGATCGGCGCCGGGCGGGGGATAGATCCTGCGCTGCAGGTCTGCCGGGGCGAGCGGCAGATCGAGGCGGTGATCGATGCCGGAGGCGCTGATCACATATTCGAATGACAGCTGCATCCGCCAGGACATGGAGCAATCGATATTGCTGCAGCGGCACCACATGGTTTTGACCAGCGGCGTGACGCGCTCGCTGCCATGGATAGTGGCATCCGCATTGCAGACAGGGCAGATCACCGTGCCGCGCTTGATCTTGGAGCGGCCATGGCGAAGCTCTGCCCGGCGGGAGGGGAGAATGCCTTCGCCGCTCATTCGCCATCGCTCCCGGCGCGGCGGGCAAGGGCGGCCTCAATTTCGGCAGCGATTTCTACCAGACGGCGGGCACCGGGCAGGCGCTGAGCCGCCTCCTGCGCATCCACGTCCAGATCATCCGCCAGATCTTCAGCAATGCCGGAAATGAGATTGCCCGCCTCGCTGGAAAGGTTGGCGATGTGGCGGTTCCATTCGCCTTCGCCGGGCACAGTGC
>MKUB01000046.1:20823-27592 GCA_001898545.1 Sphingomonadales bacterium 63-6 | reverse complement strand
CGGGCGGGCATCGAATCCCGGTCAGACTTGGAATAATAGCGCTGCAGCTGGCTGGTGGAGAGGCCGGTTTCCTCGGCACTGGCATCCAGCCCGCCGGCATCTTCGATCAACTGACGCGCGCGTTCAGCCTGCCGCTGTTCCTGGGCGGGGAGGATCATCGAAATCCCCCTGCAGTGTGAACCATGCCCGGGATTTCGCGGCCATCCGGGGTGTAGCGCGCGGCAAGATCGCGCAGCAATTGGCGTCGACCCAGCTCATTCCATTCGAGTTCCAGCGCGGCCTTTTTAGGCGTGATCGCGCCACAGGCCAACAGGAGCGCGAGATCTTGTTCGGTGTGATTCCGATATTGCGGGATCATGCGTGGGTTCCGTTCCGGGGGTGGGGGGAAGTTTGGCGGAAAGCTCCCGCTGACCGGCGCGAAGTGCCGGGATAGGCGAAAGGCGGGCGGAGGGCGGAGGGGGCAACAGGGGGCATCCCCCTTCCACCGCCCGCCCTGAGGTGAGCCGGGACTGCAACAGGGGAGAAAGACCCGGCTCGGGTCACAAGGTGAAAGGAATTCATGCCGATGCACCCGCGTGGCGATCGAGGCCGGTCCAGCGGGCATCCGGGGCAGGAGGGTAGTTTCGTGGATAGATGTCAGGCCGCAGATCGTGGCGGGAGACGCCGTAGAGAGCTTCGGCCTTGAGAACGTGTTCGGCAGGCAGGCGCTTGGACGACTGCAGCCACTTCCACACCGAGGGCTGGGCGACACCGAGCGCGCGAGCAAGGGCGCTCTGTGATCCCGCCATTTCAAGGATCGCCTGGAGTGCCTGGAAAGGGGTTGCTTCAATAGACATATCTATCGACTATAGGCAGGGCTATAGGGCGTCAATAGGGAAATCTAAGGCGCCTATCTATAGCTATTGCTATAGGGTGCTTGAATGACGATCGGCGATCGCATTAAGCAGCGCTTGGATGACCTCGGAATATCGGGGGCAGAATTGGCGCGGCGTGTAGGGCTGAAGCAGCCCACAATCTCCGCGCTGATATCGGGAAAATCGAGAAGCTCTGCACACCTTCATCTGATTGCACGAGAGCTTCGAACGACGGTCGAGTACCTAATGGGAGAGACGGACGATCCCGAGCCGTACTCTGAAGTGCTGAAAGATCACCAGAATACTCTTCGCGCGCAACCACAGGAACGATCTGACGATATTGAAATCTCAATGATCGACTTGCGCTATGGCATGGGCGGCACCTTCCTGGATGAACCGGTCGAGGTCGTAAAGCAGCGCTTCCCGCGCGCCTGGGTGCGGATGCTCACCGATGCAGCGCCGGAAAACCTCTTCTGGGCGCGAGGGCAGGGCAACTCCATGTCGCCCACTATCGACGATGGGGAAATCGTCCTGATCGATCGTGGCCAGTCCTGCGTAAGGCTGGGCGATCTGGTCTATGCTATGGCCTATGGTGACATCGGAATGATCAAGCGCCTACGTCCTCTCCCGGATGGCAGCGTGGAGATCCATTCTGATAATCCCACCATCAAGCTGCCTCCTGCCCGCGCGGTGGACGGTGAGCTGCACGTCATTGGCCGAGTGGTGGGCGTGGTGAAGAATATCTAGGCTTGGGGACGGGGGCAGTTTGATGACTGAGGTGCTGATTGGCACAGGCCTAGGCCTTTGGGCGATCTGGTTGATCTGGAAGGACGTATTCCGTTCGTTGCCGGAAAGGTGGGAGAAATTTCCTCTTTGGCAGCGCCGGATGGGATACGCGTCGCTGCTATTCTTCTCGGTTGCCGCTTCAGCGGTTTTTGGAGGTGTGCTGTTTCTGGTTGCCCTTACCGTTCTTGCAGTCCGCTGGTGGCGGCGCAGGCCCAGGGCGCCAAAGCCTTTGATGACCGACATGCCCGTGGTTGAACGACCCCGATCTTTTGTCGAACAAATCAGCCACCTTTACCCCGACGAAGAGGAAATCCGGGAGCATCTGGAAGATCAGGTGGCCAAGCTGCGGGCGGGGGAAATCTCTGAAGCGGCGCTCCGCCAATTGGTTGGCGAAATCGAGGATAAGATCGGTGACGAGCTGATCGAGATCGAGGGAGATCCGTCCTCGGCTGACAAGAAGCGCCGGGTTCGCGAGCTGGAGCGCTCGCTCAAGCATTGCGATCGGTTGATTGACCGGATTGATGACGGCGAGTTTGAGGCCGACGAACCCGAATGGAAGGGGCGCCAGGAGCATAATGCCCAGTTCGCCCGAGATGGGTTTGAAACGGCAGGTAAATGGGCCCGCTTCGATTACGTTGACGACAAAGGAAATGCGGGCCGCCGAGAGATTACCATGTGGGAACGCCGGGGCTCATACATTGTCGGCTATGATAAGGCGCGGAAGGCCGAGAGGACGTTTCGCCAGGACCGCATTGATAACTGGGTGGCGGGGTGAGAACAGTTTAGCGAAGCCAAGGGGACGCTCAATGAGTGATGATCGTCTAAAAGGAATTGTAAGCAAGTTTCAGGCCGCTGCGGCCGCGCGAGACCGGCGAACTGCTGAAGCAAATCAGAAAGCCCAAGAGGTTGCCCGAATAGCAGAGAAGGCGCGAGCCGATTGGAATGGCGTACGTGATCGGCTGATCCAACAAATCGAAGCCATTAACGATGAGCTCAAGGGGACAGGTTTTCAATTGCACCACGGCGAGCCGCGGCAAACCGGAGGGGATCGCATCGAAACCTATTATGTCGGATTTGAGCAAATTGCCTACGAAGGGATCAATACCAGACTGCTTCAAATCTTTGCCATGAAGAGCGGTGGGGCGGAGTGGCGCTATGGGACCGCTCACACAATGCCTAAAGGTGGAGGAAAATGGCAGCTTGCCTCTGTGACAAATGAGGAAATTCGCGAAGCTATTTTCTCATTTCTGGAAGCGAATTTGCCGACATAGCGGGCTCAAGGCCACGATTTTTGGGTCGCCGAGGATTGGGTATGCTCAGGCCAATCCAAGCAAGCGGCCCAATCGTAGCGCTGCATCCG
Source organism: Sphingomonadales bacterium 63-6 (assembly GCA_001898545.1). Lineage (GTDB taxonomy): Bacteria > Pseudomonadota > Alphaproteobacteria > Sphingomonadales > Sphingomonadaceae > Andeanibacterium. The sequence goes on along the minus strand of MKUB01000046.1, from coordinate 24,592 downwards.
TGGTCTCGGCCTTTGCGAGAATATCCATTTGCCCAATGCTCTTAAAAGATTGATATGAAAATCAAGTCATTATACAATTAATCCATGGATTCATGGGATTCTATTTAAAAAATATAAGATTTAATCAGCAAAATAGTTCCACACAAATTCAAAACCTTTTGCTGTTATTTTGAATCCGCCTTTAACTGATTCCGCATAGCCTTGGTGTATGAAGTTTGATTTGCTGGATTTATGAGACTTAAGGTTTCGGACGATTTGAGAGAATTTTGAATCCTTACGACTCTCGTTGACTGAAAGATGATCTTCTGAAAGAGATATGTAATCTGGAAGCGCCTCGATCAATCCTGAGGTGGTAATCTCACCATTGGGCTGGACTGACATGACGAGAAGCGCATATTTCCAGAGATCTTTTGTTAGATTTATCTCAACTGGTTGAGTCTTGGATGGCTCTCTCAGGGGCTGTTCGATCCGTTTGCTTGGTTCTATGGCCCGCATGCGCTGTTGTTTGCGCTCTTGCCTTGCAATCTTCTTTACGTCCTCCGCAACAGGCAGGTCCTCCGGCATAATGCCGCTGAGTTCCTTCATTGTTTGGCGAACCTTCACGCCCACTTCATAGTGAGCGTCGCACGCGGCTTCCTTGCCTTGTACGTTCTGTTGACGAAGCCTGACTTCCGTCTGCGTGATCCTAAAGAGGTTTGCTGCGAGTTCAGTGCTTCCCATGTGATCAAGGATATTGGCCTTTGATGGCAGTCTCTTGTATTCTTGAATTTCTTGCTTACCGCGTCCCCCGTAGAGCCCTTGGTAGCCCTTGTTGTTGAATTTCCCGAAGTCTGCTCCTGAAATAACACCTGAGGCCTTGGCTGCACTCATGAGGCGCTTGTTCTCCGCTACGACCTGATTGCGAAGGTACAGGCGCTTCTGGTTTTCCGAGAGCGCATCAAAATCGACCCCCTGCTCCTCGGCAATCTCCTGGCGCCGGGTTTGTATTGCAAAGTAGTTTTGCGCGAAACTAATCTGACGCTTCCGTGGATCGCCGTTCTGGGCAATTAGATAGCAGGCGTAGCGATCGAGATGGACGTTATCGACTTCTCTCCTTCCTCCTTTGCCAATTCCGATCATATCGGTGACGTCAACGAAATGATCGTTGGGATCGAGACGCATTTGGCGGCAAGCAGTTTTGGCCTTCTCGACGATCGCAAGAAAGTTTCGGTAGTCGGAATAACCTAGAAGCGCCGCCAGCTCGCGCGACGTCCAGTACTGGTTTCCGTCCTCGGTTTCTCGCGCTGCGGATTCAAAGGCCTTAAGCAAAGAATCGATCGTATCCTCGGGCAAGTCAGCAGTTGCGATTACCGCGACTTCGTGGGGGTTGGTTTGGGCAATGCGGTCCATCGCCTCGTCAAAGTCGAAATCCAACTTAACGGGGCCGTCTAACCTACGATTTTCGGTCATGCGATCAGGTCCTTGTTATTTTTCTCAACCCCGATGGAATCATCGTCGGCCTCAATTTCCACATTCAAGGGACGATTGAAGGATTTGGTTTGCGTTGCGCAGCGAAGGCGATGAAGCATGAACCAAGCGGTTTTCTGGGTAACACCAATGTCCTTGGCTAGTTGGGTGCTGGTAACGCCACCTATGTGTGAAGTGGTAAGCCAAACGGCTAACATCCATTCGCGGAGGCCGACCTTGCTGTCTTCGAAGATCGTGCCAACCTTAATGGAATAGCGCTTGCGACAATCTCCACACTTGTGGGTGCGGTGGTCGGAAAAGTGATACACTTTTGTGAAGCCGCAATGCGGACAGAATGCGCCGTGCTTCCAACGAATAGCAGTGAAGTGGTTAATCGCAGCCTGCTCGTCAGGCAACGCGTTCAACAGTTGAATGAGGCTGTTGAACCTTTTCTCAGGAGCAATCGTTTCCATGAGCGACTCATGGCAAATAAATCAGATTGGGTCAACAAGGTATATAATTCTGCTCTGGTCGAGCAGCCTTCCGGGCGAGATGTCTATTTTAATTGACAGTACGCGTTCTGTCGATTAAATCAGACACATGAAGGCGATCAAGCGCACAGAGCAGTTCACTAAGTGGTTCGACGGCCTGCGCGACAAGGTTGGCCAGCAGCGGATTGCCATCGCGATCACCCGGCTTGCCAACGGTCATGGTGTCACCAAGTCGGTGGGCGGCCCGGTGCGCGAGATCAAGCTGACCTTCGGCCCCGGCTACCGCGTGTATTTCATGGAACGGGGCGAGGAGATCATCATCCTGCTGATCGGCGGCGACAAGTCCAGCCAATCAAAGGACATAGAGAAGGCAAAGGAGATGGCGGCTCAACTGGAATGAGCTGCCTTTACCGGGCAATTCAGGAGGAAAGAACCGGATGGCCATTGAACTCAAGGATTTCGATCCTGCCGAATATCTTGACAGCGCCGAAAGCCAGCAGGCGCTGCTGGAAGATGCATTTGAAACTGGTGACCGAGCCTACATTCTCAACGCAATTGGCATCGTCGCTCGCGCTCGAGGAATGAGTGCGCTGCAGAAACAAACAGGACTGAACCGTGCCACCCTCTACGCGGCCCTATCGGATGAGGGTAACCCTACGTTCGAAACGATGCTAGCCGTGCTAGAAGCCTTGGGCATGAAGATGGCGGTGAAGCCGTTGGCCGCGTGATCTATCGATAACGATCATGCGACGCTTTCCAGTTTGATAGAACTCGTAAGCCCAGCGCCCTTGTCCAAGGTGTGCTGGGCTTCGTTCACCAGCCATTTTACTGCATCGATCTCACTATCCCAGCCTTGCAGCGTCACCTTCTGGTTGGGCTCAATGCCGGGATCGCCCAGCGCCATCTGGTAGGTGAATTGATATTCACCGCGCGCTGCCTTGCGGGCAGCGGCGGCGGCGGCCTGTTTTGCCTCGGCTTCGCTGGCGAAGCTGCGCTTGATACGCTTGGCGTTCTTGCCGGTGCCCACTTTCACCGTTTTGGCCTTGGCCCCGCGCTTGTCATGCCAGCGGGCCTCTGCCCCGTCATGCTGTTCGCGGTCGGCGATGGTGAAGCTCCAGCGGCTGTTGTTCTGGCGTTTCAGGGTAAGGCTGCCAAAGCTCTGGCCTGAAGCATTGGCGCTGGCGCCGATGGGCAGGAATATCAGCGTTCCGTTCTTCACCGTGGCCACGGCATCGTAGCGGGCGCCAAGATCGCGCAGGAAGGCGGCATCGCTCTTGGCGGCCTGCTCAATTGCCGGAAGTGCCAGCCCGGCCAGATCGGGATGAATGCTTGCCTGCAACCCGCTCGCCGCAGCCAGATCGCGCAGCACCGCGCCCAGCGTGGTGTTCTTCCACCCCTTGTCCTTGCGGTTGCGGAAAGTGCCGGTCAGGTTGGCCGAGCGGGCCTTGATCCGCAGCGTATCGGGCGGCCCGCTCTTTTCCACCTCGTCCACCATGAAGCGGCCCTTGTCGACCAGGCCGAGCTTTACGCCTTCGCCCGCCTCCCAGCCCAGCGAAAGGCTGGCGAAGACGCCGCGCTTGATGGTGGGCAATCCGCCATCATGATTGGCAAGCTCGATCTCCAACTCGTCCGCTGCATCGCCCAGCTTTTCGGAGAGGGAGAGGCGGATCAGCCGGGGCACGATCTCCTTGGCGTAATCCACGCCGTCCACCACCAGCGAGAAAGTGGCGCGGTTGCCTTCGCTCACGGCTGATACCTCAGCAGATCCACCGCGAAGTCATAACGGCGGGCGCGGCCGCCCATCATGATGTTCTGCTCGCGGTGGTCCACTG
>MKUB01000046.1:0-20773 GCA_001898545.1 Sphingomonadales bacterium 63-6 | reverse complement strand
CCGCTCCAGCTCCTGATAGGAGAGGCCATCGGTGGCGAAGATGAACATGCCGATGGAGAGGAGGCGGTCGCTACTCATCGTAATAAGCTCCGCGCCGGGCGGCGGCGATGCGGCGTTCCAGCTCGCGGATTATCCGCTCGATGAATGCTTCGATGTCTTCGCCGGGCCGCTGGTGAATTTCGATCTTGCCGATATGGACGCCGCTTGCAGACAGGCTGCCGCTCGCTCCAGCAGCTCCGTTGGCCGCCGCCGGAGCGGCGCCCAGCGCCACGGCACCGGCAACTGCCGTGGCCATCCGCCCTACCGAGCGCACCGGCCGGGCTGCGCCCTGATCGACGCCGCGCGCCAGCCCTTCGGTGAGATGGCCGCCCATCTGCATGAACAGGCGGGAAGGGGACTTGATGCCGAAGAAGCTCTTGAAGGCGTTGATCCCGGTTTTCGCGATATCGAGCAGGCGGTTGCGCAGCCCGAAGGGATCGAGGCCGTTCAGCAGCCCGGCCATGATCTGCTTGCCCATGGCCAGCATCCGGCCGGGCAGGGCGGCGAGGAAGTCAATCCCCGCGCCGAAGGCTGCCTTGATCCCATCCCAATGGCGAATGACGAAGGCCACGGCCACGCCGATGGGGCCGAACAAATAGGGGAAGCGCATGAAGGTGGATTTGATCCAGTTCCAGGCGGCGGAGAGGTTCGCCAGCCCGGCATTGAATGCCGCCTTGATCGTGTCCCAATTCCGGTAGATCAGATAGCCCGCCACGGCGATGCCGCCCGCGATGAGCATGATGGCGAGGATGATGGGGTTCCCAAGAAGATAGAGACCAGCGCGGAAGACGCCCTTGGCCATGAATAGGGCGGCCGTCCTGAATATTGTGAAGGCGCGGGCGGCCTTCGGAAAGGCCGCCGCGACCGAAGCGGCCGCCTTCCACTTCTTATACATTCCCCATGCGCTGGCGGCAGGCTTCAGGATGCTGCCGAAGGCGAACTGCAGGCCGCCCAGACCGATCTTTGCGGCGCCGGCGCCAGCCACAAGATAGAGCAGCCCGGTGGTGAGCTGAGGATTTGCCTGGGCGAAGTTGCCGACGCCTTCGGCCATGCCGCCCAGGATCCCCAGGAACTCGCTCGCGACCGGCAGGAGCTTGGTTCCCATTACCAGCGCAGTGGACGTCATCTGACCCGTGAACTTGTTCCAGGCGATCATGCCGTCGTTCATTTCGCGCTGGCTGAAGGCGCCCGTTACCGTGCCATCCGCCGTAGCGATCTCCGCTCGCATTTTGCGATAATCGTCGAGATTCTGGATCAGCGCGGTCACCGCCATGCGGGCCTGCTTATCGCCGAAGACCTGGCCGATGTTTTCCATATTGCCCTTGGTCACCTTATTGGTGAGTTCGGCAATCGCCTCGAGCGGTGTCTTACCCTCGGCATAGGCGCGCTTCATCGCGGCGGGTAGATCCACGCTAAATTGCTTGTCGAAGGCGCGAATGGTGGCGGGCGCATAGATCTTGGACATCAGGTCGCCCACATTGGTGGCGGCCTCGTCCGCCGATCCGGTTGCGCGGCGGGCGATCTGCAGCGCGGCGGTGAGGTCCGCGACTGCGGCAGTACCCTGCTGGCCGAGCGTCTGCGCCTGGGCCGTCAGCGAGGGAAACCACTTGGCCATGTCCTTGATCTCGAAGGCACCGGCATTCCCGCCAGCGGCCATGATGTCGAAGGCCTTGCCCGTCTCGCTGGCGGCGAGCTTCAGATTGTTGATGTTGGCGTAGGCAGCGGCGGCGCCGTCCGCCAGCTCGACCTTAAAGGCTGTGCCGAGCTGGCCGATCGGTGTCGCCAGCTTCACGGCATCGCGCGGGTCCATGCCGAAGCCGGAAAGGACGTCCACCGCCGCGCGCATATTCTCGGGCAGCTGATAGGTGGCGCGGGCGACGGAGAGGATGTTGCCGCGCATCCGGATCATCTCGCCATTGGTGAGGTTGGCCTTCTGCTGAAGGTCCACCATGCCGCTGGAGAATTGCATCGCCTCCCGCGCAGAGAGGATGATCGGCGCCATCATTCCGGCGCCCTGCATCATGTTGGACTGCCCGGCCGCCTGCAGGCTGTCGCCCTGGGCGTGCATCCGCGCAACCTTGTTGTCGATCTGGATAAATCGCTGGCGCTTCTCCAGCTCGCGATTGGTGGTGGCCATCGCCTTCACCAGCTCGCGTTCAGCCATGACCAGGCCGCCCTGCATGCTGCCGCTGGCGAGGCGGCCGCGAACGTCCTGCAGTTGCTTGTCCAGTTCGCGCGCCTCGCGCTTCAGCCCGGCCAGCTCTTGCGTGCCCGACTTCCCCAGCCCGATGATGTTCTTCATCGAGCCGGAGAGCTTGTCGAGCGCATTGAAACGGATTGTGAGAGCTAGCCTTTTATCCATGGCGAAAGCACTGCCTTGAGGTTGGTCTCGTATCGATCGACCGCGAGGCGCTGCCACATGGCCAGTTCTTCCAGGTCCATCTCGCGCAGGTCAGCCAGCGGCCAATGGAACAGGAAGGCTACGTCCGCGATCAGCTGTTCGGAGTCTCCTGCTCGATCTGGCCAAGCACCTTGGCCAGCATCTCCTTGTCCGCCGATGTGTAGAAAAAACCCGAGATCGCCCCTCCCAGCGAGAGCAGGTCGGCCGGGTCCATTTCTTCCACTTCATGCGGCAGCAGCGGGGGCACCGTGATGCGCGGGATCAGCGCGATCATGGTGTTGACCTCGCCCTGCTGGATGGCTTGCAGGGTCAGCCCGCGCAGTTCCTTGGCCTTGGGCTTGCGCACGTCGATACTGGCGATCACCTGGGTGCCGCGGCGGATCGGCTCCTGCAGGGGAACGTGCTCCAGCACCGGCGCCTTTTCAGGTTGGGCTTGGAGATCAGTCTGGGGCTGATTGGGATCGGGGGTTTCCATCGCGGCTTTCCTTTTTTTGTCGGCCTATCCCCCGGATCACGTCCGGGGTGCTTGAGGCCGGGGCTCGCGGCTTTGGGATCTCCGCCGGACGGGAAGCCGCGAAGCCCCGCCCGGCGAAGAGGGTCAGCCGCCGATGGCGGCGCGGATCTCTGCGTAGCGATCGACGCCATTCACGCGGTAGATGCCGGCGATCATGTCGATCTCGAGCAGTTCGCGCCCGTCGACGATCAGTTTGTAATAGGTGAGGACGGTCTTCACCTTCTTCTCGGTGTCGTCGCCCGGTTTCCAAGTGCCGAAGTCCAGCTCCTGGTGACGGCCGCGCATCACCAGCTCGACCGAGGAGACGGCGCCGGTGTCTTCCGCCTGGAAGGCGCCCAGCGCGCGGATCAACACGCCATCGATCTGGCTAATGCCCATCTGGCCCACGACCTGGCTGGAAAAGCCGCCGATGGTCCATTCGAACTCCAGCGCCTCGAGCCCGTGGTCGATCTTCACGGCACCCAGCATGCCGCCGCCGCGCCAGTCTTCCATCGCATGGCTGATCTTGGGCGGGGTCAGCTCGGCAATCTGGCCGAGATATTCGCTGCCCTCGTTAAAGAGGTTCAGGTTCTTGAGCTTGCGGGGAAACATGGCGGAATCCTTTCGTCAGTGGGGCTGGGTCAGCGGCAGGCGGTCAGCCCGCGACGATGTCCGCGAAGCTGGCGTAGTAGCTGTCGGTGATGCGCTGGTTGACCTCGAGTCCTTCCAGCGGGGCGGCGGGGGTGAAGTCGAAGTCGATCTTCAGCTGCCCGGCGGCGAGCTGGCTTTCCTCATTGAGGGCGGGATCGTACCAGGCGCGGGCGCCGATGATCATTCCCTGCCCGGTCAGCAGGCGGAAGCGGGCGTTGATCGTCTCGAGGATGTCCTTCACCAGCACCTTGGTGAGCGGCTTGTCGATTGCCCAGGTAAGGCCCACGCCGATCTCATCCTTCAGCACCTGCGCAGTGCGGGTGGCGCTTTCGAAGGCGAAGAGCGGCTCGCTGGAAAGAGTGCGGTTGCCCCAGAAACGATAGCCTTCGTGCCGGATCAGGGTAGTGATCTTGGCATCGTTCAGCAGCTTGGCATCGGTATCGCCGCCCAGAATGTCGAAGCTGATATCGCGATCCAGCCCGGTGACGCCGGCGACGGCGACGTTGGAGATCGTCTTGTGCCAGCCAATGTCCTGATCGATCTTTGCGCGAAGGCCCAGCGCGCGGGCCACGGTGTCGCCCTCGAAATCGGCGGCAAAGCGCGGCCAGAGGAGCATCAGCTCGCGCTGGCCGAACTCCCCGGCATAAGTGATAGCCTCGGCCACATCGTCGCCCTGGCACTGGGCATAGACCATGGCGCGCAGCTGCTCGGCAATCGGCAGCAGCTCGGCCACCACCGCCTGGCTATCCAGCCCCGGCGCGCCCAGAATGCGGGGGCGAATGCCCAGCTTCGCCTGAGCGGCAAGGAAGGCCTGCATCCCGGTGTAGAGGTTGTCGGAGGTTACGGTGCCGATCAGCTTCTCTTCCTGATCCTCGGCGGCGGTGGGGGCATCTTCGCCCACGCCCGCAACGCCTTCCGCCACGCGCACCACGATCACGTAGGGGCTGCACTGATCGGCAATCGCCTCGAGCGAGGGCTTCAGCGTGCCGCCAGTGCCCGCCTGGCCAATGGCCTTGCGGATATCGGACACCAGCACGGGCGTATCGAGCGGGAAGGCTTCGTCCAGCGCAGTGGCGGCAGCGCCCGCCGTCGCCGTCGCGGTGCAGAGCAGGCCGATGATGGCAGTGGAGGCGGGATTGATCGGCCTGGTGCCGGTGACCACCTCGTTGACCTTGACGCCGTGGAACATGGGAAACTCCTGGATAGGTTCAGGTGACGGGAACCGGCGAGACGCCGCCCGCGCGGATGGGGATGGAAAGGACGATGCGCTCATTCGCGGCGGGCAAATCGGTCCGCTCGCCCTCGATCGTGATAACGGCCTGGCCGGGCTGGCCTTCGACTGGAGCGAGGCCGACCTTCTGGACGCGAATGCGCGGCTCCCAGCGGCGGATGGCAAAGGCCGTGGCGGCATAGGTCAGCAGGCGGGTGGCACCATTGAGCGGCTGATCGAGCAGTTCGAACAGCATCGATCCATAATCGCGGCGCTCCACCCTTGTGCCGATGGGCGTGGTGAGGATGTCACCGATGGATTGCGCCAGGTGCTGCTCACTGGCGATGGCTTTACCCGTGTTGCGATCGAGGCCGATCATAGCGGCGGCCCGGAACTGCCAGCGCCGGAAGTGACGCCGGTGTGGGTGTGGCTCGAGAGGCGCTTGCCTGCGCCGATCACGTCGCCAGCACTGACCTCGCCCTGGACATCGGCACCGCCCTGGACCGAAAGGTCCGCTTCGGTCGCGATGTTGCCGGAAACATCGAGCTTGCCCTCGATCGAGACGTCGCCCTTGATGCTTACTCCGCCATCGGCCTCGATCCGGGCGGTGGCGCCGGCGGGCAGGGTGATGTCGTAATGGTGAGCCTCGGGATCGTAACCGATCTCAGCCCCATCGCCGAAGCGGATGAATTCCCGCGCGCCATTGCCGGGGGCAGGGAAGCTATCGGAATAGAGCGCGCCGAAGGGAATGGCCTGGGCAATGTCGCCATCAGGGCAGAAGAGCAGCACCTGCTCGCCCAGGCTGGGCGGGCTCCAGACGATGGTTTCACCGGCGCGGATCACACCCCACTGGATCAAGGCGGTGGAGACGGGGCCTTCTTCCGGGTCGCCGAACTCGACCTCGCAAAGGCCGGTGGTCAGGTCTACGCCCGCGATAGTGCCCACGCGCAGGATTTGCGACGGGTCGGAAACATGATCGGAAACAGGGCGCTGCATGGCCACGATGCCAAGCGCAAATGCGGTGGGGAGGCGAGAGGAGGCCCTCGTTAGCGCGCGCGCAACGAGGGCCAGCCCGAAATTGTCACGGCTTCAGATCAGCCGCAGGGGTAAACTCATCCCCATGAAAGCGCCCGCCCTCGCCAAAGTCACGAGCGGCCAGGGCGTTGATCGAGTTCAGCATCGCCAGCCCCTTGGCAGTGACATTCGCGCCGGGAGCGTCAGAGAAATCCAGCACGTCGAGCTGGGCGCGATAGATGATCCCGGAACACGCCTTGTTGTAATTGACCGTATCCCACGAACCCATCGCGCCGACATTGGCCAAGGCGCGTTGAAACGCTCCATTGAGCGTGGCCGACCTCGTGCCGCGCCAGCCTTTTGCCGCTGCGCACATCACTCCCGGAGCATCGAGCGCGATGAAATCCTGCCGGATGCCGATCCAGTTTTCACGCGCTGCATCGGGCGGAGCCCCTTCCCCCCGCTGCAGCTGCACGATGTAGCTGCCGGTCTGGCCGCTCGTGGCCGCCATGTGGCCCCAGCTCTGGGGGTTCGTATTGGGGCCGCCATATTCGCGCGTCTTGCGCACCCACAGGCTGAGCATCACCGAATAATTCTCACCCGCCCCGCAATTGGCAGCCAGCCAATTCCCAAGGGCCTGGCTCATGCAGAGCGCGAAGTTCGACTGCGCATTCTGCGCGCCCGCCTGGGTGCTGGCGATGTGAATGCCGCCCTTCGAGGTAATCTCGCCAGTGGTGAAGCCATTCCCCATGGTGTTGTAGGCTTCGACATCACATTGGCTGGCGGTAAGGCCCGAGACGGCGGATGCGCGATCGCGCATGAGATTGGGGAGCATGACGCCATTGGCGGGCACGCTTTCCAGTTCTGCAAAGCCCGCGTCCCACAGGAACACTGTGCTGTCCCACACGCCTTCGTAAGGCTGCAGTTTCCCGAAAGGCGAGGTGCTGGCCGCACCCGCAAGCTGAAGTGCCGATCCGGTCATTTGGTCAAATCCATCCAAGTTCGCGCAAGCGCTGGTCGATGTAGAAAGCTTCCTGTCCGTAACCGGCATCGTTCATGTGGGTGACGTCGGTCGGGAAGTTCGTGAGGAAGCTGGGCGGAAGACTGCCATTTGCGATCTTCGCATCGTCACCGGCAGTTGGAGTGATTCCGGCCCGCGCCAGCGCCGCGTAGCTGGAGAGATATTCCAGCGAATTGACGAAGCGGCGGCCGTAACGGTTGAGCATGGCCGAATGGATGCTGGCGCGGGCGGCAAGGGTTGAGGTGGTGAAGCCGATAACGAGAAAGCGCCGCACCGGCCGGGTCTGGCTGTTCACGATGGAATCGATCATCGCGAGCAGCTGCTCGGTATCGGCATAGCCACCGTTCTGGCCGATCTTCACGATCAGGATGTCCCCGCGCCGATTGGCGTAGGCATCGGTCACGATCGGGGCGGGGAAAGGCACTGGCACCGCAGCGCCATTGGCCAGGCGCGTGAAGGTGTAGACCCCGCCGCTCAGGCTGAGAATGCCGGAAACGCCTGCGATTGTGCAGGGATTGATGCCCGCAGCGCCTTGCAGAAGCGGGGCAACGGCTTCGCCGTCCACGCTCTTGAGCGTGACGGCAACGCCGCCGCTCTCCGGAATGGCTCCCCCGGACACCGTCGCGATCCACGGCCAGGTGCCGAAGCGCCCGGCGATGGTGCGCGCGGTTTCCCCGCCCACCCCAAGATTGTGCACGGTGCGGCCGGTGAACGTGGCCAGCGCGGCCGGATAAGAGGTAGTCGCACCCGCGCCCGCAGTGAGGCTGTCCCCCGGACAGGCAATGTCCGGCCCGGAGACGCCCCCATTGGCCAGGGCCGGATAATTCGCGGCAATGATCGCCTGCACCGCGCCCGCCGGGATGATCGCGCTATCGTCCAGAGCGATCCGCCATTTCCCGTTCGCCAGGACGCCGCCCAGGACGTTACGATCAGTGTCCACGATCACGAACAGCCATCCGGAAGCGGGCGGGCAGGCAACAAAGGTTAGGCCGCCGCCCAGCGGGACAATGGAATCATCGGCCAGCGCCAGTTTCCACTTGCCCGTGGCCCGCTCGATCAGGGCGAAGATATTGCGATCTTCATCGACAAGCGCGTGGGAATAGACGCCGTGATGGAAGGGAATGGTACGCAGGGAACCGAAGCGCAGATCCATTGTGGTGGAGGCAGCAGCCCCGGCACCTACTTCCGCCTCTAGCGCAGCAGCTGCGCTCGTTGCGGCCGCGCTGGCGCTGCCGGCGGCGGCTTCCTTGTCGGCCGCCACCTGCGCGGCAACGCCTTCGCCCAGGGGCCAGACGAGATCTTCGAGATGGGCGAGCTTGTTCTCGCCATCCTTCACCACGGGAACCAGTTCGGTCCCGTCGATCTCCAGCGCGGGTTCCAGTTCGGAGATCTTCCTGGCCATCAATGGGTTCCTTCAGGTGCCTTGGGCCAAGCGCTTTCCGGGAGCGGCTGGGCCAGTTTCAGATCGCGCAGCTGCTGGCGATAGGTGGACCAGGCTGCGCGTTGTTCGGGGGACAGGGGCGCGTCAGGCAGCTGAGTCCAGTCGCTGGCCAGCAGCAGCTTATTGCGCCTTGTGCGGTTGGCCGCCTCGACCTGAGCACCATCTGGTTTGGGATCCACCGCGCGCAGGCGGCTGCCGGTCCAGGTGATCTGCTTGCCCTCCGCCTGGGCGGCGAAGAGCTGCTCGAACTGACTATCGGTTACCCGCACCGCGTCGGCCGGTATGGTGCAGGCCGGATTGGCGATCAGCTTGCCGCCTTCGGGATCCCGGATCTGGCGCGGGCCATGGACCGCTTCGGAGTAGAAGGCACCCGCAGAGGGGCTGAAGAAGCGTTTGAGCTTGGCCATTGCGGATTCCTATCGGCCGATCGCCAGCACCTGCACCGCCGTGGTGGTGCCGATGGCATTGAGAACGCTGATGTAGCTGGCAGTGCGGTTGGTCACGTAAGGGCTGTTTTCCTGCGCCTCGGTGTTGGGCAGGCCGCCATTGATCCAGGCGCCGAAACAAGTGTTGGGGAAGGTCTCGGGGTAATAGAGCGTGGCGGTGTTGGCGTTGCCGGCCACGCTGCCGGAAAAGACCTGGAAGATCGCACCGCCGATGCGCACCACCAGCGTGCTGGAAGTGTAGCTGATGCTGAAATTGGGGATCTGAGCGAGGATCGAATTGATCAGGTTCACCAGCGAGGCGGGAGTTACCGCCTTGGTGCTGCTCGACATGGCTGCCACTTCGGCCACGCTGGCAGCCGGCACGGTGATGGTGCGATCAGCACCAAGCGTGCCGCCACCGCTGGCAAGGCCGGAAGTGTTGATCTTGCGTCCGGAATCCACCTTGGCCGCGATGCTGGCGAGGATCGAGGTCAGCGAGGCGGGGACAACAGCCTTGTTGCTGATCTCGGCCGCCAGGGCCTCGGCCGCGCTGGCGATGGCAACCGTAAGCGTGCGATCCTCATCAAGGGCGCCCCCACCGCTGACCAGGCCGCCGCCGGAGATTGTCCGGCTTGCGGGAACTCGGGCGGCGATTGCCATCAACACGCCCGCCAGTGAAGCCGGGGTCAGCGCCTTGTTGTTGATCTCGGCCGCGAGGGCTTCGGCCGCGCTGGCGATGGCGACCGTCAGGGTGCGATCCTCATCGAGCGCACCGCCCCCGCTTACCAAGCCGCCGCCTTTGACCTGGCGGGTCTTTGGCACCGCATCGAGATCGGCCGCATTAAGCACCACCGCCCCGACCTTGCCGTTGACGCTGCTGACCGGGGCGGGGATGTTGAGCGAGAGCCAGTTGGCAAGGTCTGAGGCAGGCTCTGCCTGCAGGACATAGATCTCGGTAGGATCGGTGTCGCCGCGAATGGCCCAGTCACCTACGCTCGCTGCCAGATCGAGCATTTCCGCTTCGGATTCCGGAAACCAAAAATTGATGGGATCGATCGGTGGCCTTTGGGCGAGGGCGAGCTTGCCGTCCGCGCCCAGCGTGGCGACACCATTGGCCACGCCCAGCATTTCCAGCGCGACGTAAACCGCCTTCAGCAGGGCGGGAGTGACGATCTTCTCGCTATCAACGCCCGCCTGCACTTCCTCGAGCGAGGCGAGCTTTGCCACGCCGCGCGTCTGGGTGGTGGCCGGGGGATTGAGGAAGTTCGCATCGCCAAAGGTGAACAGCTCGGCAATGGGGCTGCTGAGTTTGAAATCGAAGGCGAGGAAGGGAACGCTTACCGGCGATTTGCCAAGGATCGCTTCGTCCTGGCTGTAAAGCCCGAACAGGGTGCCATCGGCCAGGTAGATGCCGAAGCCGGAGAATTCATATTCGTCGGCCGAGGAATCGCGCGCCGTCAGGTGGACAGTGTTGGCATCCACCGCCGCGCCCGACACCATGGCAAGCCGCTTGATCTCATCCGGCAGGGCCAGCGCGGTTTCGACATCGAAGGGAGTGTTGGTGATACCCACTTCGGCAATGGTGATGGCGTCCAGCCCGCCTTCTTCCGCGCTGACGATCGCGGCCATGCCCGCGGATGTGATCTTCAGGGGCAGGGCTTCCATCAATCGAACTCCAGCAGTTCGCCATCTTCGGCGATCAGGGCGTGGCCATCTTCGGTGAGCGCCACATCATCGGTGGCGGGCAGGGTGGCGGTGGCTTCGGCGCGGGCGTAGCTCATGGCCCAGGCGCCGCCGGTCAGCACCAGCGCGGCATCCACCGCCAGCTGCAGCACCAGTTCGAAGTGGGAACGGGCTGGCTTGATCCGGTAAATGTCGCGGACAATCTCCTGCGCGAAGGGCGCGGTCGAGCGTGGCACGGGCGAGCCATCCAGCGGGATCACTACCCGGAAAGTGTGGGGCTCGCCGCGCGGCTCCATATCGAACCATTCGATCAGCTGGATCAGCGGATCGAAGCTGGCCAGCACCTGCTCGACCGAGGCGGGCGTGCCCTTCAGGCGTTGCAGCTCGATCGCGCGGGCAACTTCGGTGCGCTTCTGCGCCTCGCTCCAGTCAGACTTCCAGCGGTCGATCGAGAGCGCCCAGGCGAGATAGGGTAGAAGATACCACGGGCAGAGTTGGGGGTTCAGCAGATCGCGCGTCGGGACAGGCACCTGCCAGATGCGCGCCGTGGTAAGCGATGCTGCGCGCTCAAAAGGCGTGGCGTTTGGGGGAAGCAAATGCTGCTCAGTCGGCATTGCCGGCGAACTCCAGCTCGATGCCGGTGCAGTGTCCTGCCTCGGACATGCCCATCACCAGATCGGCTACGGGGCTGACCAGCTCGACGCGTTGCACCCCTTCGACGAACAGAGCGGCGGAAATGGCGGAAAGGTTGATGTCCCGCCCCAATTTGCGGGAGCGGGCGACATAGGCCTGGGCGCTCGCCTGGGCAGCCTCGATCACCACCGTCGGGTCCGGCCCATCAAACAGGTAGATCCGCGCCTTGATCAGGAATTCGACGATGGTGGCAGGCAGCACGCTGACCAGATCGGTGAGCGGGCGGACCGAGCGGGAATTGACCCGGTTCTCGACCGCGTCGATCACTTCGGGCTCCGGCTCGCCCGTGTCTTGGCGCGAGAGGATTGTGACCACAACTTCGCCCGGCTCGGGGCTCTGGACCGTGGCGTCCAGCACATCGGGATGGGCGGAGCGGGCGTGGAAAACATAGGCGAGGGTTGGCCCGGCAACCGAGAAACTGTCGGGCGCCAGCACCACGCGTTCGCGCAGATCGTCATCCGCTTCCATCACGGCAGGGGTGCCGGCCTGCTCATCGGCCGGAGTAATCTCGAGCCGTTGCACGCCCACCAGGGCGGCCAGCTGGTCGAGATCGCCGCCGCCGGCATAGGCCAGCATCACGGCGCGGCAGGCTTCGTTCACGCGCTGGCGCAGCAACAGCTCGCGGTAGGCGGCGACCTGCAGGATCTTCATCGCGGGATCGCTCTCGGTCAGAGCGTCGAAATCACTCCAGCGCGTCTGCAGATCGGCGAGCATCGCGGCAAGGATGCTCTCGAAATCGAGCGTTTCGATCACGTCCGGCGGGGGCAGGCGTGACAGATCGATGGCGCTGCTGGTCGTGGTGCTGCCGGAAAGCATGCAGCATCCGATGCGCACCCGCGCGCGGCGTGGCTATGCCAATGCCTCGTTGGCGAGCGGGCAACGAGGGGTGGGATTTGGGGGCCAGAGCCCTTACTTGCGCGCGCGGTTCGGTTGAGGCAGCGGGGCATCTGGAATTTCAGGGGCAGATTTGCATGGCCAGGGGCCCGAAACCTATTCTGACGGCGGAGGATTTTCCGTTGGTGGCGGATGAATGTCGCATGTTTGCGCGGACGCGCTCGGAACCGATCCTGCTCGCGCTGGATTCACGCATGGCGGCAGAAATCGCGGAGCGCCCTAATTGTGACTGCAAGGTCCTAGGAAATTTCGCAATCTGAAAGCTCAGTGAATTCGGTCGCGCTCGACGTTGGTCGCCTGGAGGCTAGCTAAGTCGCCTTACCTTCTATGGGAGCAGCCGGTGCGGGCCGGAGGTATGGTTGGAGGCGCATGCGATTCAGGGTGCTCTCGTCTGCGGCTAGCTGGACGGCTTGCCTCATGCGCCTCGCGACTTCACGCTCGCTCTCTCCAACGTCAACAAAATTGTCGAACATTAGAGCGGTCGATATCGCTGAATGCAGGTCTGCGCCTTTCAGACGCTTTAACATCGCGGAATATCCAGCATCCGGAACAGACGCCAAAAAATCAATCTGGGCCGGATCCCAGCTTTTGGTGTTTCCGATCTTGATGAGAATTTCCGCAGGATCGTGCGTAAGCGGCATTTCCTTTAGGCGATTGTCAAATGCTCGGGAGATTTGGGCATCAATCGGGGCCGAGAATTGATCGTGCCGAGCGGCAAAAAACTCACGTGGCTTGTCGGCTTGCGCGTCGATGTAAACCTTTACTAACTCGTCCGCTTTTTCTGCTTGGCCAAGCTCGCGCAAAAATTCGAGCGCCTTGGAAACATCGCCCGGTGAGATGTCCTTTGGGTGTTGCTCGATCACTTGAACCAGAGAGATAGTGAACTCATCAACGTTGTCGTTAAGGCTATCGTAAAATATCATCCAAGGACGCCCGATTGCGGCTCGGACGTCTTCGTTGCGCATCGTGGCGTCGAGGGCCTGGAGAAGGTCTTGCAGCGCGGGAGTGTCAAACGCGCCGGCTTTGAGCCCCTTGAGAATAAGACTATCGAGATCGCCAAATTGGTCAAAGCCATAATCGCGAATGACTAAGTCTGTCTTCTTTTCTTCAATGCTACGTCTGTCTTCACCGAAGAGCCCTGAGAACTGATTGTATGAGCGGACTCTATCAATGTTAGGAGCTAGCTGCGGTTCGAATACGCACCAGCCCAACAGGGTGATCGACCTGACGACGGTGTCAACTACTTTGTCATGTAAGCCGGCGAGCTGAGGCTCAATGTAAGACAGGAAACGACGTATACGCCTGATAACACGTATGTTCGTGATACCTAGCGTGATTATTCTCTCTTTGAGAATTGCGCTGAGATTGTCGTCGACATTCAGTGCTGCTGCAGCAGACTCTTGTGGCGTAGGTTCGAACCTGATTGCTTGATCCACCACCTTCTCGAGATATTCCCGGAACTTTTGCGCCTGATCACCAAGGTCGTCCTCGCTGAGAAGCATGACCACCTTGCAGCCTTTTCGTTCTCTAAACGATGAGATGAGCCCGAGAATGTCCGCGACATCTAGCCCCTGTCCGGCGCGCTCGATATCGTCGATGCAGATGATCTGGTTGCGGATAAGGAGCGAGGCTCCTGGGGCGAGGAGGCCTCCAAGTTTTCCTACATAGGGTAGGTTCGATGCATTCTTGCTCAGAAAGCCGAGGGACTTGCGCGTGCCTGCGCCAAGCAACTTGCGCGCGCCCTCAATACTGGAAAGGTGTTCCACAAACGAATCCACGCTGGGTTCGAGCTCGTTGCCATCTAGGCTGACCGTGGATTGGACGATGGCAGTCTTGAGATCGTCAAGGCTCCGCACTCCGAAAACAGAAACATAGGCGTAGTGCCGAAGTGCCGTGTCGGTCCGCATAGATTTCAAGACGGTATCCCAAGCGTGCGTTTTTCCGACACCCCACCGGCCGCTGATGCTGAGCACCTCAGGATCTGGTTTGGAAAGGAAACGTTTTATCTCATTCAGTGCTAGTGCTTGCGACATCGGTATTTACCCCTTCCGGCTAACGCAGACACAATTGATCTCGATCTACACTTTATTTGTGATTTAAGACTCTTGCCGAACCCTAGCTGCACCATCATCGACCAATCGATGGGGCCGAATTTTTGAGTTGTTCGATCCCGGCTATTCGTTGCCGGGTTGACCATCGGAGGCGCGGTAATGCAGCGGCAGCGGTTAGGGTCCCGGCCGCATGTCTAACGGCTTGCTGCCATAGCTGTTTCGATAGCAGCCCGTAGTTTCTCTACCTCAACGCGGTCCGGCGAAACCAGAGCCTGTTGGTCGCGGCTCGACATTGTCAGGTAAAGTTCATAGCTGTATTTCGCGGCTCGCCTCCTGTACGATCTGATCGCGAGCCACCAAAAGAGTGCCAAGGGAAGGCCTATTATAATCAGGCCGCCCGTTGCCCCCTCTTGGTTACCTGACGAGAATAATCCGACGAGAACAGGGAGCGTCAGGAACGCAGCGATTGGGAACCATAAATAGTAGCCGCGTGCGCCGGGTACGATCCGTTCCCTAACTTCCGTTGAGTTGATTTTGTTGATTGCGTAGGTCTTACTGCCGAATCTCGCGAATGCCTCGTCGACGCTAATGTCCCCATTCTGATAGATCACTGATTTCGTGCCTCCCTAGTTCGACAGTACTTCAACGGAATTATGGTTGCGTCAAGGCAGTGATGATATGCCAGTGTAGCTAGATCACGAGACTGAAATAATGGCAGATTGCGTCGGCTCGGGAGCGGGTGAAATCAGTCGCCACCAAGTTGCCGCAGCACCTCGTCCAGCAGCTCATCCTGTTCCTTCCCAAACCCCAAGATCCTCCGCGCTTCGTATTTGGTGCGGATCATGCGGCCGTCGCGGGTGCGGCCTACGAAGTCGGTCAGGCCGTATTGATGGGCGGCGGCGGTGCTTTCGATCAGGGGATTGGCGAAGCGCAGCTCGCCTTCGTCGGGGGAGATGCGGATTTTCAGGCTGGATTGCTTGCCGATGCGGCGGAACATCTTGCCGCGTTTCCCCTTGCGCTTCTTGCGCGGGGTCATCTTTGTCCCATCCGGTTCGACATTGGCGGTGATGCGCTGGGCGTTGGCGCGGCGGGCGGCGCGCATCAGCTTGTCGATCAGCTTGCGGCGCTGGCCGGGCTCGATTGCCTGCAGCACTTCGCCGATGAATGGCTCGATTGCCTCGAGGCCTTCCTCGCCGGCCATCAGGCGGCTTGGCCCAGGGGATCGGGAACCAGCTGCGAGCCATCCAGCCAGATCGAATTGAGGCGCTGGCCGCCGGCGATCATCGGCACGGTGTCCGGCATCAGTGGGTCTGGTTCTTCCAGCACGCGCATGTCAAAGCCGCCATCTTGGCGCCTGGTGGCGATCACCGCTTCGGAGAGGGACAGGTCAAAGCTGAGATCGGCCTTTTCATGGGCGATCAGATCGGCCTCGAATTCCAGGCCGCGCGCATTGGCGGCGGTGAGCAGAGCGGGTTCGTGGATACGCAGCCAGTCTAGCAGGACGATCCAGATCAGCAGGCTGGGCCGGGTCCATTCCTCCACCACAACGGTGAGGGTATAATCCAGGCGATAACTGAGGTTCTCTCCCTGCGTTGGATCGGAAGCGCGGCATTTGACCGCGCCCTTTTCGATCCACATGCGCAGGCGGTGGGGATCGGTGCCCAGCTCGGGGAAGATGGTGACCAGTTTGGCCCGCAGGCTGTCGGGTTTTTTCATCGTTGCGCAGGGGTCGGGGAAGGGCAGAGGCGCGAGATCACGGCATTGCTTTCCAGCACTTGCAGGAAGGTCTCGTCCGTGTCGAAAGTGTTGCCGGGATCGTCCACGCCCGGCGCAGGGGCAGGCTCTGCCGTGATGCGCCGGGCGTTAAGGCAGAAATCGCTGGCAGTTCTTGGGCGTTCGGGCTGTCCGCAGGCATTCGTCATAGCGAGCAGTCCCGCCATCATGGCGAATTTCATCACGCGCGGCATTGCCTTGCTCCGTTCGGTTGATGGTTTCGGTAAGGTTGGCTTCCTGCAGCTCGCTGGCGCCGGCTGATTTGGCGGTGCTGATCGTCTGCGAAAGGAAGGTGTTGGCGATCAGCACTGCTGCCGCGATGAGGGCGGCCAGGATCAACAGCCAATATAAGCGAGCGAGGCCAAGGAATTTCATGCCGAGCCAGCTGATCATCGCTCGCCCCCATCGCCCTTGCCATGCTGATTGCCGGTGAAGAGGAAGGCCATCACCAGGCCGATCAGCCCCTGAATGATGATGGCCTGGGCCAAAGATTTGAACAGATCATTATCGGCCAGGGCGGGCTGGAAGACCATGATGCCGAGCACGATCAGAGTGAGCAGAAACGAACCGCCGCCGGCGATTACGCGGGCAGCCGCCATGTCGAAGCGCGGGGGCCAGCTCATGAGCCGCTCCGGTAAAGAGCCGCTTCGGCCGCTCGCCGACGGACCAGGCCAGCCATAACCTTGCCACCGGCATGGACCCAGCGGCCGAACTCACCTGCCGCCAGCGCGAAATTGCCGGCCTTGTGGAACCTGGTGAGAGTGGCGTCCGCGATCTTGCCGGTATTGTAGTGGAAGCTGACCAGGGCATCGAATTGCCGCTGGCTGGTGGGCGCATTGCCAATCGCCTCAGAAACCTGATCCGCGTAGCGCCGGAGACCATGGACGAGCAGAGCGTCGGCCTGCGCTTGGCTGATCGTCTCGCCCTTGCGCACTGGACGACCGTTGATGGTGGTCGCACCCCATCCGATCGTCCAGGGCTGCCCGCCAGTGCCGGGATCGGGATAGGCAGTCAGCTTGCAGCCCTCGAAGCGCTTTACGAGTGCAATTCCCTCTGCGCTGACGAGGCGGCCGCCATCGGGCCGCGCCACGCCAAAGGCATCGAGCAGATTGTCGAGCGCCAGGACATTGCCGGGATCGTTGAACAGGCCCTCCGGCGCGGCGGCGCGGACGGAATCGAAGATGGGTTTGCGCGGATCCACGCTCATTCCTCCTCACCGCGCCCGGTCAGGCGGCGGATAGTGTCGGTTTCGTAGATGCGGATCGCCGTCCAGATGATGGTCAGCACGGCCGCGATCGAGGGAAGAAGGTTCACCAGCGCCCCCAGCAAGGTCATGAAAGAAAGGCCGTCGACCACAAGCTTGGCGGGCTCGGACATTTCGCGGAAAGGATCGCTCATCGTCACCCCCAGAGCTTTACGGTTTCGCGCAAGGGACGCGCGCTTTCGGCATCGGGCAGAGTGATAGTGAGCCCGGCCGGAAGGATTGGCCCGAGGTCCGCAAGGCCGGGATTGAGTTCGAGCGCCTTTTCCACCAGCGCGGCGGTGCGGCCGCGATGGCGCCAGACCAGTTCGTCCAGCATCTCACCGGCGCGCGTCTGGATGGTTTCGAGCGCGGCCATCAGATCAGCTCCGAATTGGTGCGTGGCTTGCCCAGGATCTGGCGGATCGCATGGGTTGCCTCGCGGCGGAAATCGTCGGCCATGGCGCGGCGCTGGTCGGCGCGGTCGCTCCCCTCGCGCGTGGCGGTGAGATCGGGATTGCGTTCGGCCAGGCGCGCGGCGGCAAAGGAGCAGACGGCGGAGATGAACAGCAGCTCGAGCCGGGTCTTGCCGTCCACCTTGGGATTGGGGGCAACTTCCTCCAGTTTGGAATGACCTGCGGCCAGTTGCGCGGCCTGCCACTCGCGCAACTCGTCGATTGCCGAGATGGCCCCTTGCTGCAGGGCCTCGACCAGGCGCGGATGCGGGATGGCACCGCCGATATTCACTTGATCGCGCGCCGCATTGACATCGATCTTTGGCCACCAGGCGCCGGCGTCGATCTCGCTGCCTTGCGGCGAGAGCGGTGCGGGCGGGGTGGAGATGAGGTCGCTGGGCATGGGCCTTGTCCTAAAGGGGGGTGGGGATCAGCGGCTGCGACAGGGGGAGAGTATCCCGTCGCTTCCGCATCACCGCCCCCCTGGCGCCGGAGCGCGAGCTTTCAATTCTGTCCGGCAGCGGCGGCGAGTTTCTTTTCCTCGCGCTCCAGCTGCTCGATCTGTTTCTTGACGCCGACCTTCGCATCGAGCTGACGCGCGCGGCGCAGCGAGGCGAGGGCGGCATCGACCATGGCGGGCTTGCCGCCGGCGGGGGCGCTGTCTGCCGTTTCGTCAAAATTCTCGGCCAGCAATGCCCAGCTTTCGCCAATGGCGCGGTGCATGCGGGCGACGGTCTCATCCTTTACGTCGCTGGCCGGTTCATCGCCCGGCGCAGCGCGCAGCAGGATGTCGTGCGGAACCTCGCCGGGATTGGCGATGGCGAAGTCCGCCAGCTCGCTCCACAACAAGGCGCGGGGCGAACGGTGGAAGCGCTCGGGCAGCTTGAGATTGTGGCGGATCACATGATCGGCCAGCTCAAGCGCCAGTGGCCAGTTGCGGATATCGATCGCCCAGATCAGGCAGGTGACGACAATCTCGTCCTGCGGGGCAGCCTGGCCTTCCTCGATCGACAGGGCACCCTGGCACCAGTCGAGATAGGCCAGGATCATCTTTTCCTTCTCGAGGGCCTTGGCCTCGGTCGACTGGATTTCGTGCAGCTTGCGCAGATCCTCGTGCAGTTGGCCCAGCAGGTTGCGATATTCGGCCGCCACCGGGCCTTCCTCGGGCATGTCCGGGGCAAGATCGGGCGCGATAATGGTCGCGGCGCTGGCAAGCGAGGCGAGGACCTGGTGCTGGTGGCGGCGGAAAGGACTGACCATGGGCATTTCCTGAAATGCGGCGGCGGGCGCGCGGCCCGCGCCGGTTTAGGGGGCAGTGAAAGTGATGTTTTCGGCCATGACCATGTGATCGGTGCTTTCGATCACATAGGCTTCGTTGCTGGACTGATAGTCCACCATGCCGCGCATCATTTCCGGCTCCTCGCGGATGAAGCGGCGGCGGCCGCCCGCCTGATAATAGATGGACAGGTTCTTGAGCGGCGTGATCGCCATCGTGCCTTCAGGGAAGAAGGGAACGATGGCCGCCGGACGCCCGCCGATCTGCTTGGCGGAGACGACGATATCGCGCACGGCCTCGTCACTGGTGGACTTGCCGCCGTCGATCGTGGTGGAAAGCGGGCGGTTGACCATGGGGAAATATTTCTCGTCCACCAGATCCTGGCCGACGATCACCACCAGCTCCGTGCTGGTGCGTGCCCAGCTGGGCATGCCCGCGATCAAATCATACGCGAGGGCATCCACGTTCTTGTAGGCGGCGTCGGCATGGATGTGGATCGGCTGCGCGGCGCCCGTGGCAGTGCCACCGGAAAGGGCGCGGCCCATGACGTGATCCGGGCGTTCGAGGCGGAGCTTCTGCAGCCACCCGATGTTGAAATCTTCCAGATTGGGATGTTCTTCCAGATCGGTATCGTCCGCCGCTTCCACGCCGTGCCAGCCAACGCAGATGCGATCGAGGCCGATGGCGCGGGCCACGGCATCGGCATAGAGCTTTCCGAAATTCGGGAATTCCGCCCAGGTGTCGAGGATGTTCCAGGGGATCATCGTATCGAACAGCTCGGTTTCCAGCTCGTAAGAGCGGCCATCCATCGCGCCGATGTAGCGGGGCTGGCGCGGCAGGTTGGCGGCGGAGCGGCGACCGCCGACGCGGCTGTTGATGCCGAGGCCCAGCAGATTGCCCTTCTGCTGGCGCACGGGAGACACATTGATCCGCTGCAGGAAGCTAACTTCCTCCTGCATCTTGGCCTCAAGCCGCTGCTCGGCAGTGGGGCTGACGGTGAATTGCTGTCCGGCATTGCCGGTGCCGTTCACCTGCGCGATTTGGGACATCAGGCGTTCGACCGCGCGGCGGGTATTGTCCTGGGGCGTGTAGAGCTGGCGGGCCATTCAAATGGTTCCTTCGGATTGATCGGCGCGGCTTGTTCAGGTGAGGGTGCGGGGGCTCAGAAAATATCGGCGGCGGTGTAGCCTTGGGACTGGCCGCCATTTGCGCCGGTTGCAGGCGGGCGCCGCGCGAAACTGGGATCGGGCGTGTCCTCGATCGACTTGGCCAGGGCATCTACCTTGGTGGCCAGCGCAGTGATCTGGGCGGAATTGATCTCGGCCTGTTTGGTGAAAGCCTTGTCCAGCGTTTCGCCCAGTTCACTGGTGAATTTGGCAAAATCGACCTGATCGGGTTCAGCGGGCTTGGGCTGGGCTTCCGGCTTGGGTGCGATCCCGGAGAGCTTTTCGGTCAGCTTGGCGAAGAAGCCTTTCACTTCCTGCATGGCGGCATCGGCTGCCGGGCCTTCCGGCACCAGCTCGAGCAAGGCGGCATCGATGCCGCAGTCCTGAGCGGTGAGCAGGATAGTGCCGGGCAGCTGGCGGTTGAAGGTCAGGCGATCCGTGCCGATGGAGGCGGGGCTGTCTGTCAGGGCGCAGCCCATGAGATAGGCGAAGCCCTTGCCCGCGAAGTTGGGCTCGATCTCGATCGAGGGATAGACCTTCTGGCTCGCCTCATTGAGCTTCTTGGCATCGGGCGAAACGTCGAACACGCCATAAAGGCCGGTGCGGATTTCCTTCTGGCCGTTGAAGTTCACTTCGACATCTTCGACGGAAAGTTCCAGCACATCGCCATAGGCCTTGAAGGGGCCATCCGCGCTGACGCCGCGAATATGTTCGATATTCAGCCGGGCGCCATAGGTCTGCGGATCGAAGCTGCTGGCCATTTCCCGCAGCATCTTCGCATCGATGTTGCGGCCATCGACGGTGGCGCCGGAAGTGGCGAGCAGGAACTTCTTGGTCTTCATCGGGG
>MKUB01000045.1:2437-21225 GCA_001898545.1 Sphingomonadales bacterium 63-6 | reverse complement strand
CGACCTTCAACGGAGTGCCCCTGCCGAGCATCTGGCTATGGGATTCGGAGACCGATTCCCTCGAACAGGTGCGGAAGTTTGGTTACGAGGACTTCCGGGATCGCCTTTCTTGACGATTTAAGAATATGAATTTGCGGGATAAAACTGTAAATTACAGTTCTTTGACATAGTCCCGTCGGGGTGCGATTTTCACTTGATGTTCAGCGAGGGGGTCCTATATCCGCCCCTCGCTGCCCCAAGGGGACTTCCTAACCGCAAGGCAGCCTTGTCTGAAACGAACCGTTTTGGGGGTCCCTTGAGTTGCACATCTATCCCTGCGCATCGGCTGTAGTCCGCGACCTCGCTCCGGACGAACCCGTTATCCTCAATCGCCCGCACGCTGCTGCGCGCGCTGCCCGCTTCTTTGCACAGAAGTTTCCGGGTACGTCGCTCTATGCGGTGAAGGCCAATCCTTCGCCTGAGCTGCTGCAGATCCTGTGGGATTCCGGGATTACCCATTTCGACGTCGCCTCGATTGCCGAGGTGCGGCTAGTGCGTTCGGTGCTGCCTGAAGCCACTTTGTGCTTCATGCATCCGGTGAAAACCGGCAGCGCCATTCGCGAAGCCTATCACGTCCATGGCGTCCGCACCTTCAGCCTCGACACGATCGAGGAACTGGAGAAGATCGTCGCGGCCACCACGGATGCGGCAGGTGAGCCGGCGGGGGATCTTTCGCTGCTGGTGCGTCTGCGCGTTTCGTCCGATTATTCGGAACTGAGCCTTGCGTCCAAGTTCGGCGTGGATCTGGCCGATGCGGCTCCGCTGCTGCAGGCCACTCGCCAGCATTGCGACGCGCTGGGCATCTGCTTCCATGTCGGCAGCCAGGCGATGACGCCCTTTGCCTATGTCCAGGCCCTGGAACGCGTGCGCGCGGCGATTGCCGAGGCGGCCGTGACGGTGGACATCGTGGATGTCGGTGGCGGGTTCCCCAGCCAGTATCCCGGCATGGAACCGCCGCCGCTGGAAGATTTCTTCGCCATTATCGATCGCTATTTCGAAGCTCTTCCCATTTCCTACAATGCGGAGCTTTGGTGCGAGCCGGGCCGCGCTCTGTGTGCGGAATACAGCTCGATGATCGTCAAGGTGGAGAAGCGCCGGGGCGACGAGCTTTACATCAACGACGGTGCCTATGGCGCCCTGTTCGATGCCGCCCATATCGACTGGCGTTTCCCCGTCAGCGCGCTGGGCGAGAAGCTGCATGGCGGCGAAGTGGAATTCGCGTTCTACGGCCCCACTTGCGACGATGCCGATTACATGAAGGGGCCCTTCATGCTCCCGGCCGACATCGGTCCGGGCGATTATATCGAAATCGGCATGCTCGGCGCCTATGGCAGCGCAATGAAGACTGCATTCAATGGCTTCGGCCAGGCAGTGGCAGTCGACGTCGCGGATGAACCGATGGCCAGCCTCTATCGGGGCGACCGGCCAGTTCTCACCAGCGATAACGTCGTCAGCCTGCGCTGAGACATTAACTTTTCCGCTTCTCTTCCTTAGTAGTGTTACTGAGGAAGAGGAGCGGGATGCGCATAATAAGTCCCCTGAATGCCGTCTTGGTGCTGGGTGTCTGCGTAACCACGGCCTTGCCGATAGTTGCGGCGATCACGCTCGCTCGGCATCAGGAAGTTGAGAGCGAACAGCGCCACGCGCTGGATATCGCTCACAGGGTCTTGTCCCACTCGGAAATCAGCGGCGATCAGATCCTTGCTGCGGCGCAAGCTATCAATGCCCTGCCGCCGGAGAAGGCATGCTCGGCCGAAGGGCTGGCCGTGATGCGCAAGATCGATCTCCAATCCACCTTGCTGCAGGCGGTCGGCCGGGTGGAGGGCAATGTCATGCGCTGTTCTTCATTTGCGGGAAACCAGCCGTTCGATCTTGGTCCGCCCGACGTGGATTCGTACACCCAGACGCTCTTTCGCAACAACGTGACCCTGATCGATCCGAAGCAGCGCTATATGGCGGTGCAGATCGGCTCCGCAGTCGGGATCGTGCATCGCGATCTGTTATTGAGTTTCATCGATGACATTCCGGGTATGTCGGTAGGCGCTTTTTCCTGGTCGCAGCGCACACCGGGAGCCTTCAGGGGGACTGTTCCTTCACTGATCCGGCGGTCCGATCTCACGGGAGATACGGTGGTTTCTTCCGGAAATTATCAGATCGCAATCGCACGTTCCCGGAAATATGACATTGGCGCATTCGCTGTGCTGCCTGTCGGTAAAAGTTCGACCTATGTGGGCGAAGCAGCAGGGATACTCATCCCGCTGGGGGCGATAGTCGGCCTGCTGCTGTCCGCTGTGCTGGTGTATATCGTCCGCAGCCGCAGCTCCATGCCCATGATGATCCGCAGCGCGTTGAAACAGGGCAAGTTCCATCTCCATTATCAGCCGGTAATCGACCTGAAGACCGGGCGGATCGTGGGGGCTGAAGCACTGCTGCGCTGGGACCGGGGCGAGCATGATGCGATATCGCCGGACCGTTTCATCGCCGTTGCCGAAGATGCCGGGCTGATCCGGCTGGTTACACGCCGGATGCTGGAATTGCTCGCACAGGATGCCCAGGCCGTTATCCAGATCGCGCCCGACTTTTATTTCACAGTGAATTTCTCGGCAGAAGATATGCACAGCGCCGATGTCATGGAGGAACTGGACCGGCTGGTAGAACAATCGCAGATTGCCTATTCCAACCTGGTTATCGAGGCCACCGAACGGAGCCTGGTGGATATAGAGAAAACGCAGCAAACCATGCGCCGCCTGCGAAATGCAGGAGCCAAGGTTGCTATCGACGATTTCGGGACGGGCTATTCCAGCCTGGGCTATCTGGCGAAGCTCGAAATCGATTTTCTCAAGATCGACAAATTATTCGTCCAATCCCTTGGCACCGATGCGGCGACCAGTCAGGTCGCCGGACGGATTATCGATATGGCCAAGGATCTGGGCCTTGAGATCGTGGCTGAAGGGATAGAGACCAAGCAGCAGGAACGGGAACTGAAGGCTCTCAAGGTGGAATATGGCCAAGGCTACCTCTATGGCCGCCCTATGGAGCTGGAGGATCTGCGCAAGCTCCTGCGGCACCAGAGGGCCGTAGAAGGTATACTGACCAGGCATAGAGTCGCCTGATTCCCTTCGGCGTGGGCGTCGGATGTTTCATTCCGCTGCGTTTCCTGGAAACAGGCGGGTGCGCCACCAAGGCTTGATGATCTCCAGCAGTAATAGCGTTGCCGCGCCTGCCATTGCCACGAGCATGAGTTCGTCAGCGTCGGCCGGAGCGAAACGGAACAATTCCATGACCGGCTGCACGAACTGCGACAGGGCAAGGATCGCGAAGACCGTGAGGGCGACGATGGCCAAGGGGCGGTTGGGGCGGATGATCGCCCGGATGACCGATGCACTGTAAGACCGGTTTACCAGGATCAGGCAGAGAATTCCCAACACGAGACTGAGGAAGGTGACGGAGCGAACCCGATCCGCTTCCATTCCGCCGAGCCAGGCATGAAATGGGATACCCGCCGTGGCCGCGCATGCGACTATGCCCTGCAAGGCCGACCATGCCACCAGCCAGCGCGGGAATAGCGGCGCATCGGGGGCGCGGGGCGGGCGTTGCATCAGGCGTCGTTCTTCCTTCTCGGCCTCGAATGCCAGCGAGCAGACCGGATCGATGATCATCTCGATAAAGGCGATGTGGATCGGCGCGAGCAGTAGCGGCATTCCCATCAACAGGGGCAGCAGCGCCAGACCCGCGATGGGGATATGCACCGCGACGATGAAGGCGAGTGCCTTGCGCAGATTGTCGTGAATGCGCCGCCCGAGTCTGATGCCCGTGACGATCGACCCGAAATCATCGTCCAGCAGCACGATGGAAGCCGCCTCGCGCGCCACGTCGGTGCCGCGCTTACCCATGGCTATGCCGATATGTGCGCTCTTGAGGGAAGGGGCGTCATTCACCCCGTCGCCCGTCATGGCCACAATTTCGCCGCGCGCCTTCAATGCCTCCACCAGTCGCAGCTTCTGTTCGGGCATGATCCGGGCAAAGATGTTCACCGTGCCGATCCGCGCGGCAAGATCGGCATCGCTCATGGCGCGTAGATCGTCCCCGCTCAGCACTTCGTGGGCCTCGATCCCCGCCTGCTCTGCAATGGCCCGCGCGGTTCGGGGATAGTCGCCTGTGATCATCACGATACGGATACCGGCTTCCCGGCACTGGCGGACCGCATCGGGCACGGAAGGGCGCAGCGGATCGGCAAGCCCTGCCAGGCCCAGGAAGCGGAACTCGAAATGGCGTTGATCGGGCGGCAGGCTATCGCCGGGCCAGCGGGCCTCTGCCACGCCCAATACGCGCAGCCCTCTCTCCGCCATGGCATCGACCTGGGCATGCATGCGCGCCTTGTCTTGGGCAGACAGGGCGCAAAGTTCGGCAATTGCCTCAGGCGCCCCCTTGGAGGCGATGACGCGGCCATCGCCATCGCCGCTCTGCCAGGCCTGTGTCATGGCCAGCAGAGTGGGATCGAGCGGATAATGGCGCTGGACCGACCAGCCATTGCCGACATGGTCGAGCAGGCCGTCCGCACCGTCTGTTCCGGCAAGGTCGTGGAAGGCCACTTCCATCGGATCTACCGGCTGTTCCGCGCTGGCCAGAATCCCGAAGCGAGCAAGGAGACGGAAATCTTCTTCCAGCAGCGGCCCGCCGGGGAAAGTGAGCGATCGCCCGTCCGGCAGCTGCAATTCGGCGATCTTCATCCGGTTTTCTGTGAGAGTGCCGGTCTTGTCGGTGCATAATGTCGTGGCGGAACCCAGCGTTTCAATCGCGGCGGCACGCCTTGTCAGCACATTGACGCGGGACATGCGCATGGCCCCCATCGCCATGAAAACGGTGAGCACTACCGGGAATTCTTCCGGCAGCATCGACATGCCCAATGCTATGCCTGCCAGAGCCGCGTCCAGCCAACTGCCGCGCAGCAAGCCGTAAAGGAGGATCGCAAGTACGCAGGCAGCCGCGCCCAGCGCGCCGAACCAGAAGACCAGCCGTTGCGTTTGTTTCCTCAGACGCGGCACTTCCGGTTCCAGCGCATGGAGGGCAGCGCCGATCCGGCCCATCTCGCTGCGAGGTCCGGTGGCCGTGATCCGGGCAATGCCGCTTCCGCGCACCACAAGCGCGCCGGACCAGACATAAGGCAGCGCATCGCCGCCGGGGCGGGCGATGGCGGCATCGGGCGGCGTAGCTGTTTTTGACACGGGGACCGACTCACCGGTCAGCAGCGACTCATCCGCCGTCAGTCCATCACAGCGCAGCAGAATTCCGTCGGCGGGTATCCGGTCTCCCTCATTGAGAACCACCAGATCGCCGCGCACAACATCGCGGCCGGCAATGCGGATGCGCCTGCCATCGCGGATCACCAGCGCGCGGGGGCTGCCAAGGTCTCGCAAAGCGGCTAGAGCCCGTTCGGATCGGGCTTCCTGCAGGGTGGTGACGACGATGGAAAAGCCCGCGAAGATGATCAGCAGGATTGCTTCCTGAAGATCGCCCAGGGCGAGATAGATCAGGCCGCCTGCCAGCAGCAGCGCCAGCATGGGTTCGCGCAGGACGCCGCCGATGATTTCGCCAAGTTTGCGGCTGCGGTCGGACGGAAGCTCGTTGGGTCCCTCGGATGCGAGGAGCGCGGCGGCTTCCGCCTCAGTCAGACCGGCGAGAGGGGCTTGGTCGCCCGCTATCGCGGCAGGATCAATCACCTGCGCGGTGTATCATGGATGTGGGACGGGCGGACATGCACCCGTCACCATCAGGCTGCCTTGCGCAGTTCCAGCTCCAGCCGGTCCCAGATTTCGACCAGCGCATCGGCCAGTTCGCGCATCATTTCTTCCGTATGGGCGGGACCGGGGGTGAAGCGCAGCCGTTCCGTACCGCGCGGCACAGTGGGGAAATTGATTGGCTGCACATAGACGCCATATTCGGCGAGCAGGATGTCGCTGATCTTCTTCGCGCGCACCGGATCGCCCACCATCAGCGGCACGATATGAGTGGTGGAATCCATCACAGGCAGGCCGGCATCGCGGAAGGTCTGCTTGAGGAAGGCTGCGGCGGCCTGCTGGCCTTCGCGTTCCACGCTGGAGCTCTTGAGGTGCTTCACGGCCGCAAGGACACCCGCGACCAGCACCGGGCTGAGCGAAGTGGTGAAGATGAAGCCGGGGGCATAGCTGCGGATGCAGTCGATGATCTTCTTGTCGGCCGCTATATAGCCGCCCATCACACCGAATGCCTTGCCCAGCGTGCCTTCGATTATGTCGATGCGGTGAGCCGCTTCGTCACGATCGGTAATGCCGCCGCCGCGCGGGCCATACATGCCAACCGCATGGACCTCGTCGATATAGGTCAGCGCATTGTACTTTTCGGCCAGGTCGCAGATTTCGTGGATCGGCGCGATGTCGCCATCCATCGAATAGACGCTTTCAAAAGCGATCAGCTTGGGCAGGTTGGGGTCAGCCTCGGCCAGCAGTTCTTCCAGATGGGCCACGTCATTGTGGCGGAACACGCGCTTGTCGCAGCCCGAATTGCGGATGCCCGCGATCATGCTGGCGTGGTTCAGCTCGTCCGAGAAGATGATGCAGCCGGGCAGCAGGCG
The DNA here is from genome assembly GCA_001898545.1 of Sphingomonadales bacterium 63-6. Taxonomy (GTDB): domain Bacteria; phylum Pseudomonadota; class Alphaproteobacteria; order Sphingomonadales; family Sphingomonadaceae; genus Andeanibacterium. The sequence goes on along the minus strand of MKUB01000045.1, from coordinate 14,576 downwards.
GGCCAGGGTGGAAAGCGTGGCGTCATTCGAGACATAGCCCGAAGTGAACAGCAGCGCCGCTTCCTTGCCGTGGAGATCGGCCAGCTCGTTTTCCAGCTCGATATGATAATGGGTGTTGCCGCCGATATTGCGGGTGCCGCCGGAACCGGCGCCGACATCGTGCAGCGCCTCTTCCATGGCTTCGATCACCTTGGGGTGCTGGCCCATGGCGAGATAATCGTTCGAGCACCAGACCGTGATCGGCTTGGGGCCGTTATGTCCAGCGAAACACCGCGCATTGGGGTAGGAACCCTTGTTGCGCAGAATGTCGATAAAGACGCGATAGCGGCCTTCTGAGTGAAGCCTGTCGATCGCCTGGTCAAAGATCTGGTCGTAATTCAACGGATCCATCCGTTCCTAACGCTGCAATCGAACCCCGATGTGGGACTCGCCGGGCAGCCAGAGCAATTCCGGGCGCCTTACGCCATGACCCAAATCAATTAAAGCACGGAGTTTGCGATAAGTTCGCATTAAAGATGTTCAATGTGATCGAGCCCGTAGCTCGCTAATGCCGGGCGCAATTTTTCCAGATCGCCATTGGTGCCGGTGAACACCGCGATGTCCGGCTCTTTGCGTTCGAAGCTCTGGCCTTGAGTGAGGAAGGCGATGCGCCGCGCGATGCCCGCCGCACCGTCCACGAATTGCACATCGGGGCCCAGCGCCTTGCCCAGTTCTTCCTCCAGCAGAGGAAAATGGGTGCAGGCCAAGACCACCGTGTCGATCATCTCGCCGCCCGGCTGGCTGCGCAGGCCTTCGGCTGCGTGCTCATACACCGCCGGATCGACAGGCTCCCCGCGCAATTTCGCTTCCGCCGCTTGGACCAGGGCCGGTGCGGCGTAGCGCAGCAATTTCCTGTCCTTCGCGAATTCCCGCTCCAGATTGTCGACATAGGCCTGCCGGATGGTCGCGGCCGTGCCGAGTAGGCCGATCGCTCCGGTTCTGGTCATGGCGGCGGCGGGTTTGATCGCGGGGACAGTCCCCACCACCGGCAGGTCCAGCGCCTCGCGCACGGCGGCAAGCGCGATAGTGCTGGCGGTGTTGCAGGCAATGGTGACGAGGCGCGGGCGATAGCGTTCAACCAGCCGCCCGAGCAGGGCGGGCACCCGCCCGGCAATCTGCGCCTCGGTCTTTTCGCCATAGGGCAAGGCGGCATAATCGGCGACATAGATCACCGGGGCCTGCGGCAGAATTTTGCGCAATTCAGCCAGCACGGTCAGCCCGCCGACTCCGGAATCGAACAACAGGATCGGAGAACTGGGGTCCATCGGCGCGGGATGGACAATGCCGTGTTGGGCGTCAACCTGCAGCTTGGGATTGCCCACTTTCGCAACGAGAACGGATTGTTTTCGTGCCCCTGAAGTGCAAGGCGTGAGCTATAGAGCGCCGACGGGAAAGGGAGATTCATGAACGATTGGCAGGCGATTCTGGCGGCGGCGGTTTTGGCCTATCTGCTGGGTTCCATCCCGTTCGGCCTGCTCCTCACCCGTGTGGCCGGGCTGGGCGATGTGCGCCAGATCGGCTCCGGCAATATCGGCGCGACCAATGTGCTGCGCACCGGGAACAAGGGACTGGCGGCCCTGACCCTGTTGCTCGATCTGGCCAAGGGCGCTGCGGCAGTGTTGCTGGTGGCGCGGCTGTTTCCGGGGCTTGAGGGCCTTGCCGCGCTGGGCGTGGTGCTGGGCCATTGCTTCCCCGTCTGGCTGAAATTCAAGGGCGGCAAGGGGGTGGCCACCACTGCCGGGGTCTGTTTCGGGATCGGCTGGCCCATCGGGCTTGCCTATGCAGTAGTGTGGATCGGCATGCTGGCGATTACGCGGATCAGTTCGCTGGGCGGGCTCAGCGCGGCGGTCGCCGCGCCGATAGCGGCTTTTGCGCTGGGCTATAGCGAGGCATTTCCTTGGCTGGTGGCGATTTCCGCGCTGGTGATCTGGCTGCACCGGGCCAATATCGTGCGATTGAAGAATGGCACGGAGCCCAGGATCGGTTCGAAGAAGTGAGCGAGGCGGCCTCGCCAAAGGTAATGATTTCCCAGGACGAGGCTTTTGCCCGGATCCGTCTGCTGCGCTCGCCCAATGTCGGGCCGGTCAGCTTCCGTCAGCTTATGCGTCGCTTCGGGACCGCTGTCGAAGCGCTGGAAGCTCTTCCGGATCTCGCAGCAAAGGGCGGGGCCAAATATCGCGCTGCGCCGCGAGAGCGGATCGAGACGGAAATCGCGGCGGTGCGCCGGGCTGGCGCGCGCTACCTTTTTCATGATTCCCCCGATTATCCGCCCATGTTGGCCGAGAGCGAAAGCGCTCCTCCGGTGCTGACGGTCCGGGGCGATGCTGGCCTGGCTGCGAAGCCGTGCATTGCCATGGTCGGCGCCCGCAATGCCTCTGCCGCAGCCATGCGTCTTGCACGCGATCTGGCGGCGGAACTAGCTGGAGAGGGCTTCACCATCGTTTCCGGCCTTGCACGGGGAATAGACGGGGCTGCCCATCGCGGCGCGCTGCCTGCGACCGTGGGGGTGATCGCCAGCGGTATCGACATTGCCTATCCCCCGCAGCATGCCGATTTGCAGGAAGAGATCGCGCAGGGCGGGTTCCTGGTCGCCGAACAGCCCGCCGGCACGGAACCTCGCGGCAGCCATTTTCCCAGCCGTAACCGCATCATTGCCGGACTTGCATTGGGGACTTTGGTGGTGGAGGCGGCCCCGAAATCGGGTTCGCTCATCACCGCACGGCTGGCGGGGGAATATGGGCGCGAGGTTATGGCTATCCCCGGCTCCCCGCTCGATGCGCGCAGCCATGGCTGTAACCAGCTGATCCGCGAGGGGGCAATCCTTATCCAGTCTGCGGCCGATGTGATCGAGCTTGTCTCAAGCTTTGGCGGAGGCATGTCTTCGCGCCTGCGTTCCTCCGGGCAGGATTTATTCGAGGCGCAGCCCGCGGCGCCGGAGGCTGAGGATGAGGATGATATCGCCGCCCTGCTGACCATTGCTCCCGTCGCCGTGGATGAACTGATCCGCCAGTCCGGCGCCAGTGCCGCATCAGTGCAGATGGCGCTGCTCGAACTCGAACTTGCGGGCAGGCTGGAACGCCATGCCGGGGGAAGGGTGAGCGTGGCCGCCTGATCGCTCGGGCTTGACTGCCCCCTCTTGACTGCCCCCCTCTTGACTGTTCGCCAAATCGGCCCAGCTTATAGGTGGGACTGGTGGAACAGGGGGAAATCATGGCCACTTTGCCTAGTCGCGACCTCAAGATCGGTGTCATCATTGATAAGACGATAGATGTCGTCGGCCGGAATATCGCTCCGGCGTTACTTTATCTCGTGGTGCTCGCCGGGCTCGGTGTTGCAGTGGATTTGGTGCGGGGCGATCCGCAGCAGGGTATTTCGTTATCTGCCACGATCCAGGCATCGGCACTGGCGCTTGCCGCTGCGGTTGTCGGCATCGTCGGCTCCTATCTGCTGATCGAGGCGATGCTTCGCCGCACCGGTCTTGTCACGCAGGAGCGGGACCGGCGTTTCTTCGCTTATCTGGGAATGTCGATTCTGATGGGCCTCGCGGTCGGCGCAGGGCTGATCTTCCTGATTATTCCCGGTCTGGTTCTGATGGCGCGGTGGAGTGTCGCGCCCTCGCTGATGATCGGGCGAGGGATGGGTGTCATGGACTCGCTGGGCAAGAGCTGGGAGGCGACGAAGGGGAACGAGTTCACCATCATCGTTGCTGCCCTGGCGATGATGATCCTGTTTTACGCCCTGGCATTCCTGCCGCCGTTTCTCTTCCCGCAGCTCGGACTGGTGGGAACCGTGATCGGGCAATTGGGCAGTGCCGCCGCCAGCGTGATTTCCTGTGCATTGGGCGTCGCCCTGTTCGGACTGATCAGCGCGCGCGATACGGAGGGCGTATTCGACTGAGCGGGGCAATCAATCCTGCTCTTGCCTCAATTGGCGGCTTGACGGACAAGGCAGGCCGCCACCACCCTCGCGCGTACGTACGTGTAGAGGCCTTTTCAGGAATTCCATGCAGCTTGTGATCGTAGAGTCGCCCGCCAAGGCGAAGACCATCGAGAAATATCTCGGCAAGGACTTCAAGGTCCTGGCCTCCTATGGCCATGTCCGCGATCTGCCGCCCAAGGACGGTTCGGTCCGGCCGGATGAAGATTTCGCGATGGATTGGGAAACCTATCGCGACAAGGTTTCGCGCGTGAAGGATATCGCCGATGCGGCAAAGGCGGCCGACCGCCTGATCCTCGCCACTGACCCTGATCGCGAGGGGGAGGCGATTTCGTGGCACGTCAGGGAATTGCTGGCCAAGCGCAAGGCGCTGCCCAAGGAGGTGGAGCGGGTTACCTTCAACGCGATCACCAAGCAGGCCGTCACCGAAGCGATGAAACATCCGCGCCAGCTGGATGAAGACTTGATCGACGCCTATCTGGCCCGCCGCGCGCTGGATTATTTGTTCGGCTTCACGCTTTCCCCGGTGCTGTGGCGCAAGCTGCCCGGCGCCAAGAGCGCGGGGCGTGTGCAATCCGTCGCACTTCGGCTGATCTGCCAGCGCGAGCATGAGATCGAGCAGTTCAAGCCGCAGGAATATTGGCAGGTTCTGGCTCGTATGGAGCAGGACGGCACTGAATTCGAGGCTCGCCTGGTTCGCTTCGATGGCGAGAAGCTGGAACGCCTTTCGCTGGGCGAGGAAGGCATCGCACTGAAGGCCAAGGCTGCGGTCGAGGCTGGGCGCTTCATCGTGGAAGAGGTGGAGACCAAGCCGCTGCGTCGCAATCCCGCGCCGCCGTTCACTACCTCCACCCTGCAGCAGGAAGCGGCCCGCAAGCTGGGCTTTTCCGCCAGCCACACCATGCGCTGCGCCCAGCATCTCTACGAGCAGGGCGCCATCACCTATATGCGTACCGACGGTGTGCAGATGGACCCGAGCGCCATTGCCGCTGCCCGCCGCGCGATCTCCGAGCGCTATGACGGGCACTATCTGCCCGAAAAGCCGCGCCATTATGAAACCAAGGCCAAGAACGCACAAGAAGCACACGAGGCGATCCGCCCGACCGACTTCATGCGCGATCATGCCGGTTCGGGTGACGAGGCGCGCCTTTACGAGCTGATCTACAAGCGCGCGATGGCCAGCCAGATGGCCTCCGCCAGCCTTGAGCGCACCACGGTGACCATGCGCGATCCCACCGGACGCCACGAATTGCGCGCCACGGGGCAGGTCGTGAAATTCCCCGGCTTCCTCGCCGTGTACGAGGAAGGGCGCGACCAGAAGGGCGATGACGAGGACGAAGGCCTGCTGCCCGTGATGCACAAGGGGGACAGCCCGGCCAAGAAGGCGGTGGAAGCGACCCAGCATTTCACTCAGCCGCCGCCGCGTTATTCGGAAGCCAGCCTGGTCAAGCGGCTGGAGGAACTCGGCATCGGCCGCCCCTCCACCTATGCCTCGATCATTCAGGTGCTGAAGGATCGCAATTACGTCCGCACTGAACGCAACCGCTTCTTTGCGGAGGAAAGCGGGCGCCTGCTGACCGCGTTCCTCGAACGGTTTTTCCCGCGTTATGTCGGTTACGATTTCACCGCCGAGATGGAGGATGAACTCGACGACGTTTCGGGCGGGCGCGCCGAATGGAAGAAGGTGCTCGAGGACTTCTGGCGCGACTTCAAGCCGAAGAGCGATGAAGTCATGGAGCGCAAGCCCAGCGAAGTGACGCAGGAACTGGATGCGTTCCTTTCCGACTATCTCTTCCCGCCGAAGGAAGATGGCAGCGATCCGCGCCTTTGCCCCAAATGCGGGGAGGGCAAGCTGGCTCTGCGCGGCGGGCGCTTCGGCGCTTTCGTGGCATGCTCCAACTATCCCGAGTGCAAATATACCCGCCGCTTCGCCCAGCCGGGCGGAGAGAACGGCGATGGCGGCGAGGACGGGAGCCTCGGCACCGATCCGGTGACCGGCCTCGAAGTGCTGCGCAAGGTCGGCCGTTTTGGTCCCTATATCCAGTTGGGTGAGGAAAAGGACGCCAAGCGTGCTTCCATTCCCAAGGACATTCCGGAACTCGATCTGGAATGGGCGCTCAAGCTGCTCAGCTTGCCGCGCGAGGTTGGCACTCATCCGGAAAGCGGGGAGCCGATCACGGCCAGCATCGGGCGCTATGGCCCCTATCTGGCGCATAATGGCAAATATGCGAAGCTATCCTCTACACGGGACGTCTTCGAAACGGGGATGAACGCGGCTGTCTCGCTGCTGGCCGAAGCGGCCAATCGTGGGCCGGGGCGTTCCGCAGGGACCAAGGCGGAACCGATCAAGGTTCTGGGCGCGCATCCCACCAGCGGCAGTGAGATGAAGGTGATGCCCGGCCGCTATGGCCCCTATGTCACCGATGGCACTACCAACGCGACCATTCCCAAGGATGTGAAGCCAGAAGACCTCACCGAGGAACAGGCAATCGCCCTGATCGACGCGCGCGTCGCCAAGGGGCCGGCCAAAAAGAAGGGTGGAGCGAAGAAGGCCGCGGCGAAGAAAGCCCCCGCAAAGAAGAAGGCTCCGGCCAAGAAGAAAGCTCCTGCCGCCAAGAAGGCTGCCGCAAAAGATACGGTCTGACCGGCGGCCCAGCGATCCGGCGGCGAAATGCCTTCGCCGCCGGATCGAGCTTACACAGGCTCCCGGCTGAAGTAGCCTACTTCACCCAGTCCAGGCCCATTTCCTCGAAGATTTCGCGGCTTTCGGCCCAGTTTTCCTCCACCTTCACGTGGAGGAACAGGTGGACCTTTACGCCCAGCAATTCCGCCAGTTCCTTGCGTGCGGCCTCGCCAATGGCCTTGATCTTCGATCCGCCCTTGCCCAACACGATGGGCTTCTGGCTTTCGCGGCCGATTACGATCTGCTGGTGGATTTCCAGACTGCCATCGGACAGCGTCTTGTAGCTTTCCGGGCGAACCGCCGAGTCATAGGGCAGTTCGTCATGCAATTGGCGATAGAGCTGTTCACGCGTGATTTCGCAGGCCAGCAGCCGTTCCGAAGCATCGCTCACCTGATCTTCCGGATAGTGCCATTCGCCTTCCGGCATCAGTTCCGCCAGCCGCACCTTGAGTTCCGGCACGCCATCCCCGGACATGGCGGAGACGAAGAACACTTCGGAAAAATCAGCCTTGGCGGTGAGGTCTTGGGCGAGGGCCAGCAGCGGTTCCTTGGCGCTGGCATCCACCTTGTTGAGCACCAGGATCTTGCGTTCCCGCCGGTCCTTCAGGGCCTCGATCAAGGGTTCCAGCTCGTGCCGGCGCTGCTTGATGGGATCCACCACCAACAGGATGGCGTCGGCCTCCTGAGCGCCTTCCCAGGCCGCGCTGACCATGGCGCGGTCAAGCCGGCGCCGGGGCGCGAAGATGCCGGGCGTATCGGCCAGAATGATCTGCGTATCGCCTTCCAGCGCGATGCCCAAAAGGCGCGCGCGCGTGGTCTGCGCCTTGGCGCTGACAATGGCCACTTTCTGGCCGACCAAGGCGTTGACCAGCGTGGACTTGCCCGCGTTCGGTGCCCCGATAACGGCCACGACACCGCAATGGGTCTTGCCCTCGCTCATGCAAATTTCTCCATAAATTCCCGTGCGGCCTGCTTTTCCGCTTCCGATTTGCTGTGGGCGGTCGCCCGTGCTTCACCCACGCCTTTGACGCTGACTGCCACTGTGAAGCGTGCGGCATGGTCCGGCCCCTGCCGGTCCACCAGCGTATATTCCGGTATGCGCTTGCCGCTGCCCGCGGCCCATTCCTGCAAAGCGCTCTTGGGATGTTTGGACTGGCCGACGCCGCCCTTGACCCCTTCGGCCCACAAGCTGCGGATGAGAGTGCGCATGGCATCGAAGCCATGTTCCACAAAGCCCGCGCCCAGCAGGGCTTCCATTACGTCGCCCAGGATATTGTCGCTGTCCGAACCGCCATCGGCGCGGGCCTGCGGGCCCAGCCTGATATGATCTGGCAGGCCGATCCTGCGCGCGACGGAAGCGCACATCTGGCGGCTGACCAAGGCGTTAAGCCGTTGCGACAGCTTGCCTTCTGCGTGACTTTCCCGCTCGTAAAGCCAGTCCGCGATGACGAGGCCCAACACCCGGTCACCCAGGAACTCCAACCGCTGATAATCGCGCGCATCGCCGGTGCTGCCGTGGGTCAGCGCTTCCAGCCAGACATCTTCATCCTCGACCGGCCCGAAGCCCAGCTCCTCCAGAAAGCCGCGCGCCTCGTCGGAAAGCGTTACCTTACCGCTCAAAACGTGCCCCCGATCCGGCTCCAGCGCGCGGCGGTGAACCAGGTCCAGGGCAGCAGCCAGGAGGACGATCCATCGGTGGACCACATCATGATCGACGCCTTGCCCACCAGATTATCCTGCGGAACAAGGCCAACGCCCTGGCCGGGAACGGCAGGGAAGCGGCTATCGAGCGAATTGTCGCGATTATCGCCCATCATGAACAGCATCCCGTCCGGCACGACGACGGCGGGCGTATCGTCCTGCGGGGTCTGGCCATAGTCCAGCACATTGTAGCTTACCCCGTTAGGCAGCGTTTCGCGGAACTGGGGATAGGCGCAGATGGGCAGGCCATCCTTGTTTGTCGCGGCGAATTGCGCGGAGAAGCAGCGCGTGTTGGGCGAGATGGGCAATTCGAAATCGGCAATGCGCTGCTTCTTCACGGCAATGCCGTTAATGTGCAGCACCCCGCCGATCATCTGGATCTGATCCCCCGGCAGGCCGATCACGCGCTTGATATAATCTTCGCTATTGAGCGGGGGCGCCTTGAAGATCACCACGTCGCCGCGCTGCGGCTGGCTGGCCAGGATGCGCCCTTCGGGGAAGGGGCGGAAGCCGAAGGGCAGTGAATTATTGGAGAAGCCGTAATTCCACTTCGACGCCAGCAGATAATCGCCATTCTGCAGGCCCGGCAACATGCTCTCGCTGGGGATGTTGAAGGGGGCGAAGGCCAGCGTGCGGAAGGCCAGCATGATGACGATCAGCTTCACCAGGAAGACGAAGAAATTGCCTTCCTCCTTCTCCTTCTTCGCGGGCTGCGCGGCGGGAGCAGGGGGCTCTGAATTGCCCGGCTGAGCGGCTGCCGGCGAGGGCGTGCTGGGTGTCGTTTCGGTCATTGCGCCTGCACTTGTGTGCCGCGCCGCCCGCCGTCAAGTGCCGAGCGAGTGGCGGGCAAAGTTGACAAAGTTGACACTGTGCTGAAGCAAATGCCTTCCACTGTCACGATTGGCCGGAAAAAGGGCGAATTCTCGGGGAGTTGGGCCTTTTCATTCATCGCTGCACAGCTTACCCCAACCGGCAGTATGTAGGAAAGGGCAGCTCTATGAGCGACGGTATTTCATCGATCTGGGAAAGGCTCTCGGCCAGCTCGCGGCGGAGCCTTGCCGAGCTCTTCGCCGATGAGGGGCGCGTCGCGGCGCTTTCGGACAGGCTCGAACTGCCTGGCGGCGGTGGCATCTTGTTCGACTGGTCAAAAACCCATCTGGATGATGAACTGATCGATCTGTTCGGTGAACTGGCCGAGGCGGCTGGCTTTGCCGATATGCGGGCCCGGCTGTTCGCCGGCGAAGTGGTCAACCCCAGCGAAAATCGCGCGGCGGAACATACGGCCCTGCGCGGCGTGGGTGACCCTGCCAGCGTGGAAGAGGCGCAGGCCCTGCTTGCCCGCATGGGCATGCTGGTGGGCGCGATCCATGAAGGCGCGATGGGCGATGTGAAGCATCTGATCCATGTCGGCATCGGCGGTTCCGCCCTCGGTCCGGCGCTGGCGGTGGACGCACTGGCGCGGGAAATGCCGCTGGTGGATGTCCATGTGGTTTCCAATATCGATGGCTGCGCTTTGGAAGAGGCCTTCGCCGCCTGCGATCCGCAGACCACTATTCTCGCGGTCGCCTCCAAGACCTTCACCACAATCGAAACCATGACCAACGCGATCAGCGTGCTGGAATGGATGACGCAGCATGGCGTGGCCGATCCTTCCGGCCGGGTCGTGGCGCTGACCGCCTATCCTGAAAAGGCCGTGGAATGGGGCGTCGATGAAACGCGCATCCTGCCTTTCCCGGAAAGCGTGGGCGGGCGTTATTCGCTGTGGTCCTCCATCGGATTTCCTATCGCCATGGCAGTGGGGATGGATGAATTCCTGGAGATGCTGGACGGCGCAGCAGCGATGGACCGGCATTTCGCGGAAACGGACGGCGCGGCCAACCTGCCGCTGCGCGCGGCCTTTGCCGATCTCTATTACAACCGCATTCGCGGCTGCCAGACCCGTGCCTGCTTTGCCTATGACGAGCGTCTGCGCCTGCTGCCGTCCTACCTCCAGCAGCTGGAGATGGAGAGCAACGGCAAGAGCGTGACGGCGGATGGCAAGCCCGTTTCCGGCCCGACCGCGCCGATTACCTGGGGCGGGGTGGGCACCGATGCCCAGCATGCGGTGTTCCAGCTGCTCCATCAGGGCACCAATCTGGTGCCGGTGGACTTCATCGCCAGCATCGCGGCGGGCGATGTGCTGGACCCGGCGCATCACCGCATCCTGCTGATGAACTGCTTTGCCCAAGGGGCGGCGCTGATGGCGGGGCGGCCAAGCAGCGACCCGGCGCGTTCCTATCCGGGCGACCGGCCAAGCGCGACCATCCTGTGCGACGATTTCGATTCCGCCACCTTGGGCGCGCTGATCGCTTTCCACGAACACCGCACCTTCGCCAATGCCGTGCTGATGGGGATCAATCCCTTCGATCAGTTCGGCGTGGAACTGGGCAAGGAAATCGCCAAGCAGATCGAGGCAGGTGGGGCCAAGTTCGACGCAAGCACGACGGCACTGCTGCAGGCGGCGGGGTTGGCGTGATTTAGCTCCCCTTCATTCATTTCTCTCCCATTTCGTCATCCCCGCGAAAGTGGGGACCCAGGCTAAATGTCTGAAACTGGGTTCCCGCTTTCGCGGGAATGACGAGTTGGGTTAGTGGAACAATCATGTCCAAAGCCACCCCCGCAACCCGCGCGCTGGAGCAATCCGGCGTCGCCTTCACTGTCCATACCTATGACTACGATCCCGATGCGGACCGGATCGGGCTGCAGGCGGCGGAAGCCATCGGGGAAGATCCGGCGCGCGTACTGAAGACGCTGATGGCGCTGGTGGACGGCAAGCCGGCCTGCGTCATCCTGCCTTCGGACAGGGAAGTGGCGATGAAGAAGCTGGCCGCGGCGCTAGGCGGCAAATCCGCACAGATGATGAAGCCCGCCGATGCGGAGCGGGCGACCGGCTACAAGGTCGGCGGGATCAGCCCCTTCGGGCAGCGCCGCAAGGTGCCCGTCGCCATCGAGGAGGCCGCGCTGGCGCATGATCTGGTGTTTATCAACGGTGGCCAGCGGGGCCTTCAGCTGCGGCTGGACCCCAAGGACGCCCAGCGCGTGCTGGGCGCCGTTGCGGCCAGCGTGGTAGCTTAGATTGCCTCGACAAATTCCAGCCTGAGTGGCCGTCAGCTTTTAGTGAGCCGTATTCCGGACGGTGCGACTGGAATGTTGTGGAAGGCGGACATCAACGACTGAGTAGGCGCCGCAGCCACGAACGTCTTTGCGTGGGCTGTTTTTGCGAGGATTGCTGGCTTTCCCAGCCGGGCTCGCCATCAACTATGAAGAAGGTCACATCTGGCGACCGCAAGAATGCTGGGATCGGGTCTTCATCGAAGAAGCTACCTTCGGCCACTTGAGCATCCGAGGCACTGTAGCCTGGTTCTGCCATGAAGCTGGTCCTGCCGTTCAGCACGTATCGCTTCCCATCTGGCATCTCGATGAGGCTAGGCGAAAAGCCCATTCTCATTTCTTCTGCCCGGCTACTCGCTAATCGTACCTCAAGTGGAAGGGTGAACTCACTATCCTGGATATCCGCGATCTCTCTCCCCAAGCGAAAGTGCATGTGATCCTGCACCGGAGCATCGAGTTGAACGCAAACTATCGCCGGATCGACCTGCTCCCCCGTTATCGTGCTAACTTTGCAAGGCGTTACGCGCTTGTCGTTACCGTTGCCGTATACGTCCGGCGGGGTAGGGCCGATTTGTTCCAGGCGGGCCTCCAATTCGTCTGCCAGTCTGATGGGCTCTCGATCCCATTCAA
>MKUB01000045.1:0-2238 GCA_001898545.1 Sphingomonadales bacterium 63-6 | reverse complement strand
GCCGCCGCGCGACGCATGGCCGTGCACCTGGGTTTTCGCGCGGACGGCCGCCTGGTGGTGGCCGTGGGCGACGACGGGGTGGGCCTGCACGAGGGCACTGCCGTTCTGCCTGGGGCTGGTGGCAGCGGCCGAGGCCTGAGCGGCATGGCCGAGCGCTGCGAGCTCTCCGGCGGCTTTCTGCGGCTGCGCAGCCGGCCGGGCGCGGGCACGGTGCTGCGCGCCACACTGGGGGCGGCCCTGTGAACCCGTGGCCGGACGGGCTGAGCGCTCGCCTGGGACCCAGTGGCGTGTTGGCGATCTCGCTGCTGCTGATGGCGGCGATGTTCGTCGCTGGCCTTTTCATGCCGTTCTTTTTCGCCCACGGCATGCTGTACACCCCGGTCGTACTGGTGGCCATGGCCAGCGGGCGCCAGGGCGTGTTGCTCTGGGTCACCGCACTGTCCTTCGCGCTCCTGGGTGCTGGCTGGCTGATCTCCCCACCCGCGCCGGCCAACTACCCTTGGATCTATGTCCTGTTCAACCGCGTGCTTTCGTTTGCGGTGCTGTTGATGGTGGCCGGTGTGGCTGTGATGTCGCTGCGCCACGCGCGTGGGCTGCAGCGCGCCCGGGACGAGGCAGAGCAGCAGGGCCACATGCTGCAGATTGCGGGTGAACTCGGCCAGCTGGGCGCCTGGAGCTATGACGTGGCTTCGCAGCGGGTGCACTGGTCGCCCGAGGTGGCGCGCCTGCACGGCCGGCCTGCCGGCTATGCGCCCAGCCCCGAGGAAGGGCTGAACTATTACGTGCCCTCGGATCGGCCGCGCATCCAGGCCTTGTTTGAGGCCTGCGTGGGGCAGGGTACACCGTTCGATGGTGAATTCCGGATCGTGGACAGTGCGGAGCACACGCGCTGGGTCAGGGTGGTGGCGCGGCCGGTGCGCGACGCGCGGGGCAATGTGGTGCGCGTGCAGGGGGCGTTCCAGGACATCGGCGGCCACAAGGCGGTCGAGCGCCAACTCGACGAAAGCCTCGCTTCGTGGCGCCGGCTCGCCGAGGCCATGCCCATGATGGTCTGGACCACAGACGCCCAGGGAGGCCTGACGTACGCCAGTCCATTGATGGGTGAGTACGGCGGGATGGCACCGGATGCGCTGGCGGGCGATGGCTGGATCGCGCTGCTGCACCCCGAAGACCGGGAGCGTACTGTCGCCACCTGGCAGCGCGCGGTGGCCGATGGCGAACGTTACGAGGCCGAGTTCCGGATGCGCCGCCACGACGGCGCCTGGCGCTGGCACCAGTCGCGTGCACAGCGGGTGCAACTGCAGCCGGATGCGCCCCCGGTCTGGTATGGAACCGCGATCGACATCCATGACCACTTCATGCTCGAGCACGAGGCGCGCGAGCTGGCGAAGCGCTATGAGACCGTTCTCGAAAGCATGACGGATGCGGTGATCGCGCTGGACGGGCAGTGGTGCTTCACCGTGGTCAATGGCCAGGCCGAGACCCTGCTGCAACGCCGGCGCGCCGAGTTGCTGGGGCGCAATCTGTGGGACGAGTTTCCCGACGCTCGGGGCTCGCGCTTCCAGCAGGAGTACGAGCGCTGCGTGCGCGACAACGTGGTGGTGCGCTTCGAGGCGCGCTATGAGCCACTGGACGCGCTGTTCGAGGTCACGGCCTACCCATCCCGCCCGGGCGGTCTGACGGTCTATTTCCGCGATGTGACCGAACCCCGCCGCGTGGCCGAACAGTTGCGCCAGGTGCAGCGCCTGGAAGCGATCGGCCAGCTCACCGGCGGTGTGGCGCACGACTTCAACAACCTGCTCACGGTGGTGATGGGCAACGCCGAGCTTCTGGGCCATCGGCTGCCCCCGCAAACGGCGGAGGCCGACATGGCGCGGACCATCTTCGATGCGGCCACCCGCGGTGCGGCCATGACGCAACGCCTGCTGGCCTTCGCGCGCAAGCAGGCGCTGTCACCCCAACCGGTGGACATCAACCGGCTCGTGAGCGACATGCATCCGCTGCTGCGCCGCGCGCTGGGCGAACACATCGCCATCGACGTGGTGCAGGGCACCGGCTTGTGGAGGGCGCTGGTGGACCCGGGGCAACTGGAAAACGCCCTGCTCAATCTGGCCATCAACGCGCGCGATGCCATGCCCTCGGGCGGGCGGCTCGTCATCGAGACCGCCAATGTCGAGCCGGACACCCGGCACGTTCCGCTTCCCCCGGGCGTCAAAGAGGGGGCCTTCGTGATGCTGG
>MKUB01000044.1 GCA_001898545.1 Sphingomonadales bacterium 63-6 | reverse complement strand
TTCCGTCCCCTGCTCGAACAGCCGACGCTGGATCACGCCGTTCACCTGTGGCCGGATTTCAGCCACGCGGAACGCCACAACCCGGCCCGGCAGTTCGTCCGCCACAGCCATCTGCGTGGGGGCAACCCGCACGATGGACACTTCTGGCGGCGGAGGCGTGGGAGGAGCCGCGTCTCCGGAGCAGGCGGACAGCGACAGCGCAGAGGCCATGATGAACAAGGCGCGCAAACGCCTGGGGTGGGACGGTATCATCATGGTTGTACTCTGGCTTTCCTGTCGCAATCGATCTGCACCCCTCTTGTCGAACAATTGTTGAGCTAATGTTGAGAGTGTGTGGAGGCGCATAGCACACAGGCCGAATTTGCTCCATTATGAGCATAACGGAGCACCTGCCGCCCATGAACGCCGACAATGCCCTGATTCTCGTCGCCGAAGACGAACCCGAGATTGCCGAAGTGATCGCGGCCTATCTGGAGCGCGAAGGCTTCCGCACCGTGCACGCGGCGGATGGACGCTCGGCGCTGGACCTTCACCTCGCGCTCAAGCCCGATCTCGTTACGCTCGACGTTCAGATGCCTCGCCTCGATGGGTGGGCAGTTCTTGCCGAACTTCGCCGTCGCGGGGATACTCCGGTTATCATGCTGACAGCGCTCGATCAGGATGTGGACAAGCTGCAGGCCCTGCGGATCGGGGCCGACGATTATGTGGTGAAGCCGTTCAACGCCATGGAGGTGGCCGTGCGCGCACGCGCCGTGCTGCGCCGGTCGGGCGGAGGCAATGGCAAGACGCTGCGGGTCGGGCCTGTCGAGATCGACCTCGACAGCCATCTCGCACGCGTGATCCCGAGCGGAAGTGCGGACCCTGTGTCCCTGCCCCTGACCCTCACCGAATTCCGCATCCTGGCCCATATGGCGCGGGCGCCCCGCCGTGCCTTCTCGCGCGGCGAACTGGTCGATGCCTGCCTTCCCGGCGGTGAGGCACTCGACAGGACCGTGGACACCCATTTGAGCAAGCTGCGCCGCAAACTTGAGGAAGCGGGCGCAACAGGTCTCATCAACAATGTCCGAGGCGTCGGGTTCCGGCTGGCGGATTTGTCGTGAAAAAGCGTTCGTCCTCCGGACTGGGGCGGGAAATCATCCTGTCCACCGTCTTCGCCACCCTGACCTCGGTCCTGATCGCAATCGCCGGCCTCTATATCTTTTATGGCGTGGTCCTGCGCGTGGCGCCGGAGCTCCTGTTCCCGCTCAACGAACAATGGCTGCCGCGCGGGGTCGAATGGCTGATGATACTGGGGCTGTGCATCGTCGCAGCCAGTATCTCCGCCGCAATGGCGACACGCCTTGCCCGCCGGGTAGTCAAACCGCTGGTTTCAGTGGCGCAGGCCGCACGCAGCATTGTCGCGAGGGATCTGACGGCACGCGCCGAGGCGGGGGACCGCGCCACACTGGAAGCGACCATGCTGGTGGAGGATTTCAACCATCTCGCCGAGGAACTGGAACGCGCGTCCCAGGCGTTGCCGCGCTGGAACGCCACTATCGCGCATGAACTGCGCACGCCAGTGACCATCCTCAGTGGCCGCCTGCAAGGGCTAGCCGACGGCGTATTCAAGCCGGAGCCCGCCTTGCTGCGCTCGCTCGTCACACAAGTAGATGGGCTGGCGCGCCTGATTGAGGATCTGCGCACGGTGAGCCTGCTGGAAGGCGGGCGCATGGAAATGCAGTTCCGGACCGTGGAACTTTCCGACGAGGTGGAGGCCGTCATCCGTCTCATCCAGCCCGGCCTGGAGGCAGCGGGGTTCACCGTCTCGGCCATTCTCGACAAAGGCCACTGCGATGTAGACACTGCCCGCATTCGCCAGGCCCTACTTGCCCTTCTGGACAATGCCAGGCGCCACGCACATCCGGGGCGGATCGAAGTCGCGCTTCGGATTGAGGAAGCGAAAGTGCGCCTCCACGTTGCCGATCAGGGCCCGGGCATCAACCCGGACTTCGCCCTATACGCCTTCGAGCCATTCCGGCGTTACATGGATCACGGCGGCAGCGCCAAGGGCAGCGGCCTTGGCCTGTCCGTGGTTCGCGTCATCGCCAAGGCGCATGGCGGAGACGCCTCTTATGAAACGCTGAACGGCGGGGCCTGTTTTTGCATGGAAATCCTGCGGCGCAATCATGGGGTGCACCGGGCCTGACAAATGGATGGAGTTCCGCTGGCCGACAGGGACGATTGTTCCCCAGGTGACAAGGCCCAATAGACGAAAGCGGACGGGAACAAGGTTGGCCCAGGCGGGAAGCAAGCGAACGAAATTATATCTGCCGGGCCAGTTGCACTCGTGCCGCATCTCCGGTTTTGCCGCTGGAGCCCTGTGCGCGAATGCAGCATTAAAAAGGGCAGAGCTTGGATGAACAATGGCTCGATTCAGCCATTTATCCCGCTCTTGCTCTCCGCTTGTTCAATCCGGCTGTCGGCGCGAACTGGCTTGCGCTGCATGAGGTGTCGTTGACTTGCGCCTCCCGCGTTCGGAATAGTCGTACCGCAGGGCACAAGGAAAGCGGGACGAAATGACCATTACGCGGCGAGAGGCAATCAGAACCGCAGTGGCGACCGGGGCAATTGCGACCATGGGCTCTGCCGGGCGAACTATGTCGATATCCGCTGAGGCGCCGTTCCGCGTCCTATCAATCCTCGTGCGGAAAAACGGCATGTCTGCGGAGGAATTCCGTCTTCAATGGCTGGGCGTCCATGGGCAGATCGCCCGCAACCTGCCCGGCATTCGCGGGCTGATCTTTTCCGAAGCCTTTGGCGGCGGCGCCGGGGGCGCTCCTGCATCTTCCTTCCCCATGGCGATAGATGGGTTCGCCCAGATGTGGTTTGCCAACCGTGAAGCCTTTGTAGCCGCCACGGCGTCTGATCAGGGGAAGAAGTGGATTGCGGATGGAGATCGCCTGATAGACCGCCAGGCGAGCCGCAGTTTTGCTTTGGGCATGCGGGTCGTGATCGAGCCTCCTCGCCTTGAGGGGTTGATCAAACGGACGATCCTTATCGTCCGCAAACAGGGGATGACCAAACCCCAATTCCTCAAATACTGGCTGTCTCGCCATGCGGAACTCGCCAGCGGCGTCCCCGGCCTGATTGGCGCGGTATTCAATCCCGTTCAGGCGATGCCGGGTAGCCCGGCGAATGAACCGGAATTCGACGGGATTACCGAAACCTGGTGGGAAACATCTCCGGACGATCTTGGCGGCAAGCCCCGCTCGGCTGCCGCCGACGCCTGGATGGCCGATGCGGATAATTGCATCGATCTTGAACGGAGCCGGACCGTTCCCTCTCTCGAGCATGTGTTGATCGCCCCCGAATAACGGTCGGCGCCAGGGAAATCCAAATAATGTCCAGTAAGCTTTACGATAGCCCCGCCGCTGCGCTGGAGGGAATCTGTTTCGACGGGATGACATTGATGTCCGGCGGCTTCGGCCTGTCGGGCAATCCCGAAAGCCTGATCCCGGCCCTGCGCGAAACGGGAGTACGCGATCTGACCGTCATCTCGAACAATTGCGGGGCGGATGGTTTCGGCCTGTGGCAACTTCTCGCTCAGGGACAAATCCGGAAGATGATCTCTTCCTATGTGGGGGAGAACAAGCTGTTCGAGCAGCTTTATCTCGAGGGTAAGTTGGAACTTGAACTCAACCCTCAGGGAACCCTCGCCGAGCGCATTCGGGCCGGCGGGGCAGGCATTCCAGCCTTCTACACGCGTACCGGGGGTGGGACCGTAGTAGCCGAAGGCAAGCCGGTGGAGGTCTTCGAAGGTCAGGAATATGTCCGGGAAACCTGGCTGCGGGCGGATCTGGCCATCGTCAAAGCCTGGAAGGCCGATCTGGCCGGTAATCTCATGTTCCGCAAGACCGCGCGAAACTTCAATCCCGTGATGGCTACAGCAGCGAAGATTACCGTGGTCGAGGCGGAGCATATTGTGCCCGCCGGCCATTTCGATCCTGACTGTATCCACACACCGGGCATCTATGTCGACAGGATCGTTCTGAGCACCATAAACGAGAAACGCATCGAGCATCGCAGCACCCGCCAACGTCCGGTGGAAGCATGAGGCCGGTTTTTATCTGCGATGCGGTGCGGACGCCGATCGGCCGCCACGGCGGCGCCTTGGCGGCGATGCGGCCGGACGATCTTGCGGCCCATGTCCTGTCCGTTCTCGCGAGCCGCGCCGAAGCTCTCGATCCTCTGGCGATAGATGAGGTAATACTCGGCTGCGCCAATCAGGCCGGGGAGGATAATCGCAATGTCGCCCGGATGGCGGCGCTGCTTGCCGGACTGCCTCAGGAGATCCCGGGCACCACCGTCAATCGCCTCTGCGCCAGCGGAGCAGAAGCCGTCTCCGTCGCCGCGCGGGCAGTGGCATGCGGTGAGGCAGAATTGATCCTTGCCGGAGGGGTGGAGAGCATGAGCCGCGCGCCCTATGTCATGAGCAAGGCTTCCACGGCCTTCTCCAGGGGACAGACATTGGAGGATACCACTATCAGCTGGCGGTTCGTCAATCCGCGGATGGTATCGGCCTATGGCACTGCGGCCATGCCTGAAACCGCCGAGAATGTTGCCGATCGCTATGGTGTTTCGCGCGAGGAGCAGGACCGGTTTGCGGAGCGCAGCCAGAGATTGGCAGAGAAGGCGCAAGCCAGCGGGTTCCTTGCGGAAGAGATTGCGCCAGTGACTATTCCCGGTCGCAAGGGCGAAACGCACGTAGTGCATGATGAGCATCCCCGCCCCGACACCACCTTTGCCAAGCTAACCCAACTTCGCCCCATCGTCCGCCCGGATGGGACAGTTACAGCCGGCAATGCTTCGGGAGTGAACGATGGCGCGGCGGCCATGTGGATCGCATCACCGGAAGCTGCCGAACGGCAAGGACTGACACCCCGGGCCCGGATCTTGGGAGCCGCCTCAGCCGGAGTGGAACCTGCCGTCATGGGCATTGGCCCGGTTCCTGCCACCCGCAAGCTGCTGGATCGGCTGGGCCTCTCTATCCGCGATTTCGACATCATCGAGATCAACGAGGCTTTCGCCGCTCAAGCGATAGCCTGCCTGCGGGAATTGGGCGTGGACCCGATGGATGACGCGATCAATCCCAATGGTGGTGCTATCGCGCTGGGACATCCTCTTGGAATGTCGGGTGCCCGGCTGGTGCAGACTGCAACCCATATGCTTGAAAAGAGCGGGGCCAAGCGTGCGCTTGTAACCATGTGCGTGGGGGTGGGTCAGGGCCTCTCTCTGGCGATAGAGCGGCCCTGACCCGCCAGTCAGCTTTGGCCCCAGGCTCGCTCGTAAAGCTCGCTCATCTCCCCTTCGGTAGGCAGGCGAGGATTATTCTGGGGCGAGCCGGAGCTGAATGCCTGTTCCACCATCACCGGGATAAGGCTGCTCCATTTCTCGCGCGCGATGCCCCAGGATTGCGGAGTGGGCACTGCAAGATCGGCGTTCAGCTCGTTCAACTCGTTGACCAATCGGTTGACCGACATCTGGTCCCCCTCGCCTGCTCGCGCCACGCCCATGGCCTCGGCACAGCGGGCATAGCGCGACAACGCGGCGGGCGCGGAAAAACTGGTGATCAACGGCAGTAACATCGCATTGGAAAGGCCGTGGGGCACATGAAAATGGGCACCGACGGGCCTGCTCATTCCATGGACCAGCGCCACGGAACTGTTCGAGAAAGCGATGCCCGCCAGGGTCGCGCCCAGCATCAATTGCTCGCGCGCCTCAATGTCCTGTCCATCAGCCCAGGCGCGGCGTAGATTGGGAGCGATTGCACGGATCGCTTCCAAGGCAAAAATATCCGAAACGGGGTTTGCACGCCGTGATACGAATGCCTCGATTGCATGAGTCAATGCATCGATCCCCGTATCCGCCGTAAGGCGTTGGGGCTTGGAGAGCGTCAGCTCGTAATCGACCAGGGCCGCCTGCGGTAGGTAAGCCAGTCCGGCGCAGAGCATCTTTTCGTCCCGTTCCAAATCGGTGACGATCGTGAAGCGCGTTGCCTCGCTGCCTGTGCCCGCCGTTGTGGGAATGGCAATTACGGGTAATCCGGGTTCGTTCTGGACATGCGGCGTCTTGTAATCCGCCATTGCACCGCCATGGACCGCCAGTACTGCAACGGCTTTGGCGCTGTCGATCGGGCTTCCTCCCCCAAAGCCGATGACGCAATCGTGATCGCCCCGGGCAAGTTCGGCGACCGCGCGCTCGATGGAAGCCACGTCAGGCTCCGGCACGGTGTCCAGAAACACGCTGGCCGCGATGCCCGATATTCGTAGGCTTTCGAGCAGCGGGGCAAGCTTTCCGCTTTGCTCCATGTAGCGATCTGAAAGTATAAACGGCCGCGTCAGCCCCAATTCACGCAGGAGCTCGGGCAAAAGAAGAGATACTCCCCCACCGATGCGCATAAGCCGCGGCATGGCGACCTGATAGTCCATTCCATCTCCTAGAAACCGCCAAAACTATACAGCGGAGAACCCGCTGCCCTTTCCTTCCGCATAAGGGCGGGCGGGGCCTCCGGCATACAAACAAAGGCGCAAGCCTTATGTGCGGTTTTACTGGATATGGAGCAGGTGCAGGCGTGGAAGTGGCCTAGCCTTCGGAAGGAAGACCGACGAAGATTTCGTGTGCCGCATCCACTTCAGCGCGGATGAAACGCCGGACAGCCTGGACACGCGGGCTCGGCGCCACATCGGCACTAGCGACCATCCAGTAACTGCGGGTCAGACAGACTTTGTCGGGAACGACAGGAACCAGTTCAGGATATTGTGAGCCGATGAAGGAAGGCAGGACGCACAGGCCATATCCGGCGCGCGCGGATTCGGTTTGTGCGTGGAGGCTTGAACTCTGCAGCCGAGAACGAATTCCCTTCCCGACTTCGTCAAGGTAATCCAGCCCGCGGACGAAAACGAGATCGTCGATATAACCGCAAAACCTGTGTTCCTTCAGGTCCGCTACCGTCTTTATCGGTGCGTGAGCGGCGAGATAATCGCGCGAACCATAGACGTAGAGCGAATAATTCGTGATCTTCTCACGGAAGAAGCGGCCCGTTTCGGGGGGCTGCAAACTGATCGCCAAATCTGCCTCGCGGCGGGAAAGGGCTACGATCTGCTGCAATGTCAGCAATTCAATGGTGAGATTGGGATATTCGGCGGCGAAGTTGGGAAGACGTTTGGCCAGGAAGAAATTGCCGAAGCCTTCGAGAGTACTGATCCGCACTACGCCCCCTACCCCGTGGCTTGTGGAGATAAGCTCACGCCCGATCTTTCGCGCTTCCTGATGGATCATCTCTGCCGAGGGAAGCAGGCGTTCCCCGCCTTGGGTCAGGAAATATCCGCGCGGGCTGCGCTCGAAAAGCTTGACCCCCATCGCGCGTTCAAGGGCTTCGATCCGGCGGATCACGGTGGCGTGATCAACGCCGAGGCGCCGCGCCGCCTGAGACACTGTTCCGGCCCGCGCAACCGCCAGGAAAAAGCGAAGATCGTCCCAGTCGAAAGGCCGCATCAGAATACCCATTCATGCAAAAATGCACACCGGCCATGCGCTATTACCCATTTGACCGCACATGACAAGTGACCCATAAATCTCGGCAAGGCTTCGGGAAAAGAGGCAAAAACCAGATTTGTCGTGCTTTCCCTCACCGGGCGGCAAGACCGGGAATGAGGAGAATATAATGAGCGGCAAGCCCGGTCATGGTCTGCGAAAGTGGATCAATCTGCTGTTGCTTGTGCCTTGCGTCGCTGCGCTCTGGACTCCCTTCTATAATAGCGTTGAGCCTCGCTATTTCGGCATCCCCTTCTTTTACATGTGGCAGCTCGTCTGGATCTGGCTGGGGGCGGGTTTGACCTGGATCGTCTATGTCGTCGCTTGGCGGGGTGCGGACCGGTGAGCGCAAATGTCAGCCCAGTCGCGATCGGAGTGTTCCTGGTCCTGTTTCTCCTGATCCTGTCGCTCGGCTTCTTCGCCGGGCGCTTCAGGCAGGGGAACATGCATCACCTCGATGAGTGGGGCCTTGGCGGTCGCCGCTTTGGCCCACTGCTCGTGTGGTTCCTGCTCGGTGGGGATCTCTACACCGCTTACACATTCGTCGCCTTGCCGGCCCTGATGTACGCGAATGGCGGAGCGGGCTTCTTCGCGGTGCCCTATTCAATCGTCGTTTTCCCCTTGGTATTCGCCGTTTTTCCCAAAGTCTGGAAGGTCTGCTCGGACAACGGCTATGTCACTGCGGCCGACATGGTCGAAGGCTTGTTCCGTAACCGTACACTTGCCTTGATGATCGCCGGGACCGGCATCGTAGCAACAATGCCCTATCTTTCACTCCAGCTCGTCGGGCTGGAGGCTATCTTCGGCGGGCTCGGCCTGCATGCGAGCGTCACGGTGCTGGGGCACGAAATGGACGTGCCGCTGCTCCTTGCCTTCGGGGTAATGGCGGGGTTCACTTACAACAGCGGCCTTCGTGCGCCGGCCATCATGGCGATCGCGAAGGATATCCTGATCTATACGACGTTGATCGCCTGCATCGTGATCATCCCTGCCAAGTTAGGCGGCTATGCAGCAGTGTTCGATGCCGTACCGCCCGAAAAGCTGATCCTCCCGCCAGGTCCGCCCAACAGCCTTGGGCCGCAATTTGCCTATGCCACACTGGCATTGGGCGGGGCGCTGGGCCTCTTCCTCTATCCCCACGCGCTCACTGGCCTGTTGGCAGCCTCAAGCCGTGACGCAATCCGGCGCAACGCTGTCTATATGCCGATCTACGCCTTCATGCTGGCGTTGCTGCTGCTGCTCGGCTTCATGGCATTGGCGGCGGGTGTCCGGGAAATGCCGGAATTTGCGGATGGCTTCGCGCGTTTCGGAGAAATCTACGCGGTTCCAGCCCTGTTCAATTATATCTTTCCGCCCTGGTTCGTCGGCGTTGCCTTTGCGGCGGTAGCCATCGGGGCCTTGGTGCCTGGGGCAATCATGTCCATCGCAGCGGCCAATCTCTTCACCCGCAACATCTACCGCGCCTATATCCGGCCCGATTGTTCTGAAGCTCACGAGACCATGGTTGCCAAGATCTTCTCGCTGGTCGTCAAGGCCGGGGCTCTCGGCTTTGTGACATTCTTCCCTGAAACCTCCGTCGTCCAGCTTCAACTGATCGGTGGAATCTGGATGTGTCAGACACTGCCGGCTGTGTTGCTGGGCCTCTATTTCAAGTGGCTTCATCCCACCGGACTTCTCGCGGGTTGGATCGCGGGAATGGCGGCGGGAACCTGGATGGCGGGGGAGACCGGCTTCAAGGCGTCGGTTTATAACCTCTATGTCTTCGGCTTCGAGATCCCTTGCTACTCCGCCGTCAGCGCGCTCGTGCTCAATCTGGCGGTGACTTTTATCGTGAGCGCCGTTCTGCGCGCAAAGCCCGCTGGCGGCGCCCTGGCGGCGGCCAAGGCTGGACCAGAGGAGACCTGGGGATGAAGCTCTATTGGGGAAAGATGTCTCCCTTCGCCCGCAAGGTGACGGTGACGGCGCATGAAACGGGTACGATCGAACGGATTGAGCTGATCCCTACTTCGGTCGATATGGCCAAGGCCAATCCGGAGGTCCAGCGGGACAATCCGCTGAGCAAGGTTCCGACGCTGGTGCTGGATGACGGAAGTGCGCTGTATGACAGTCGCACGATCTGCGAATATCTCGCCAGCCTCGATCCCACATCCTCGCTTTTTCCTTCCGGTCCCGAACGGTGGGATGCGCTGCGTCGCCAATCTCTGGGCGATGGGATCATGGATACGCTGATCCTTTGGAGGCAGGAGCGCCTCAAGCCGGATGAACGCAAGACTATCGCCTGGATGGACACTTTCGCGGACAAGATCGCCGCAGCGCTTGTCCTGCTGGATCGCGAAGCCAGGCGTATCGCGGAATTGCCCTTTGATATTGGCCATGCGGCCATCGGCAGCGCGCTCGGCTATCTCGACGTTCGTTTCGAAGATCTGGATTGGCGCGCCTCGGCTCCGCACCTCGCGCAATGGCACGCCTCATTCGAAGCGCGGCCTTCGGCTGTAGCCACCCATCCCTTCAATCTCCCTTGATCCCCGCTCCAACCCTCCAGGAGAACCCATGTCCGAAATAGAGACTGTCCTTCCGAAAATGCCCACCGCGCCGAAGAACCGGCAGCCTGCGGGCGCTGCGGATTGCCACAGCCATGTCTTCGGCCCCTATGATCGCTACAAGCTGGTCAATCCTCCAAACTACGCCCCGCCCGAGGCGCCTGTGGAGCGCCATCTCGAAATGCTCGACACGGTCGGCAATAGCTATGGAGTGCTGGTGCAGCCGGCGGCCTATGGCCTCGACACTTCGCTGCTGCGCGACGCGATAGCAGCCTCTGGCGGTCGCCTGCGCGGGATTGCGCTGGGAGGTCCGGAAACTACCGCCGAGCAAATCGCGGAGATGGACGCGGCCGGCATCAAGGGGCTGCGGTTCGTTGATATGCTCGATCATATAGGCCGCCCCTACATCGGCGCGATTTCTGCCCTGTCCGTTCTGGAAATGGGGCCGCGTATGGCCGATGCGGGTTGGCACCCGGAACTCTGGGCCAAAGTCGAGCAGCATGTCGAAATTATTCCGAAGCTGATCCCCTTCGGCATGCCGATCGTACTCGACCATATGGGCGGTATCGATCCGCAGCGGGGAACGGCGGATCCTGCCTTTCAACATCTCTTGCGGTTCGTGGGCGACGGCCATGTATGGGTGAAAATAAGCCTGTGCCGCCAATCCTCGGCCTATCCCGCCTATGAGGAACTCAAGCCGTTCCATGACGCACTGGTGGCGGCCAATCCCGAGCGGCTTCTGTGGGCATCCGACTGGCCATATCTCGCAATGGGAGAAGCTTCACCGGATGTCGGTGTAATGATCGATCTGGTCCATGAATGGGTGCCCGATGCGGCAGCGCGCCAGCGTATCTTCGTAGACAATCCGGCCGAGATCTATGGTTTTTAAAGGCTTCCGCGCAATCGCCCTGTGCGTTGCCGCGATTGTCGCGGTTCCCTGCGCAGCGCAAACCGCCCCCAGTCCCACCCTGGCGCAACGGGCCGCGATTGCCCAGCGCGATGCGGCAGGCATATCCGCATTGCGGGACGTTCGGCGCCTGCACATCGCCTATTCGCAATTCGCGGAAGTCGGATTGTGGAGCGAAATGGCGGATCTCTTTGCTGACGATGCAGAGATGATCGTGGGCGACCAGACCATTCGGGGAAAGGCCCCGATTGCCCGCTGGATCGCGGCGACATTCGGCGCCGGGCGCCCCGGGCTGGCCGATGGTGAAATTCGCACGCTTTTGCCCTTCACGCCTGTGGTCAATCTGGGCGCCGATGGCCTTACAGCCAAGGCGCGCTGGCACGAACTGGCGATGACTGGCGCCTATGGGAAGGAGGCCAACTGGGCGGGCGGAATCTATGAGAATGACTATGTGAAGCAGGGCGGCATCTGGAAGATCGCCCGCATGCATTATTATCCGCAATTCGCGGGCACCTATGAGAAGGGCTGGCGCAATGTGGAGCCCGACCTCAAGGTCGTGCCGATGCATTACACGCCAGATACTGCTGGCATTCCTCTTCCTGAAATGGCGAGCCCGGCCCCCATTTCCAATCCGGCGGTGGCGGCGCGCGCATTGGATCCCGCGCTGGATGGGATGCTGGCGGAGAATGCCGTCCGCAACTTGCAGAATATCTATGGCTATTATGTCGATCGCCGCATGTGGGACGACGTAGCAGACCTGTTCGAGATGGGCGGAACGCTCGATATCGCTGGAATTGGACAATGGCAGGGGACGGCCAGCATCCGCCGCGGTCTCGAACGCGAAGGGCCTGCTGGGATCGGCGCGAACGAACTCAACGAACATGTCCAATTGCCTGCGATCGTAACGGTAAGCGCTGACGGAAACGAAGCTACCGCGCGCGGTCTCGAACTTGCGATGACCGGACAAAATGACGGCAAGGCCTATTGGTCGGTTTCGATCTTCGAAAACCGTTACAGGAAGCGCGATGGCGTCTGGCGGATCGCCGCAATGAACCTCTTTCCGCGTTTCCGCGCAGATTATGCAGAGGGGTGGGCAAAAAGCCGCCTTGATCCGTTGGCGCCCGAACAGAAACAGGCGCCCGATGCCCCGTCGGATTTCGCCAAGTGGGCCGTGCCTGCCTTTTCCTATCTCCATCCCGTAACCGGTAAGCCCATTGTTTTGGCCGCTGGTTCCGGCACGGGGGCCTTGATCCCAGGCGAAACACGCACCGCCAAGGTCGGCGCGGGATCGGCCAGCGCTCTCGTCGCCGAGGCGGAACGCAAGGTTCAGCTGTTGGCGGCGGATATTGGCGCTGAAAACGTCTCCAATGCGTTCGGCAACTATATCGATGATTTCGAATGGGAGCAGTTGGGGCAGATATTTGCCCGCAAGGGCGCGCGCGAGATGCCCTATGCCGGTTTCTTTATCGGCCCGGAACGTATCTCTACTGCCGAGATCACCAAATGGGGCCACCGCAAGTCGCCGCGTACGGGGATTCCGATCCACCTTCGTATTCAGCCGGTGATCGATGTAGCGCCCGATGGCCGTTCCGCGAAATTTCGCACGCGCCTGTTCTCCATATCGAGTGGCCTGGAATATGCGGGCAGTTTTTCAGGCGGGATGTACCCCAACGACCAGGCCGTGCTGGAAGATGGCGCCTGGAAGCTGTGGAGCGTAGCGATTGACGAATTCTACTACCGCTCCGCCAATTACAAGGATGGCTGGATAAAGGTGCCTGCCGAACCGGCCGAGAAAGTGCCCGATATGCTGCTGGGGGCCTATCCCCCCGATATCTTGCTGACCGAACTGGGACAGCGCCAGCAGGGCTACATCCCCGGCAGCAAGGCCTTCAATCCCTATGTTCACAATGGCCCGGCCTACCCCGGCTATCCCTCGGCGACACCGATGTGGTTCAGCTATGTCAATCCCGTCAGCGGGCGCGTGCCTGACTATTACTGGCCCGACTGCGTGACCTGTGCGGCCCATCCCGAAACGAGCCTGGAAGCCAATGGCTACTAAACCGATCCTCACCGCAATCGCGCTGACCCTTGCCATGGGGCAAGTGCCGAGCCCTGCTCACGCGCAGGACGAGGCGCCACTCGCATTGGCATTGGACCGTACCGAATCGATCAGGCAGGTGCGCGATCTCCAGACCCTGCTCGCGCAATATATCGAGACAGGCGATTGGGACGCTGCGAGCGGGCTGTTTTCAACCCAGGCAACGGTCGAACTGGGCGTCCCGACCGCGGCAGGACGTAAGGGAATCCGTGCTGCCCTAATCGGGCATTTCGGCGCAGGTTCCGACGTTAAGAAGGGCCTGCGCGCCAGCCTGCTGATGGCCCCCGTCCTCACCCTTTCTCCGGATGGACTGAGCGCGAAAGGGCGCTGGCACGAAGTCGGCATGTTCGGCGGAAGCAGCGTGTCGGACAATTGGACAGGTGGAATCTACGAAAACACCTATGTTCGAGAGGATGGCGCATGGCGGATCGCCCATCTGGGTTACCACGCGCAATTCGCGGGTGACTATGCGCAGGGCTGGAAGAATCTCGTGCCGGACCTGCCGGTAATTCCCTATCACTATCAGGCTGAAACCGTGGGCACTCCTGCCTACGCCAGCGCGGCGCCGAGTACGCCTGTGCCGTCGATTTCTGCGCCGATGATCGCGGCGCGTGCCCAGCGCCTCGATGACGAAGATCAGGTGCGCAATCTGCAGTACATTTACGGCTATTACCGGGACCGCCGGATGTGGCCCGACGTGACGGATCTTTTCGCTCAGGACAGTTCCTTCTCCAGCGCTGAAATCGGCACCTATCGCGGGGCAGAAGGAATCCGTGCGGCGCTGGAACGAGAGGGACCCGAAGGGCTGCGCCACGGCGATATCAATGATTATCCGATCATGAATCTGATCGTCTGCGTCGCCCCTGACGGGAAGACCGCGCGGGCGCGAGGTTACGATTTCGGGATGACCGGGAACAATGACGCCGGCGCGTTCTGGTCCTTCACCCTGTTCGACAATCTGTTCGAGAAAAGTGACGGGGTCTGGCGCTTCAAACAGGTGCGCAACTATCCGCGAATGCGTACCGATCACCGTGTAAGCTGGGATGAAGCGATACAACATCTGCCTGCTCCGGCGCGCAAGGCGGACGGGCCCGCCCCAGCCGAGCCGACCGCAATGGCCGATTGCGCAGCACCGCAGCCTTCGCCTGTTCCCCTAGATGCGGCACGCGCGCGTTCACAGATTCACGCCGCCGCCGCCACTATCGCAATCGACAATGCCTCAAACGCTTTCGGCAATTATATCGATGACTTTGAATGGGAGGCTTTGGGTAAAGTCTTCACGCAGGACGGATTGCGAGAAGCACCTGGCGTGGGCTTCTATCGCGGCCCCGCACGGATCGAGAAGATGGAGATCGACCGTTATGGTCGGCGTGCCTCGCCGCGCACCTTCATTCCGATCCACGGCCGCATTCAGCCCGTGATCCACCTCAGCGCCGACGGGCAGAGCGCGAAGCTGCGCACGCGTTTGCTGCAGTTCAATTCCTCCCTGAGCGGCGGATCGATGATGGGCGGAATGTACGAGGATGAAGCCCGGCTGGAAGACGGCGTGTGGCGCCTCTCCTTTGTCGAAATCGATCACTATCTTCAAACTCGTAACTACAAGGATGCCTGGACCAATATTCCTGAGGGACTTGGCCATCGAATGATCCCGCGAGCTGATGGGTTGCTCAAGGATTTCCCGCCTGACTGGCCGCTGGTGGGGGAAATCTACGCCCCCTATCCCACGATCGGCCTGATGTGGTTCCATTATGCCAATCCGGTGAGCGGACGCCGCCCCGATTTCATGACCCCCAAGGCTACGGCGGTAATGTCGCGTACCGAGGAGCCGCTCCAGCCATGAGCATGTTCCCTGAATACTGGGTGCGCTTCGAAACTCCCGAGGGGCCCCGCCAAGGCTATCTGGAAGGCGATGCGATCCAACCGATCAAGGGGGATATGTTTGGCCTATGGCGCGCCGATGGAGCACCGGTCCCGCTAGGGCAAAGCCGTCTTCTTGCCCCAGTCGTACCGCCTACCTTCTATGCTTGCGGTATCAATTATGAAGGCCACTGGCGGACAGCCGCCGAGGAATTCGGGCTCGATCTGGAGAAAAGCTGGCCTGGCTCCCCCGAGGTCGGATATCGCGCCCAGAGTGCAATCGTGGGACCGGGCGATCCCATAATACTGCCCATGGACGTGCCTCCCAATGTTCAGGTGGAGGCAGAACTGGCGGTGGTGATTGGCCGGTGCTGCAGACACGCGACGCCGGAAACCGCGATGGACTGCATATTCGGCTACACGATAGCCAATGATGTCAGCGCGCGAGGCTGGCAGTTTGAAGACCGCACATTCTGGCGATCCAAGAATTCTGACACTTTCAAGCCGATTGGGCCGTGGATCCGCTGCGGCGCAGACCTCCATGCGATGGAAACACGAGTGTTCGTGAACGACGATCTCAAGGAGCGTTTTGCGACCCATCGGATGATCCATTCGATTGCGGATTATATCGTCGCGATCACCCGATACATCACTCTGGTTCCCGGAGACGTGATCATAATGGGCACCGACGGACATGCGCCGCAGATGCGCCCCGGCGATGTGGTGCGAATTGAAATCGAAGGCGTCGGCACACTCGAAAATCCGGTGATAGCAGACAGGCGATAGCCTTGGACGGCGAAGAGAGGGTATCGATGATCCTTGTACATCCACGTAACCGGTTTGGGCATTTTACGCTGCTTCTGGGCGCCGCACCGCTGCTTGCGATTGTAACTGCTACGTCCGTCAGCGCGGAACCGATCAGCAGGCAAACGGCGGAGCGGATCGCGCGGCTGGATATCGAACTCTCCCGGGCAGAAGCTGTCAGACAGGTAAAGCGCGTCCAGCTCGCCTATGCCCATTACGCGGAATTTGGCCTGTGGAACGAGATGGCAGATCTCTTTGCCAATAAGGGTGTGCTGGAAATCGGCGAGGACACAATATCGGGTAAGGCCGATATCCAGGCATATCTGACCCGCAAATTTGGGCATGGCCGGTTAGGCCTGGCGCCGGGCGGCTTGGCAACCCGCATGCAATTGACGCCGGTTATCACTCTCTCGCCCGATGGCCATGCCGCTCAGGGGCGTTGGCATGAAGTGGCCATGCTGGGGCAACTCGGGGAATATGCCAATTGGGAAGGCGGCATTTCCGAGAACGACTATGTCCTGGAGAACGGGCGATGGAAGATCGCCCGACTGCATCTTTATCCCATGTATGCCGGCACATATGAAACCGGCTGGTTTAACCTTTCGGACGATCTGCCGATCGTGCCCTTTCACTACACCGCCGATCAGGCCGGTGTCCCAATTCCTCCGCTTCCCGCCCATGCCGATATCGGCCCCCTGCCCTCGGATGACGCTGCGGCAAAGGCGCGTGTTCTGGAAATCTCTGGCCGACTGCGGCAACTCACTGCCGAGGATGCCGTCGAACGTCTGCAGAATGCCTATGGCTATTATGTCGACCAGAAAATGTGGACCGATATCACCGACCTGTTCACCCCGGACGGCACGTTGGAGATTGCAGGTGTCGGACTTTATCGCGGAGAAGCAGGGATTCGCCGCTCCTTCGGGAAGATGGCCTCGAACGGGCTTCTCCGAGGGGAAGTAAACGAGCATCTGCAGCTTGAGACGATCGTCACCGTGTCGCCTGACGGCAAACAGGCCACAGCGCGAGGCTTCGAACTCGGAATGCTCGGCCAGAACCACATTGGCGGGTGGTGGACCCAGGCAATCTTTGAGAACCGATATATCGAGCAGGACGGCATCTGGCGGATTGCAGAGATGCGCCTCTTTCCGAAGCTGCGCAGCGACTATTATCGTGGTTGGGCCGAGAGCCAGATGACGGAACCGGCACCGGAAAAGGGGTATGAGCCGGATGCTCCCTCCGGCATTTCTCTCCCGCGCGATCAGGCCTGGATTCCTGCATTCGGGTTCCCCAATCCTGTTACAGGCAAGCCAGTCACATATCCCGCAGGAACTATCGCATTAAGCTTCGATGATGCGAAGCCCGCGCCCCTTGGGCAGAGCTTTTCCGAGGTGGGAGTATCGCTGGACGATACAGGCCTCGCGAAGCTCGAGAGCGAGCTTGCAACCGTAAAGGCGCGCGATGGGGCGGAGAATGTCAGTCACGCCTTCGGTTACTATCTGGACGATTTCAACTGGGATGGGGCAAGCGCGCTTTTCGCCCGCACCGGCAGACGCGGGAAATACCAGATCGGCTTCTATGTCGGGCCGGAGCGGATCCGCGAAGCGGAACTGAGGATGTACGGCCCGCCACGAACCCCGCGCCGCTCGATCCAGATCCATTTGCGCGTCCAGCCGGTAATAGATGTCGGAGCCGATGGCATGACATCGAAGCTGCGTACGCGCCTGTTTTCCTTCTCGAGCAGTGCCGATGGCCCGGGCGCCTTCCAGAGCGGCATGTATCCCAACGACCGTTTGGTGCTGCAGGATGGAGTTTGGAAGTTCCAGCATCAGTCAATCGACGAGCTGTATTTCACGTCCTCAGGCTACAAGAGCGGCTGGGCGGATGTGCCCGATGCACCGGCTTACGATCCCAATCGTCAGCCCACCATGATGGACAAGCTGCGCAGGGATTTTCCTCCCGATGTCGATCAGGCGGACATGGGCATTCGCGGAGTGGGTTTCGGTGCGGGGCCGGATTTCATTACCTTCCCCGACGTAAAGCCGATGTGGTTCCATTACGCCAATCCGGTGAGCGGCCGTCTGCCGCCCAATTACTGCCCGGATCATTCCACCTGCTATCAGGCGCAAGCGAAGTTCCGGGACCAGGAGCCTACGCCGGCTCCGGTCCCGTGACTGCTTTGTGAAATACCAATCTTGGAAGAGCGTTATTTCTGGGTCGGCATCGCAAATTCAGCGCCGGTTCCGGCGCCGATGGGCCAGCGGATCGTGCCCGTCTTGAGGCGGGTGTAAAACCTCACACCTTCGGGGCCATGCATATGGTGATCGCCAAACAACGAACGCTTCCAGCCCCCAAATGAATGGAAAGCCATGGGGACCGGGATCGGCACGTTCACGCCCACCATGCCGGCCTGTACGCGCTGCAGGAATTCTTCTGCCGTGCGCCCATCGCGCGTGAAGATAGCCGTGCCATTACCAAATTCATGGGAGTCGACGAGTTCGAGGGCCTGCTCAAAATCATCCGCCCGAACCACTGAGAGTACCGGGCCAAAGATCTCCTCACGGTAGATGCGCATTTCAGGCGTTACCCGGTCAAACAGCGTGGCACCCAGGAAGAAGCCCTCTGCATGGTTGGGCACTGAGAAGCCGCGGCCGTCGACCACGAGCTCTGCCCCTTCCGATACGCCGAGATCGATATAGGAACGGACCTTGTCGCGATGTTGGGCCGTAACAAGGGGGCCCATGTCATTCGAGTCATCGATACCTGGCCCCACTCTGAGGGCGCGGGCCTTGTCCGCAAGCTTCGCCACAAGGGCATTGGCGGTTTCCTCGCCCACCGGCACTGCCACCGAGATCGCCATGCAGCGCTCTCCCGCAGAGCCAAAGGCCGCCCCCATCAACGCATCGACTGCCTGATCCAGATCGGCATCCGGCATAATGATCATGTGGTTCTTTGCCCCGCCCAGCGCCTGAACGCGCTTGCCGTTCTCGCTGCCGCGACGATGGACATATTCCGCGATCGGCGTGGAGCCGACGAAGCTCACGGCTTCGATCCGGGGATCGTCGAGCAGCGCATCCACCGCTTCCTTGTCCCCATGGATGACATTGAATACGCCGTCCGGCAGCCCGGCTTCCTTCAGCAACAGGCCCAGTTCCACCGCCAGGCTAGGGTCCCGCTCCGAGGGTTTCAGCACAAAGCAATTGCCGCAGGCAATGGCCACGGGGAACATCCACATCGGCACCATTGCCGGGAAGTTGAAGGGAGTGATCCCTGCCACTACTCCCAAAGGCTGGCGGAAGGAGACTGCATCGATATTGCGGCCGACACCGGCGCTGAATTCACCTTTCAGCATTTGCGGGATGCCGCAGGCAAATTCGACCACTTCCAGCCCACGGATCAACTCACCCTTGGCGTCCGAAACCACCTTGCCATGTTCGCGTGAAATCAATTGGGCCAGGCGGTCGCTTTCCCGTTCGACCAGATCGCGAAAGCGGAACAAAGCCCGCGCTCTTACATGAGGCGGGGTTGCCGCCCAGGCGGGGAAAGCGGATTGGGCGGCTGCAACCGCTTCGGCCACCTGCGATGCATCGGCCAGCGGAACCCGAGCCGTCGGTTGCCCGGTCGAGGGATCGAACACCGGAGCAAAGCGTTCGGTGACGGCTCCACGGGTTTCGCCCAGAATAAAATGCGGGATTACGTGCGTCTCTTGCATGATGTTCTTTCAAAGAGGTTGTGGCTTAGTGGCGCTCGATGAAAGCAAGCACCGCCGCGTTGAACGCATCGGGGCGTTCCCAATAGGCGGAATGCCCGCATTCGGTGAGGATGGTCAGTTCGCTGCCGGGAATTGCGTCAGCCAGAAGCCGTGCGACTGGCGGAGGGGAGATGAGGTCCGCATCGCCCGAAACAAGCAAGGTGGGTGAGGTGATCCGGGCAAGCGTCTCCAGGGTTGCCGTAACACTTCCGGCTGGCTGATTGACGGGGGCTGTGCCCTGGCGGGAGAGCTCATGCAGTTCGATCCATCGGGCATGTCCCTCGGGATTGACTGCACGATAGGATGGGCTCAGTTCCCTCAAATCTTCGGGCAGCTGGTTCCACCATGGCTCATAGGCCCAGGGCACGGTCTTGCGCATGGCCGGATCGGAAGTGGTGACAAGCGAACAGGCAATGGTGAGGCTGCGGACGCGCTCAGGCGCGGCGATAGCGAAAGAGCCGGCGACAAACCCGCCTGCGGCGGTTCCCACCAGATGCATGCGCTCAATGCCAAGGTGGTCTGCCAGCATGGCAAGATCGCCTGCGCCGGTGCCCGGCGCGCCGGCCTCGCCGCTACTCGACCCGCGAAAGCCGCGCCGCGAATAGCCGATTACCCGATACCCCGCCTGGGCGAATGCGTTCTGCTGATAGCCCCAGACATGGCCGCTGCCAGTGGCGGGATGCAGCAATATGATCGCTTCCCCCGGGCCGCCCGTGTCCCAGTACCAGAGGTCAACTCCATTGAGCCGAGCGACGGAGGAAGACGCCGTGACCTCCTGCGGAGGCAAGGCAGGATGCGGCGCCCCTGGTACATAGCTTTCCGATGCCCCCCTTGCCCCGCCGCCTGCCTTTGCGGCTCTCGCCTGCGCTGCAGGAAGAAGGGCAAATGCGCCAAGAGAAAGGCCTCCGGCCAGAAATGTCCTGCGACTACTGCTTGGACAGTTTCTTTTGTTCCGTCCTGAAATCCGCCGTGATGCTCGCATTTCGACCTCTTTCCTTCAGATACCAAAGGCGGACACAAGGCCGTTTCCGTGTGGAAGGCCCCATGTCCGACAGGGGTGGGGTGCCGCGCGAACACGGCACCCCTGGGAGGTTCGGGAAACGGTCAGAATCTCTTGCTCACCGTGACAGCCCATTCGCGCGGCTCAGCGGGCTGGGCGTTGGTTTGCGGGAAGCCATAACCGGAGAGATCGAAATAGCTAATGTAGTAGAACTTGTTGAACAGGTTGGTCGCCGACAGCGAAACCGTGAATTCGTTGGGCTCGTTCTCATAGGTGAGGCGAGCGTTGAACACCGAATAGCTCTTGTTGTTCAACTCGGGCCGGGAGGTGCTGTAATCGGTTGTTCCCGTGTAGAGCCAGTCCAGGCGAGGAGTGATCCGTCCGGCCAGAGCAGGTGCGTCGAAGACATATTGGATGCCGGCGCTGGCGTTGAGATCCGGGATGCCGAGCAGGCGGTCCGTGATGCGGCCGGGAGTCTTGAGGTCCGGGGACGTGAACTTGGCATAGCCAATCGAACCGTCGATCGTCAGGTTGTCGATCGGCTCAGCCCGCATTTCGAGTTCAAACCCATAGACCTCGCCCGGCGT
>MKUB01000043.1 GCA_001898545.1 Sphingomonadales bacterium 63-6 | reverse complement strand
CTGGGCATCGCAGGGCGAGACGCTGCTGGTCCATGGCGGCACCAGCGGTATCGGATCGATGGCGATCATGCTGGGCAAGCTGTTCGGCCTCACCGTCATCACCACCTGCGGCAGCGAGGATAAATGCGAGGCTGCGCACGCAATCGGCGCCGATCTGGCGATCAATTATCGCGAAAAGGACTTCGTAGAGGAAGTCCAGGCCTTCACTGCGGGCAAGGGTGTGAATCTGGTGTTGGACATGGTGGCCGGCAGCTATGTTCCGCGCAATCTGCGCTGCCTTGCTGAGGATGGCCGTCATGTGACCATCGCCGTGCTGGGCGGCGCCAAGGCCGAGATCAACATGGCGGCGCTGATGGTGCGCCGCGTGACGCTGACCGGATCGACACTGCGCCCGCGGTCGGACGCGTTCAAGGCACTGCTGGCACGGGAAATCGCCGAGAATGTCTGGCCTTTGGTGGCCGAAGGGGCCTTGCGCCCGGTAATGGACAAGGTGTTCCCGCTGGCGGAGGCTGGAGCCGCTCATGCCCGGATGGAAGCGGGCGAACATATCGGCAAGATCGTGCTGGAGGTTTCCGATGGATGAGAAGCTGATCCTCCATGAGGATCCCGTCAGCGGCAATTGCTACAAGATTCGCCTCACCGCGGCCTTGCTTGGCCTCGATCTGGAGCGGCGCAGCTATGACATCTTGAAGGGCGAGACGCGCACGCCCGAATTTCTTGCAAAAGTGAATGCCAATGGCCGCATCCCGGTGCTGCAGATCGGCAATCGCTTCCTGCCTGAAAGCAACGCCGCCTGTTTCTATCTGGCAGACGATTCGCGGCTGATCCCCGAAGATCGCTTCGACCGGGCGGATATGCTGCGCTGGATGTTCTTCGAGCAATATAATCACGAACCTAATATCGCCACTTTGCGCTTCTGGCTTACTTATGTCGGACCGCAGAACCTGTCCGCACAACAACAATCCCAACTGTCCGCCAAACATCTGGCTGGCGAGGCCGCGCTGGAATTGATGGATCGTCACCTTGGGGGGCAGGACTGGTTCGTGGGCAATGCTCCCTCGATCGCGGATGTCGCGCTTTATGCCTATACGCATGTCGCGGAAGAGGGCGGCTTCGCGCTGGCTGGTTATGCCAATGTCTGCGCGTGGCTCGACCGGGTCGGAAACCTGCCCGGTTATGTGACGATGGAATGACGTTTAAATTGTAAAGAGTCGCGGAACTGTCCCTGAACTGTGAATCGCCTGTAACAATTAGGATTCATAGGCGCAAAGCCAAGATCAGGCTGTTCGAGGGCTTTGCCGAATGTTTGGCGAAAAAGACAATTACGGCGAAAGCGGCGGGGCCGTTTCGGCTTTTCCTCATTTCACGCTGAGCGAACCCAGCGTTCCGGAGCCTTCTGAAGAAGGGCGCCAACGCTATCGCACCATCTGGATCTCCGATGTCCATCTGGGCACCAAGGGATGCAATGCCGAATTGCTGATCGACTTCCTCGACAATGTCGATAGCGAGACGATGTATCTGGTGGGCGACATCATCGATGGCTGGCGCCTGAAGAAGAAGTTCTACTGGCCCGCCACTCATAACGACATCGTCTGGCGCATCCTCAAGCGGGCCAAGCGGGGAACGCGTATCGTCTATATCCCGGGCAATCATGACGAGATGTTCCGTCAGTTCACCGGGCTGAATTTCGGGGGAGTCGAGATTCGCCGCGCCGCTTTCCACGATACGGCCGATGGCCGCCGGTTGATGGTTCTGCATGGCGATGAATTCGATGCGGTAATGCTCGCCCATCGTTGGCTCGCCTTCGTCGGGGATGCCGCCTACACCTTGCTGATGGGGCTCAATCGCCGCATTAATGCGGTGCGCGCCCGGCTCGGCCTGCCCTATTGGTCGCTGTCCAAGATGGCCAAGCATAAGGTGAAGAACGCGGTCGAGTTCATCTCCCGCTACGAGGAAATCGTAGCACGCGCCGCTGGCCAGCGCGGGGTGGACGGGGTTGTGTGCGGCCACATCCACACGGCGGAATTCCGCATGTTCGACGGGATCGAATA
The DNA here is from genome assembly GCA_001898545.1 of Sphingomonadales bacterium 63-6. Classification (GTDB taxonomy): domain Bacteria; phylum Pseudomonadota; class Alphaproteobacteria; order Sphingomonadales; family Sphingomonadaceae; genus Andeanibacterium. The sequence continues at coordinate 19,270 of MKUB01000043.1, read as the reverse complement.
TTGGAACGATGGCGATTGGGTGGAAGGCTGCAACGCCCTGGTGGAACATTTCGACGGGCGCATGGAGATCCTCCACTGGCCCGATGAAATCGCCAAGCGCAATACCGCAGAGACAGAGCCTGACGTGGCGTCAATCCGTCTGGTTCAGGCGGCCTGAGCGGACAGGCGGGAAAGGGCCCTCTCAAATGAAGATCGCCCTCGTCACCGATGCATGGAGCCCGCAGGTCAACGGCGTGGTCCGCACCCTGCAGGCCATCACCGAACTGCTCAGCCGCTGGGGGCACGAGGTGATGGTGATCTCGCCGGATCAGTATCGCTCAGTGCCTTGTCCCTCTTATCCTGAAATTCGTTTGGCGCTGGCTAGTGGCCGTTCGGTTGGCGCACGGATCGAACAATTCGCGCCTGACGCAGTGCATATCGCCACTGAAGGCCCGCTAGGTTTTGCCGGACGGAGTCATTGCGTCGCTCGCGGATTGCCGTTCACGACCGCCTACCACACGCATTTTCCTGAATATGTGGCCAAGCGCACGGGCCTGCCTTCCGCATGGTTCTGGTCTTACATTCGCTGGTTCCATCGGCCATCTGCGGGCATCATGGTGGCCACTGAAAGCGTGCGGCGGGATCTTCGGGCCCATGGGCTGACCAATCTGCGTGAGTGGAGCCGGGGCGTGGACCTTGAGGCTTTCGGCCCGGATATCGAGCCGCCCGATCTCTATTGGGATCTGCCGCGACCTATTCAGCTCTATGTCGGCCGCGTGGCGGTAGAGAAGAATATCGAGGCGTTTCTGAAGGCCCCGGGGCCCGGTTCAAAGGTGGTTGTGGGCGATGGGCCGGCGCTGGCTCGCTTGCGGCAGGAATTCCCCGAAGCTCATTTCCTCGGGCGGCAAGTGGGGGCGGAACTGGCGGCCTGTTATGCCGGAGCGGATGTGTTCGTTTTTCCCAGCCGCACGGATACGTTCGGCCTGGTGATGATCGAGGCTCTGGCCTGCGGCACGCCCGTGGCAGCCTATCCGGTCACTGGCCCGGTGGACATTCTCACCCCGGCAAGTGGCGCGATGGACGAGGATCTGGGCAAGGCGATTGTCCATGCCCTCACGCTCGACCGGGAGGATTGCCTTGCCCATGGTCGCAGCTTCACCTGGGAAGCCAGCGCACGGCAGTTCCTCGACGCGCTGGTTCGCCCCGCCGAATCGGTGCCAGCCGCAGCGGTAGCGGGCTTGCCACCCGCAATTCCCCGCGCGGCCTGACTGCATGCGCTTGCCCAAACGGGGGCAATGCCCTATCTAGGGCGGGCAATGGCCGCTCCGAAAGGGGCGGCCCTTCTATTTTGGGCCCGTGAAGATGCGGGCGGAGAGAAGACCATGTCCCAGACCAAACCGCTCATGCCGCATGCCACGGCGTCGTGGCTCGTCGACAATACCGCGCTCAGTTTTGAGCAGATTGCGGATTTCTGCGGGCTGCACATCCTGGAAGTGCAGGCCATGGCCGATGATCTCGCCAGCTCCAAATATACCGGGCGCGATCCGATCCATTCGGGCGAACTGACGCATGACGAGATCGAGCGCGGACAGGCCGATTCCAACTATCGCCTGAAGATGCAGAAGGCGCCGGTGCAGGTCAGCCGCACCAAGGGCCCGCGTTATACGCCGGTCTCGAAGCGGCAGGACAAGCCCGACGGCATCGCCTGGATTCTGCGCAATCACCCCGAAATCTCAGATGCGCAGATTTCCAAGCTGATCGGCACCACGCGCAACACCATTGCCGCCATTCGTGACCGTTCGCACTGGAACATCCAGAACATCCAGGCGAAAGACCCGGTGACCCTGGGCCTGTGTTCGCAGCGTGAACTGGACGCCGTGGTTTCCAAATCGGCCAAGAAGGCTGGCATCGATGCTGCCGCTCCGGCCGAAAACACCTCCTCCGATGATCGTCAGGCGCTGATCGACGAATTGCGGGCAGAGCGGGAAGCCGCTTCCAAGGCCGCGATCGAGGCCGCGCAGGAAGCCGAAGTGGAAGCCTGGCTGGAAGCCAAGCGCGCTGCGGAGGCCGCCGAAGGGCAAGGCTGATCGGCTGACGCTACGGCATCTGAATATCCCGCATGATAACGGGACATAAAAGCGCCTCCGGATCGATTCCGGGGGCGTTTTTCTTTGTCTGGAAGCCTCGAGCCGCCGCCAATTCCCTTGCCTTAACTGCCTGCTTAAGTCACACTGATTAACATGGATGTCAGTAAGGCCGGGCCACTAGCAGGCAGCCCGGACGCCGAATTCAGACCGGCGCCGGAATGCTACAATCATCCCTCGCCATGGGAGCTCGATCTCCCGCCCATGACCATGCCGGAAATGCTGGAGCGTTCGGTGGCGGCTCATCCCGCGGCTTCGCTCATTGAGTTCATGGGCAGGCATTATTCTTACGCTGAGGTTCTTTGCGACGCGCGGGCCTTTGCCGCCGGGCTGCAGAAGCTCGGCATCCGCAAGGGGGACCGGGTCGGCCTGTTCCTGCCCAATGCGCCGATTTATGTCGCGGCCTATTATGGGGCGATGATAGCCGGGGCCACCGCGGTTAACTTTTCCCCGCTCTACACAGTGGAGGAACTGGAAGCCCAGGTGGAGGATTCCGGCACGCGCCTGCTCGTCACGCTGGATGTGCCTGCTTTGCTGCCTACGGCCTGTAAGGTGCTGGACCAGTCCTCGCTCCAGACGCTGGTGGTGGGGCGCCTAGCGGAGATGCTGCCCTGGGCAAAGGGTGTTGCGCTCCGCCTGTTTGGTCGCAAGAGTACCATGGCCTTGCCGCGCCGCGCGGATGTATTGGCATGGAACGCCATGGTGGTGCGCGCTTTGCCGGAACCGGTCGCGCTCGATGCCGAAAAGGACATCGCCCTGCTGCAATATTCGGGCGGGACCACGGGTGTGCCCAAGGGGGCCATGCTCAGCCACCAGAATCTGACCGCCAATGCCCGGCAGGTCGATGCCATCGATCCGTTCCGCACCGGGCCGGACATCATCATGGGCGTGCTGCCGCTGTTCCACGTCTTCGCCAATACCTGCGTCCTTAACCGCACGGTGGTGAAGGGCGGCTGCCTGGCGATGCTGCCGCGTTTCGATGCCGGGCAGGCGTTGAAGACGATGGAGCGCGTGGGGGCCACGGCCTTCCCCGGTGTGCCGACCATGTATCAGGCGCTGCTCGATCATCCCCGCCTGAAACACACGGATTTCTCCAGCCTGCTGGTGTGCATTTCCGGCGGCGCGCCTTTGCCCGAGCCGCTGCACCAGCGGTTTGAGGAGGCAAGCGGCGCGCGGTTGGTGGAAGGCTATGGCCTGACCGAAAGCTCCGGCGTGGTTTCGACCAATCCCTATGATGGGGAGAACCGGCACGGCTCCATCGGCCAGCCCCTGCCGGAAACCCGGATTCGCCTGCTCGACAAGGAAGACCCCACCCGCGATGCGCCGCCGGGCGAACCGGGCGAGCTGGCCATTTGCGGCCCGCAAGTCATGCAGGGCTATTGGAACCGGCCCGAAGCGGCGGCGGCTGCCTTTGCGATGCGCGATGGTGAGCGCTGGCTGCGGACCGGGGACATCGCCACGCTCGACCCCGATTTCTACATCCGCATCGTCGATCGTTCCAAGGACATGATCACCGTGGGCGGGTTCAAGGTCTTCCCCAGCCAGGTGGAAGAAGTGCTGCTGCGCCATCCTTGCGTGAAGGAGGCGCTGGTGATCGCGGTGCCCGACGATTATCTGGGCGAGCGCCCGGCGGCTTTCGTGACACTTGGGGAATGTTCCCCTCCCACCGATGGCGAAAAGCTGTGCAACTGGGCTAATTCCCACGTCGGCAAGCATGAACGGCTCCAGCGGGTGGAGATTCGCGAGTCCCTGCCGAAGACGCCGATAGGCAAGCTGGACCGCAAGGCCCTGCGCCGGGAAGTTCTGGGGGAAGGGTAGGGGGCGGCTTCCCTTAGCCGATCATTCAGCCCGCAAGATGCAGCTTGGGGCTTCCTGCCGCATTGCCATCGTCCTCGTCCGGCGCGGGTGCTTCCTGGGCAGGAGCATGGTGGGAGAAGCGCCCCACGACCTGCGCGCCCTGCTCGATGGTCAGGGCATCGTAACGGACATCGCCATCGGCTCGTGCGGTGCGCAGCATCACCAGTTCGCGCACATGGATCGATCCTGTCACTCGCCCGGCCAGCCGCGCGCTTTCGGCCTCGATCGAACCCTCGATCACGCTGGCTTCTCCCTGCACCAGTGACGCGCAGCTGATATCGCCTTCCACCCTGCCATCGACATGCAGATCGGCACTGGCGCTGATATTGCCCCTGATGACCACATCCGGGCCGATGACCGAAAAGGTGGCATTGCTGGTCATGGCAGCCTTATTTTGCTGCCTTGGCGGCGTGGACCGAGGGGCTTCCGCGGACTTCTTCGAGAACATGGGGTGCGACCTCCAGGAATGGGCGGGGATTGACCGCCCGATCGTTAATGCGGACTTCGAAGTGAAGGTGCGGCCCGGTGGAACGCCCGGAACTGCCGATTGCACCGATCACATCACCCGCGGCGACCTTTTGGCCTACCCGGGCGCGGAAGGCGGACATATGGGCATACCGCGTCATCAGCCCATTGCCGTGGCTTATCTCCACAACCTTGCCATAGCCGGCCCGCTGACCGACGAAGCTGACACGGCCCTTGGCCGCCGCATGGATCGGCGAGCCATAGCCGGCGCGGAAATCCAGCCCCGTATGCATCGCGCCGCGCCCGGTGAAGGGATCGTGGCGATAGCCGAAGCCTGAAGAAATCGACCATTCCGCCGCGGGAAGAACCTGCGGGATGCCCTGCAGGCTTTCTTCCAGCGCTTCCATGCGGGCAAGGCTGAGGCCCATGCGCTCGAACCGGGGATCGATGGAGCCGTCCTTGCTGGTGGAGAGCAGTTCCAGCGGGCCGCCCTGGGCGCTGCGCGCATTGCGCATCATCGCATCGGGATTGAGGCCGAGCTTGCGGATTGCCGCTGCGGCGCGGGCGGAACGCTGATCGGCATAGCGGGTGAGCTTTTCGACGAAGGCCAGCTGGCGCGCCTCGATCCGGGCAAGGCCCGCGGCCTCGGGAATGGCGGCGCTCACCTTCTTCACGGTTTCGGCGGCTTCCTTGGAGGAATCGCTGACCGTATCCTTGCCAGTGACCTTGATGTCGTCGAGCACGCCGTCCAGCGTCTGTTCGATGAATTCCTGGCGGCGGTTCAATTCGTCGGCCGTATCGTCGAGATTCTCGCGATAGGTGGCTACGCGGTTTTCGGCGGATTCGATCTTGGCTTCACGTTTCAGCAGGTCCAGCTGATCGCGTTGGGAGATGAACTGGCTGACCGCGACGCCCACCATGGTGACGGCCCAGATGAACAAGGCAAAGGCAACAGCCCCCGCACCGGCCATTTGCAGCCGCGAAGACACCTTGATGAAGCGTACCTGGCCCTGCGATCGCATAAAAAATTCGCGATCCGGGAACCAGGCCTGCAGCCTTGCCCGCAATTTTGCGGCATCCGCCCTGATCAAGTTGACGACCCCACACCCGTTCTCGGTATGGGAGAGGCTGCTTACAGGGCTGTCGATAGGCGTCTATCGTGACTCTGTAACGGAAGGTCAGTCCGGTGGAGTCGCGCGATGAATCGTTGTGATGGATAACAATCCAGCGGCAGAACCGTGAATCTGCGGCTTACCATATAGTCGATTCCTCCGAATCGGTGCGAATCGGCTCGAATCGACAAGTTGCAACGGGAATGATAGTGCCCAGCGCCATGGCTACGCAGCATGATATCGACGCCCAGTGTTCTGAACTCGTGGAAGGCCTTGCCCGTGCAGGCCGCGCCGCCCAGCGCGTGCTGGCGAGGAAGAGCGATGCGGAAAAATCCGCCGCGCTCAAGCTCGCCGCCGCTGCCTTGCGCGCAGCCGGGCCAGATGTGCTGGTCGCCAATGAACGCGACGTTGCGGCGGGGGAGGCCCGTGGGCTGACCGGCGCCATGCTCGATCGTCTGAAGCTCGATCCCGCGCGGCTGGAAGGTATTGCCGCTGCCGTGGAGGCCGTGGCGGATCTGCCCGATCCCGTGGGCCAGGTGATCGATTCTTCAGTGCCTGCCAATGGTCTGGAACTGTCGCGCGTGCGCATTCCCATCGGCCTGATCGGCATCATTTATGAAAGCCGCCCCAATGTGACGGCGGATGCAGCCGCCCTGTGCGTGCGTGCGGGCAATGCCGTGCTGCTGCGCGGCGGCAGCGAGGCAGTCCATTCCAACCGCGCAATCCATGCGGCTCTGGTCAAGGGGCTGGAAGAAGGCGGGATTCCCGGCGATGCGGTGCAGCTTATGCCCACGCAGGATCGTGAGGCCGTGGGCGCCATGCTGCGCGCAGCCGGACTGATCGACATGATCGTGCCGCGCGGTGGCAAAAGCCTCGTCGCTCGTGTCCAGGCCGAAGCGCGGGTGCCCGTGCTCGCCCATCTCGACGGCATCTGCCACACCTATATCCATTCCTCCGCCGATCCGGAGATGGCGCGCAAGATTGTGCTCAATGCCAAGATGCGCCGGACCGGCATTTGCGGGGCGATGGAAACTCTGCTGATCGACGCGAACTTCCCCGGCGGTTCCGATGTGGTTGCGGCCCTGATCGACGCCGGTTGCGAAGTGCGGGGAGACGGTCGCGCTCGTGCGCTCGATCCGCGTATCGGCATGGCCAGCGCCAATGATTGGGACACCGAATATCTCGACGCGATCCTTTCGGTCGCCGTGGTGGACGGGCTCGACGCCGCGCTGGACCACATTGCCCGCCATTCTTCCGGCCATACCGATGCGATCATCGCCTCGGACGAGGCTGTGGCCGAACGCTTCCTCAACGAAGTCGATAGCGCGATTGTGATGGTCAATGCCTCCACCCAGTTTGCCGATGGCGGTGAATTCGGGCTGGGCGCGGAAATCGGCATTGCCACCGGGCGGCTCCACGCGCGGGGGCCGGTGGCGCTTGAAGGGCTGACGACGTATAAATGGATCGCGCGCGGCAAGGGCCAGACGCGCCCCTGACAGTGGCAAATCCCGGTGGCGCTTGACGGCACCGGGCCTGCCCCGCATCACCCCTCCCAGGTGGGAGGAACATGCCATGCGCTATAATCGTCTCGGCAATTCGGGCCTCGTGGTTTCCGAGCTGTGTCTTGGCGCGATGACTTTCGGCAACAAGCCGAGTCGCTTCTTCGCGCATGAGCTGGACCAGGCAGGGGCCACCGCGCTGGTCCGCCAGGCGGTGGAAGCGGGCATCAATTTCATCGACACGGCTAATGTCTATACCCAGGGCCAGTCGGAAGAATTTGTAGGGGGGGCTCTGCGCAGCCTTGGCATTCCCCGGCAGGAAATCGTCATCGCCACCAAGGGCATGGGCCCGATGGGACAGGGCCCCAACGATGCGGGCACCAGCGCGAAACACCTGCTGCACCATGTGGACCAGAGCCTTGCCCGGCTGGGGCTGGACCATGTCGATCTCTACCAGATCCACGGCTGGGACCCGCTGACCCCCATTGAAGAGGCTCTGCGTGCGCTTGAAGACATCCTCCGCTCCGGCCGTGCGCGTTATGTCGGCGTGTCCAACTGGGCGGCATGGCAGATCGTCAAGGCTCTGGGCATTGCCGAAGCGCGGGGCTGGAGCCGCTTCATCTCGCTTCAGGCGCATTACACAGTCGCCACGCGCGATCTGGAGCGCGAAATCGTGCCGATGCTGGCCAGTGAAGGGCTGGGCCTGATGGTGTGGAGCCCGCTGGCGGGCGGCATGCTCAGCGGCAAATATGCGCTGGGCAAGGAAGGAGAAACGCAGGGCGAAGGGCGCCGTGCGAAGCTCGATTTCCCACGCGTGGACAAGGAAAAGGCCCTTGCCCTGGTGGAGGCGATGCGCCCGATGGCGGAAGAGCGGGGCGTTGCCGTGGCCGCCATCGCGCTGGCCTGGCTGCTGCACCAGCTGGTTGTCAGCAGCGTGATCGTGGGGGCCAAGCGGCCTGACCAGCTCGCCCAGAATATCGCGGCCAGCGCTGTCGAGCTTACGCGCGAAGAACTGGAACGGCTCGACATGCTGGGCGCGCCGGAGCCGGAATATCCCGGCTGGTCGATTGCGATGCAGACCGGGGGCAATGCGGCCCGTGTCTCGCCCCGGCGGGAGCCGCGATGAGCGGCAAGGGACCGATCACTGGCCTGCTGGGCGGCAGTTTCAACCCAGCCCATCGCGGGCATCGGCGGATCAGCCAGTTCGTGCTGGATGCGCTGGGGCTGGACGAGCTGTGGTGGCTGGTTTCCCCTGGCAATCCCCTGAAACCGCAGGCGGGCATGGCGCCGCTGGGCGCACGCGTCAAATCCGCGCAGAAGGCGGCGCGGGGAGCCCGCATCAAGGTCAGCGCGATAGAGCGGCAACTGGCGCAGAAACGCGGCACCCGCTTCACGGTGGATACGCTGCGCGCGCTCAAGCGGCGCTATCCCCGCCGCCGCTTCATCTGGTTGATGGGGGCCGATAATCTTGCCCAGTTCCACCGCTGGAAGGACTGGCGCGGTATAGCGCGGGAAATGCCGATTGCGGTAATTGCCCGCCCCGGCTATGATGCCCTTGCCTTCGCGAGCCCCGCGATGGCCTGGCTCAGGCGCTTCCGGGTTCCTGCCGCCAGATTGATAAACCGGGGTGAATGGAGCGCACCGGCGCTGATAGAATTGCGTTTCGATCCTGATCCGCGCTCGGCGACACAGATACGCCGCGCAGATCCTGACTGGGCCCGCCGTTTCAAGGGCGCGCCCCCACGGGATCAGGTGACGCATTGTCTCATTCAAGACCGACACGGGGAGGAGCGCACATGAGGCGCCAGCCTCCCTTTGCGTTCGTTTCCCCCATGATGGAGCACCACCAACTGCGATGAATCAGGCGCAGACCTCGCCGGCTAGTACCGGCGCTTCTCAAGCCAGCCCCCAGGCTGGCCCGATACCTGCCACAGGCGGCAAGCTGGCCAGCGACGCTGAACGGCTGCACGCTCTCGTCCTCCAGTCGCTGGACGATGATCAGGCACAGGATGTGATCTCGATCCCGCTGGAAGGGAAGTCGAGCATTGCCGATTATATGGTGATCGCATCTGGCCGTTCGACCCGTCAGGTTGCTGCCATGGCCCAGAAGCTGGGCGAGCGAGTAAAGCAGGCGGGTTTCGGTTCCGCTCGGATCGAAGGCCTGCCGGCCGCGGACTGGGTGCTGATCGATGCCGGGGACGTGGTGGTGCATCTCTTCCGTCCGGAAGTGCGCAGCTTCTACAATCTCGAACGCATGTGGGCCTTTGGCGACGCTCCGCCGGTTGCGGCCGGGCAAGCGTAAGCTGTAAGGCAGGCGCGGGAGGGTTCCATGCGCCTGCACGTTATTGCCAGAGGGAAGATCGGGCGTTCGCCCGAGGCAGACCTCGTCGCGCGCTATGAAAAGCGCATCCAGTGGCCGATGAAGCTTACCGAGCTTCCGGAAACGGGCGGCTCCATTGCCGAGCCTCTCACCCCTTGCCGCACCGTGTTGCTGGACGAGCGCGGCAAGCAGCTTTCCTCCGAGGAGTTTGCCGCTTTGCTCGGCCGGTGGCGGGACGATGGCGTGCGTGAGGCCCGCTTCGTGCTGGGCGCGGCGGATGGGCATGGCGATGCCGCGCGGCAGGAAGCTGATCTGCTGCTGGCCTTCGGCAAGGCAACCTGGCCGCATCTGCTGGCTCGGGCGATGCTGATGGAACAATTGTTCCGCGCCACTTCGATCCTTGCAGGCCATCCCTATCATCGGGCAGGCTAGGGCGTGCCTTTTCGCCCCCGCCATATCCTTGCGCCCCTATTGCTGGCCGCCCTGCTTTCCGCAGGAGCTTCCGCCCAGCAGGGCGGTGTCTATTCCAGCGTGGATGAGACGCGGCAGGCCATGGCCCGTGCCTTGAAAGACCGGCAGGCGGCAGAAATCCGGGCGAAATCGCTGGAGGCAGAAGCCGCGCGCGCGGGGAAGGCTGTCGAAAAAACCGCTCGGCAAGCTGCAGCTTTGGCTGCGCGAATCCAGGAATCCGAGGCAACTATCGCCGCCGCAGAAGCGAACCTTGCCTTGATCGATAGCCAGCGCCGCGCGCTTGCGGCCCGCCTGGCTGAGCGGCAGAAGCCCGTCGTTCGCCTGACTGCAGCCTTGCAGCGCTTTTCCCGCCGCCCGCTGGCGCTTTCGGTGATGCGGCCCGGCTCCGTGAAGGAAATGGTCTATCTGCGGGCCATGCTGGGCTCCACCGTGCCTGAAGTGCAGCAGCGCACGGTTGCCCTGCGCGGAGAACTTGCGCGGGGGCGGGCGCTGCAATCGCAGGCGCAGAAGGCTCTGGCCGATCTGCGTGGAAACGAGACCTTGCTGGAGACCCGGCGCAAGGATCTGGCGGCACTCGAAACGCGGCAGAGGCTCGATGCGCGCCGGGCAAGCGGCGATGCTGCGCGCGAGGCACAACTCGCCCTGGCCTTAGCCGAGGAGGCGCGCGATCTCGATTCGCTGGTGACTCAGCTCGATGCTGCCGGGAACCTGCGGGAACGGCTGGCCGCCTTACCGGGGCCCATCATCCGCCCTGAACGCCCGGCCGAATCTCGTGTGATTGCAGCCAGTAGGCAGGCGCCTGGCTCGAAGCGGGCTCCTGCTGGGTATCAGTTGCCGGTAACGGGGCGTACCGTCACGGGCTTTGGCGCTCCTTCCCGGGGAGGGGTGCTTTCCCAGGGCATTTCGCTGGCTCCGCGCGCCGGTGCGCAAATTGTGGCCCCGGCGGCCGGGCGAGTGGCCTTTGCCGGGCCCTATCGCGGCTATGGCCGGATCGTGATTATCGAACATGATGGCGGCTGGACCACGCTGGTTACCGGCATGGCGCGCGTGGATGTCGCGGTGGGCCAGCAATTGGTGCGCGGCGCGCCGCTTGGTGTCGCGGCGCCGGTCAGCCCGCTTGTCACGCTGGAACTGCGGCGTGATGGCGTGCCGGTCAATCCGGTGGAATTTCTTGGTCGGGGTTGAGTTCCGCACCGGGCGCGCTGGATTTTCCGCCAGCACTCCCTCATCTGGCGTTAAGCTGCCGGGCGCGATACAAGCGCGCCGAAAAGTGCCTGCCGCACTCGTGTTCAAGGTGTCTCCAGAATGAAATTCGCCCCGCTCCTCCGCTCCGCAGCCCTGCTTACGGCAGTGGCGCTGCTTCCGGCCACCACTGCCGGACTGGCGCAGGTGGAAGGGCGCGCGGCGCCGGAATTCGGCAAGCTTTTCGCGGTCTATCAGCGAATCAAGAGCGCCTATGTCGATCCAGTTGATGATGATGTGCTGATCAAGGGCGCCATCAACGGGATGCTGGGCGCGCTCGATCCGCATTCCTCCTATCTCGATGGGGAAGCGCTGAACCGGCTCGATACGCTGATTGACGGCAATTATCAGGGCCTCGGCATTTCGGTGGGTATGGAAGACGGCGCGGTGAAGATCATCTCGCCGATGAAGGGCAGCCCGGCCGAAAAGGCGGGGCTGAAGGCGGGCGATTACATCACCCATATCGAAGGCAAGCTGATTTTCGGCCAGACGCTGGACGAGGCCGTGGCCCAGATGCGCGGCCCGGCCGATACCAGCGTGCGACTGACCATCTTCCGCACCGGGCGGGAAGAACCCTTCGACGTTACCGTGACGCGCGGCGTGATCGAGCTGGAGCCGGTGACCTACAAGCTGGAAGATGGTGGGATCGGGGTCATCTCGGTCAACGAATTCTCCAAGGATGTGGGCAAGGACGTGCGCGGCGCGATTGCGGCACTGCGCAAGGAGAGCGGCGGCAAGATCAACGGGCTGGTGCTCGATCTGCGATCCAACCCTGGCGGCTCTTTGGATGAGGCTGTGGCCCTGTCGGACCTGTTCCTCAGCAAGGGGCAGATCGTTTCGCAGCGCGGCCGCAACAAGAGCGAAAACGTGTCTTATGACGCGGAAACCGTGTTCCCGGGCGATATCGTGCCCAAGCTGCCGCTCATCGTGCTGATCAATGTGGGTTCGGCGTCCGCTTCCGAAATTGTCGCCGGTGCGCTGCAGGACCAGCACCGCGCGCTCGTCATGGGTGAACGCAGCTTCGGCAAGGGCAGCGTGCAGACGCTGATGCCCCTGACGCGGGACAGCGCGATCAAGCTCACCACCGCGCGTTACTACACGCCATCGGGCCGTTCGGTGCAGGAAGGCGGGATCGAACCCGATATTCGGGTGCCCCAGCTTTCCGATCCGGATGCAGCCAAGCGGGCGAAATTTGCGCTGAGGGAATCCGATCTGCGCAAGCATCTCGTCAATGAGGTAGATCTGGACGACAAGCAGCTGGAACAGGACAAGCAGGTCGATCCGCGCTTCAAGATGACGCCGGAAGAGCTGGAGAAACAGGGCATCAAGGACTTCCAGCTCTATTATGCGCTGTCCACTCTGCGCCGCACCACTTCCAGCGCCATGGCCCTGCGGCAGTAAACCCATAGGGGGCTCAAATGGCGACGATCGACAAATCCCTGAAGCAGGCCCACGCCTTGGCGCTGGGCGTGCCGCTGGCACTGCTGGCCGGTGCCTATATCTCCGAATATGGCTTCGGCCTTTATCCTTGCGAGATGTGCTGGTGGCAGCGCTATGCCCATTTCGCGGCGGTGGCTTTGGGTCTGGCGGCATTTGTTGTTCCGCCCCGGCGCCTGTGGGTGGGGCTGGCCGCGCTGGCTGTGCTCGCCTCGGGGCTGATCGGCGCCTATCACGCGGGCGTGGAATATGGCTGGTGGGAAGGGTTTACCACCTGCACCACCACCGATTTCAGCAGCGGCGGCGATCCACTGGAGGCGATCATGGTAGCGCCGATCATTCGCTGCGATGTGGCCCAGTGGGAACTGTTCGGCATCTCGCTGGCAGGCTATAACTTCCTCATCTCAACTGCCGGGGCACTTGCCGCCTTGGTGCTTCTGCTGAGGAAACCCGCCTGATGATCGATACGAAGCGCATGATCCGGGTGGACCAGGCCGGAGAATATGGCGCCACGCGCATCTACGCCGGGCAGCTTGCCGTGCTGGGCGAACGTGGGCCTCATGCGACCGAGATTCGCGCAATGGCCGCACAGGAAGACGATCATCTGGCGCGCTTCAACGCCATGCTGGCAGAGCGCGGCGTACGCCCCACGGCGCTGCAGCCTTTCTGGTCAGTCGCGGGCTTTGCGCTGGGCGCGGCAACGGCGCTGATCGGGCCGGAAGCGGCCATGGCCTGCACCGCTGCGGTGGAGGAGGAGATCGACCGGCACTATACCAGCCAGCTGGAAGAGCTGGCGCGGGATGGTGACGATCCAGAACTTGCCGCCGTGATCGAAGATTTCCGCGAGGACGAGCGTGAACATCGCGATGCGGCCCTTGCCGCCGGGGCGGAACGCGCGCCGGCCTATCCGCTGCTTTCCGGCGCGATCCGCTTGGGCTGCAAACTGGCCATCCGCTTGTCCGAACGGATTTGAGGCGCGAAGGATGCGGGGCTTGCGGCCGTTATTGCTTAAGATCATGTTCAGCGCCCGTGATGCCCTTTAAGGGGGCAGGTGCGACTTGCTTGCGGCCATGCGCCGCATCGGAGAAACCAGATGAAACGCCTTAGCCTTGCCCTCTTCGCAATCCCGTCCGTGCTATTCGCGGGCTCGGCCCCTGCCTTTGCGCAGGTCGGCCCGATTGAGGCTGCTGGCGAGACGGTGAACCAGCTTATCGTTTTCGGGGACGATCCATGCCCGGCTTCTGCCGGCAACGAGATTGTCGTCTGCGCGCGCAAGGCGGAGAGCGAGCGCTATCGTATTCCGGAAGCCCTGCGGGAAAGCAGCTCGCCCGCCAATGAAGCCTGGAGCAATCGGGTCGAAGCTTATGAGACTGTGGGGGCCTTCGGCACCATGTCGTGCTCGCCTTCAGGCTATGGCGGGTGGACGGGCTGTACCTCGCAGCTGATCGATGCGGCCTATAAGGAAAAGCATGGCAGTTCGGATATCCGCTTTAGCCAGCTGATCGAGGAAGCGCGCGCCAAGCGCCTCGAATCGGTCGATGCCGATGCGGCTGCCGAACAGGCCCGGGTGGAGCAGATCGAAAAGGAATATGAGGCCCGGCTGAAGGCGGAACGTGATGGGCCTCTGCCTGGCGAGCAGCCTGCCGCTCCTGCCACGCCGCAGGGCGGGCAGTAATCGGCCCGGAAAATCCGGCCTTAACCATTCCGGGCTAAAGCGCGGGCCATGCAAGCCACGCAACGTATCCTCACGATCTTCGGCACACGGCCCGAGGCGATCAAACTTTTCCCGCTGGTTCACGCCCTTGCGGCGGATGGCCGCTTCGTCTCGCGCGTCTGCGTAACCGCGCAGCATCGCGGTATGCTGGATCAGGTCCTGGAGATTTCCGGCGTGGTGCCGGATCACGATCTGGACCTGATGCAGCCGGACCAGACGCTCGATTCGCTTACCGCCAATCTGCTCACCGGCATCGGCAAGGTGCTGGATCAGGAAAAGCCGGATTGGGTGGTGGTGCAGGGCGATACGGCCACGGCCATGTGCGGCGCTCTGGCGGCCTATTACCGCAAGATTCCCGTCGCCCATGTCGAGGCGGGGCTGCGCAGCGGCAATATCCATCACCCCTGGCCGGAAGAAGTGAACCGCAAGATCATCGGCAGCTTCGCCGCGCTGCATTGCGCGCCGACCGAAACTTCGGCCCGTGCCCTGATTGCGGAGAATGTCGATCCGGCGACAGTGCATGTCACTGGCAATACGGTGATCGATGCACTGCATTGGATTACCGCGCGGATCGCTGCGGACCCTGCGTTGGCAGGGGGCCTGACGGATCTGGAGGCACGGTTTTCGGGGCGGCGGATCATCGGCGTTACCAGCCACAGACGCGAGAATTTCGGAGAGGGGATGCGCGCCATTGCGGAGGCGATCCGCCGGATTGCCGCGCGACCCGATGTGGCGGTGATCTATCCCGTCCACCTCAACCCCAATGTCCGTTCCGTCATGCAGGAACAACTGGCCGGGCTGGACAATGTGGCCCTGATCGAACCGCTGGATTACCCGCATTTTGCGCGGCTGATCGGGCTGTCCTATCTGATGCTGACAGATAGCGGCGGCGTGCAGGAAGAAGCACCCGCTTTGGGCAAGCCGGTGCTGGTCATGCGCGAGACGACTGAGCGGCCCGAAGGGGTGGAGGCCGGCACAGCCCGGTTGGTGGGCACCGATGCGGACCGGATCGTGGATGAAACCTTCCGTCTGCTGGACGATGACGCGGCCTATGCCGCCATGGCCCGGGCGCATAATCCCTTTGGCGATGGTCATAGTGCGCAGCGGATTGTTGACCTGCTGGCCGCGCGCGGTTGAGCCTGCGCCAAGGCATCATTACCTCAATCTTTACCCTTCCAGATCATAGGAATCGGGCATCAACGAGGGAATCCGCATGCGTCTGAATGAAGCTCCTGCAGTTTGCATGGTCGGCCTTGGCTACATCGGCCTGCCGACGGCGGCAGTGATTGCGCGTTCGGGCATGAAGGTGCTGGGCGTGGATATTTCCGAGAAGGTCGTGGAAACGATCAATCGCGGGGAAATCCATATCGAGGAAGTGGATCTCGATGCGCTGGTGCAGGCCGTGGTGCGCAATGGCATGCTGCGCGCGGCGACCACGGTCGAGCAATCGGACGTATTCGTGATCGCCGTTCCCACGCCCTTTGCAAAGGATGGGCGCCATACGCCGGATGTCTCCTATGTTCTGGCGGCCACGCGCGAAGTAGCGCGGGTGCTGAAGCCGGGCGACACGGTGATTCTTGAATCGACCTCGCCCGTCGGCACGACGGAGCAGATGCGCGATGTGATCGCGGCGGAACGGCCCGATCTGAAGCTGCCCGGCCTCGCGCGGGGTCCTGCGGATATCGCCATGGCCTATTGTCCGGAGCGGGTGCTGCCGGGCAAAATTCTGGTCGAGCTGATCCATAATGACCGCTCGATTGGTGGTCTGACTCCGGAATGTGCGGAAAAGGCAGCCAATTTCTACCAGCGTTTCGTGCGCGGGGAATGCATCACCACCGATGCGCGTAGCGCGGAAATGACCAAGCTGGTTGAAAACGCCTATCGGGACGTCAACATTGCCTTCGCCAATGAATTGTCGATTGTGGCCGATGCCATGGGACTGGATGTGTGGGAAGTGATCCGGTTGGCCAACCGCCACCCGCGCGTGAACATCCTGCAACCCGGCCCCGGCGTGGGTGGGCACTGCATCGCGGTCGATCCCTGGTTTATCGTCCATGGCGCGCCGGAACAGACGCCGCTGATCCAGACGGCCCGCGGTGTGAATGACGGGAAGATCCGCCACGTCATTGCCCGCGCATCCGCTCTGGTGGATGCCGCGCCGGGCGAGAAGGTTGCCTGCCTGGGCCTCGCCTTCAAAGCCAATATCGATGACTTCCGGGAAAGCCCGGCCCGGCTGGTTTCAGCCACGCTGGCGCGTAAATATGGTTCGCGCATCCATGTGGTGGAACCGCATACGCCGGAACTGCCAATCGAATATCAGGGCACCGGCGCCTCCAAGGTCGATCTGGAAACCGCCTTGGCCACGTGCGGGGTGCTGATCGTGCTCGTGGATCACGATGCGTTCAAATTCGTCCCGCTCGAACGGCGGATCGGCAAGCGCGTCTATGACACGCGTGGTATCTGGCCGGACCAGCCCGATGCCTTTGCCGAATTGGAAGACCAGTCGGAGCGGCTGGCGGGTTAGCCCTCCGGAAAACGCTCAAACTCAGGCATTTCGTCCAGCTTTCCCATCCAGGGCAGACGTTCGGCGCATTGGATATGCGCGGCGGGCGCGAGTTGGGCCGTGTCATCCAGCGTGACGGACTGGATGTCCGCTATGCCGGGCAGCACCACAGCATTGCGATAGAATAGCCCTGTGCCGCAGATGGGGCAGAACTGGCGGACCGCGCCATTCTTGCCCTCATAGGTCGAAAGCTCCCCGGAAAGCAGAGTCAGCTGGCTTTCCTGCACTGCCAGCCATGCCACCATCGGCGCCCCGGCCGACAGGCGGCAGTCTCCGCAATGGCACAGGGCGTGATGCACCAGCTCGCCTGATACTTCATATCTCACCTTGCCGCATTGGCAGCCGCCCTGATGCATGGTCTCTCTCCTTTGATTCGTTATACGGAACATATCACGAACAAAAGGCTAGTCCATGCCCAAGGCCGCTGCCGGGCAAAACAAAGTCAGACCAGCGAGATGTCCGGCGCGTCCACCTGCTTCATGCCGACGACATTATAGCCTGAATCGACATGGTGGATTTCCCCGGTCACGCCCGAGGACAGGTCCGACAGCATATAGAGACCGGCGCCGCCCACATCCTCGATGGTGACATTGCGGCGCAGCGGCGAATTATATTCGTTCCACTTCAGGATGTAGCGGAAATCGCCAATGCCGCTGGCTGCCAGCGTCTTGATCGGGCCCGCCGAAATGGCGTTCACCCGGATATTGTCCGGCCCCAGATCGTTGGCGAGATATTTCACGCTGGTTTCCAGCGCGGACTTGGCCACGCCCATCACATTGTAATGCGGCACGACCTTTTCCGCGCCGTAATAAGTGAGGGTGAGGATCGAACCGCCATTGGGCATCATCCGCGCGGCGCGCTGCGACACGGCGACCAGGCTGTAGGCCGAGATGTTCATCGTCATCAGGAAATTGTCGAGACTGGTATCGACGAATTTCCCGCGCAATTCGTTCTTGTCGGAAAAGCCGATGGCGTGAACCACAAAATCGATGGTTTCCCAGCGGCTCTTCAGCGTTTCGAATGCCGCGTCCAGCGCTTCCATGCTGGAAACGTCGCAATCGAACAGGAAATCCGAACCCAGGCTCTCGGCCAGCGGTCGCACACGCTTTTCCAGGGCTTCACCCTGATAGGAAAACGCCAATTCGGCGCCCTGTTCACGCAGCTTCTGCGCGATGCCCCAAGCCAGGGACTTGTCATTGGCGAGCCCCATGATGAGACCACGTTTTCCTGCCATCAGACCGCTCATCGGGCCCTGTCCTTCCTTCTCGACCCAATGGGCCGGCCACCTTGAATACTTATGTGTCTTGCTCTTCCGGAGTGCGCGCGAGCGCGGCGTTGAGTTCGGCACCTGTGACCACTCCTAAGCCGACCAGCCAGAAAAAGAAAAGCGAGATCATGATCCCCGCTAGCCCGCCATAGGTCATTGAATAGGAAAAAAGCGAACGCAGCACGGGCGGGAAGGCCAGCGTGACACCCACCCACCAGATCGTGACCAGCAGCGCGCCGGGCCATTTGGGGTAACGCTTGCCGCGATAGGCGGCGGGCGTCAGCGTGATGAACAGCATGAAGATCGAGAAATAGATCGCCAGCGCAGGCACGGCGCGGGAATAGAACAGGGCATCCAGCGCATCGGCCAGTTGCGGGGCCCAGGCATCGATCGCTTCTTCCACGGCGCCGATCGCTACCTGCGCAACCAGTGCCAGCAACAGCAGCACCACGGCCCCCATGATGAGGCCGGTGGAAATCAGCCGATGATGCAGGAAGCCCCTGGTATGCTGAGTGCCATAGGCGCGGCGCAGGATGTCCCGGATCGTTTCGATCAGGCTGCCAACCGTCCACAGTGCGAAGAAGCCCCCGGCCCAGAGCAGCCACCCGCTGCGCGAAGCGATGGCATCGCGCGCTGCAGGGCCGATCACACTGGCGACATTGGGGGGCAGGGCGGCCTGCAAGGCGCGCAAGGCGGCAAGCTGATCATCCGTTTCGCCCACGGCAGTGAACACCGCCGCGCCGAGGATAAAAAAGGGGAAAATCGCCAGGGCGGTGAGATAGGCAAGGTTCCCGGCATGAATGAAGCCGTCGTTCCAGGCACCCAGCGCCACGCGGCGGGCGATGACATAGGGACGGGAATGGCCACGTTCCCCCTCCAGCAGGGGTTCATGTGCCGCCCGTCGCGCCTCCGGCGAGAGATCGGGAACCGGCAGTTCGGCTTCCTCAGGCCCGGTTGGGTCCGTCCGCTGTGCCGGTGGAACCATCAGGTCTTCAGCCTCGCCCGCACGTCCCGCGAATCGCGCCATCCTTCCAGCCGGCTGACCAGATCGGCATCCTGATCGGGGATGTCGATTTCCAGCGTTACCAGCTGGTCCCCGCGCCCACCGGTTTTCGTCTGGAAGCCCTTGCCTTTCAGGCGCAGCACCTTGCCGGAACTGCTACCGGGGGCCACGGTGAGCATCACGGCGCCATCCACCGT
>MKUB01000042.1:26921-35286 GCA_001898545.1 Sphingomonadales bacterium 63-6 | reverse complement strand
TGCTGGCCATCACCCTGTTTGTTGTGCAGTTCAGTCAGCCCTATCCGGATGTCGCGCCGCTCCACCATATTCCCACGCTGCTGTTGCTTGTGGCCGCACCCTGGCTGCTCCAGCGCTGGCCGATCTCGAATGCAGCGCTTGGCTGTGTGGTGGTCTTCTTCCTGCTTCACACGCTGGGTGGACGATACACCTATACCAATGTTCCCTATGAGGGATGGTATCGCGGGCTGACAGGAAACGATCTTGTGGGGATCACTGGCTGGCATCGCAATCATTACGACCGGCTTGTCCACTTTGCCTTTGGCGCGCTCAGCATCCTGCCGGTCATGGATCTGGCGCGGATGGGCGGGCTGAAACTGCGGGGCGCCCTCTGGTCTGCATTGGCCTTCGTCCTTGCAGCGTCCTGCGTTTACGAAATCATCGAATGGCTGCTCGGCATCGTTGCTGCAGGAGATACGGCTGACCAATATAATGGACAGCAAGGTGACCTGTGGGATGCCCAGAAGGATATGGCGCTCGCATTCCTGGGAGCGCTGGTGGTGATTGCCATGATTGTCCTGCGAAAGCGCAGTAAGCCGGTCTAACGCCCAGCCGGGTGCCTCCGCGGTGGCTTGATGATCAGTACCAGCGGCACCACCAGCCATGACAGCCACATCATCGCGCGGAAATCGTCCGTATAGGCGATGATGGCCGCCTGCCGGTTCACTTCGGCATCGGCCAGGGCCATGGCCGCGCTGCCCAGCGTGCCGAAGCGGTCGATAGAGGACAGGTCGATGAAGGTGGAGGCGCTGGCGGTGATGTTCGCGCCAAGGTCCACATGCGCGATCTGCAGGTTGCGGGTGAGGATGGCGGTCAGCACCGCAATGCCCAGCGAAGATCCGATGGAGCGGAATAAATTCATCAGGCTGGAGGCATCGGTGCGCAGATGTGGGGGCAGGGTGGCGAAGGCGCTGGTGTTGAGCGGGATGAACACCATGCCTATGCCCAGTCCCTGCACCAGCCCTGGTATCGCCACATCCCATGGCGTGATCTGCAGGCTCCAGCCTGACATCAGATAGAGCGAATAGCCGGTGACCGCATAGCCCAGGCCGATCAGCGCGCGTGTATCGGCGCCGAAGCGCATCAGCAGGCCCGCCACCTGCATGCTGGCCATCACGCCAAGGCCGCGCATGGCCAGCATCATGCCGGTTTCCACCACGCCATAGCCGATCACGCTTTGCAGCAGGGTTGGCAGCAGCGCCATGGAGGAAAACAGGATCGCCCCGGCCACGAAGATGAAGAACATGGCGGTGATCAGGTTCAGGTCGCGGAACAGGCTGCGGTCGAACAAGGGGTGCCGCGCGCTGGCAAGGTGGATCAGCGCCATCCAGGCACAGGAAACGGTGACGACCGCGTAGATCCAGATTTCCAGCGAATCGAACCAGTCCAGCCGGGGCCCGCGATCGAGCATCAGTTGCAGCGCGGAAAGGGTGATGGCGATGAAGGCGAAGCCGGCCAGGTCGAAGGGGCGGCGCACAATCTCCCGCCGGGGAAGCTGGGTGATCAGCAGGAATAGCGCCAGCGCGCCGATGGGCAGGTTCACATAGAAGACCCAGCGCCAGTTCCAGTTCTCCGTCAGGATGCCGCCCAGAACGGGACCGAGCACTGGCCCCATCACGACGCCTACGCCCCACACGGTCATGATCTGGGCGCGCTTGCTGGGCCGTGTGGCGTCCAGCATGGCGGACTGGCTGAGCGGGCCGATAAAGGCCCCGGCAATGCCCTGAATGGCGCGGAACAGCACCATCTGTTCCAGATTCTGCGCCATGCCGCACAGCATGGAGGCGGCGATGAAGCCGGAGACGGACCAGAGGAACAGCCGCCTCTGACCAAGCCGGTTGGAAAGCCACCCGGTGACCGGCATGAACACAGCGCTGGCGATGATGTAACTGGTCAGCACCCAGGTGATCGTCTCTGCCGAGGCGCCCAGCGTGGTCTGCATATGGGGCACGGCGACGATGGTGATCGTCGTGTCGAGCAGCTGGATCAGCGAGGCGAGCATGACCCCCAGCACCAGAAGGGGGTAATTCTTGGCGACGACTTCCGGCTCGTCGCGGAGCATGGCCTCGGTGGGGGCGGCCGCGCTGGCCATGGGGTCAGCGCTTCTTGCCGTTGGTAAAGACCGTGACGTCCACCGAAAGGCCTGCGATGAGCGCGCGCGGGCTCTTATCGTCCAGTTCGATGCGCACCGGTACGCGCTGCGTCACCTTCACCCAGTTGGCGCTGGCGTTCTGTGCGGGGAGCAGGGAAAATTCCGAATTGGTGCCCGCGCCGATGGAGGCGACGTGGCCCTTCAGCTTGAGGTCGGGATAGGCATCGAAGCGGATTTCGGCGGGCTGGCCGACTTTCATGTCGGCGAGGTCCGTTTCCTTGAAGTTTGCTTCCACATAAGTGCCCTGCAAGCCCACCAGCGTCAGCACCGGCAGATTGGCGAGTACTTGCTGGCCGGGTTGCAGCCGGTCGGCCTGGCCCACACGGCCAGCCATCGGCGCGCGGATTTCCGTGCGCGAAAGGTCCAGCTGGGCAGCAGCCTTCTGCGCCTGCGCGGCTGCGATGCGAGGGTTCTGGCCGGGAACGGCGGCGCCATTGGCCAGCTTGGCCTGTGCTTCCGTCTGGCGCGCTTCGGCAGCGCGAAGTTGTTCGCGCGCCTGCGCCACGGCGTGTTCGGCAGCGTCGAGATCGGCCTTGGTGGTGAAGCCGCGGTCCCACAGGGCTTTCTGGCGTTCCAGCCGGGACTGGGCGAAGGCGATTTCTTCCCGCGCGGCGGAAATATCCGCGCCGGACAGCGCCGCATCGCGGCCAAGCGCGGTCAGGTCAGCCTGCGCCGTGGCGATCTGGGCATTGGCCTGGGCCAGATCGATCTCATAGGGCTGGGGATCGATGCGGAACAGCAGCTGGCCCTGCCGCACCGTTTCATTTTCCTTCACCAGCACATCCACGATAGTGCCGCCCACCAGCGAACTGACCGAGACCTTGTCCTGCTTCACATAGGCATTGTCGGTAGTGACCTTGCCCTGCAGGCTCATCCAGTAAATCACCGCGCCCACCACCAGAGCCAGCGGCACGGCCAGCATCAGGACGAGGCGGCCCCAGCGGCGCCCCTGCGGCGCGGTTTGCGGATCGGGATCAGCCATGGGACATTCTCTCGGTTTCACGGGCGGTATCGCACCGGTCGGCAAAGTTGGACCCTGGCTGCCAACACGAAGCCGATGTGAGACACAGGCGTGCGTATAATAAGGCTGCTAGGCAAAGCAAGCGAAGGCGGGGCAGGGCAATCCCCTTGGTAGCAGTGCTTGCACCTCGACCGCGAATTGGCCGATAGGTGCCCGAATGGTAGAGACTTTTGCTTCTTTCGATGGCGCTGAGTTGGCCTTGCGCCGGGTCGGGGCAGGGCGGCCCGTGTTGCTGCTCCATGGCCTGTTTTCCAGTGCGCAGATGAACTGGATCAAGTTCGGCCATGCGCAAAAGCTGGCCGATGCCGGGTTCGAGGCGATCATGCCCGATCTGCGCGCCCATGGGCAGAGCGCCGCGCCGCATGATCCGGCGGCCTATCCGCACGATGTGCTGGTGAAGGATGTGCAGGCGCTGGTCGATCATCTCGGGCTGGCAGAGTTCGATCTCGTCGGCTTCTCGCTCGGTTCCCGCACGGCGGCGCGCTGCGTGATTGCGGGGCTTGCGCCCCGGCGGCTGGTCCTGTCCGGCATGGGGCTGGAAGGGTTGGCGGGCTGGGCTCGGCGCTCTGCCTTCTTCCTCGACGCTATCGACCGGTTCGACAGCATCCGGCAGGGCGATCCGGCCTATGTCGCGGTGCAGTTCATGAAGACCATGAAGGTGGACCGAGTGGCTGCGCGGCTGCTGCTGGAATCCATCGGCGATACGGAAAAGTCGGACCTGTCGCAGATCGATATGCCCACGCTGGTCCTGTGCGGAGAGAAGGACCGGGACAATGGCTCGCCCGAGGCACTGGTCGAGGCTTTGCCTGACGGGCACCTGCGCTGGATTCCCGGCACGCATATGAGTTCCGTCACCGAAGGCGCGCTGGGTGACGAACTGGTGCGTTTTCTGTCTGGTGACGCCCCGGCAGCTTGATTCATCGTGGCGGAGCGTCCAGACCGGTAGCAACTGAAACCGGTTTTGATTCCCAAGGATTTCCCGCGATGAAAATGCTCGCTTCCGCCGCCATGCTCGCGCTTGCCGTAGGGCTGGCAACGCCTGCTGTCGCCCAGCAGGCCGATGCCGCCGCCACTCCGGCACCCGCCGCGAAATTCCCGATGACGCCGCAGGGCGCGGCCGATTTCGTTGCCGCGGCGGAGGCGGATTTGTTCTCCTATTCGGTGGAGGCCGCGCGCACGCAGTGGGTCAATGCGACCTATATCACCGTGGATACCGACGCATTGGCTGCTCGCATCGGCGCAATCGGCACGGAAAAAGCCGTCCGCTATGCACTGGACGCCGCGAAATATCGCGAAGTGGCCGGACTCGATCCCGATGTTGCCCGCAAGCTCGACATTCTGCGGACCGGCATCGTCCTGCCCGCGCCAACCACGCCGGGCGCGGCGGACGAGCTGAACACAATCGCCACCGATCTCCAGTCCCAATATGGCAGGGGCAAGGGCACGCTGGACGGCAAGCCGATCAACGGTTCGGATATCGAGGCGGAGATGGGCAACATGGCCCATACACCTGCCGAATTCGCGGAAATGTGGTCCAGCTGGCACGACAATGTCGGCGCGCCGATGAAGGACGATTACGCCCGCCTTGCCGCCATCGCCAATGACGGGGCGAAGGAACTGGGCTTTGCCGATGCGGGCGCCATGTGGCGCTCCAATTATGACATGGACCCGAAGGAATTCGAGGCCATGACCGAGCGCCTGTGGCAGGAAATGAAGCCGCTCTACGTGGCGCTGCACACCTATGTTCGCGGCAAGCTGAACGAGAAATATGGCGATGCGGTTCAGGCCAAGACCGGCCCGATCCGCGCCGATCTGCTCGGCAATATGTGGGCGCAGGAATGGGGCAATATCTATCCCGTCGTCGCCCCTCCCGGCACGGGCGATGTGGGCTTCGACATTACCGACCTTCTGGCGCAGAAGGGCCAGGGCCCACTCGACATGGTGAAGATCGGGGAGGGTTTCTATTCCTCGCTCGGTTTCAAGGAACTGCCCGCAACCTTCTGGGAACGCAGCCAATTCGTCAAACCCGCCGACCGTGAAGTGGTGTGCCACGCCAGCGCCTGGGACATCGACAACAAGGACGATATTCGCATCAAGATGTGCATCAAGGTGAATGGCGATGATTTCATCACCATCCATCATGAGCTGGGCCATAATTACTACCAGCGCGCCTATAACCAGCAGCCCTATCTCTATCTCAACGGCGCAAACGACGGTTTCCACGAAGCTATCGGGGATTTCGTCGCCCTGTCGATCACGCCGGAATATCTCGTCCAGATCGGACTGCTCGGGCGCGAAGAGGTGCCCAGCGCCGACAAGGATATCGGCCTGCTGCTGCGTCAGGCGCTGGACAAGGTCGCCTTCCTGCCCTTCGGCCTGCTGGTGGATAAATGGCGCTGGGGCGTGTTCGACGGTTCGATCACCCCGGATAAATACAATCAGGCCTGGGTGGATCTGAAGCGCGAATATCAGGGGATCACTCCCCCGGTAGAGCGGCCTGCGGACGCTTTCGATCCCGGCGCGAAATATCACATCCCCGGCAATACGCCCTATATGCGCTATTTCCTGGCGCGCATCCTGCAGTTCCAGTTCTATCAGGCGGCGTGCAAGCAGGCCGGTTGGAAGGGCCCGCTTCATCGCTGCAGCTTCTATGGCAATGAGGAAGTGGGCAAGAAACTGAACGCCATGCTGGAAATGGGCGCGTCCAAGCCCTGGCCCGATGCGCTGGAAGCCTTCACCGGCACGCGGGAGATCAGCGGCAAGGCACTGGTGGAATATTTCGCCCCGCTCAAGAAATGGCTGGACCAGCAGAACAAGGGCAAGCCGCAAGGCTGGTGACGCGCCCGTAACGGGATCGGCGATCCGGCCGGGGAATACCGGCCGGGTCGCCCGTCGCTGTCATTGGATGGTCGCATTGCCCGCTCTATAGGGCGGGCCGTGGCGGCGATTCGCCCGGTTTCGGAACTTCCATGACTTCAATCCCCGTGCTGGGCTGGCGCGAGGCCGTTGGCCTGCCAGAATTCGGCCTGTCCGGTATTCCGGCAAAAATCGATACCGGTGCGCGCACTTCCGCGCTTCACGCCACTCATATCGAGATAGTGGAGCGCGACGGCGTGGTCCATGCGCGCTTCCGGATCGATCTTGGTCACGGACATGAAACGGCGCTGTGCGAGGCTTGCCATGTGTCGCGCAGGAAGATCACCAGTTCGAACGGCCAATCGGAAGAAAGGCTGGTCGTCACTACCCGGCTCTCGCTGGGCGTGGCGCTGTTCGATGCCGAATTCAGCCTGACGGACCGGTCGGACATGGTTCACCCGGTACTCATCGGGCGCACCGCATTGCGCAAAAGGTTTCTGGTCGATCCTTCCCGGACCTTCCTGATCTCTGAACGGTCCGCCCTGCTTTACCAAAATCCCGGCTCCAATGGGGCCTGATAATGAAAACACACCCATGAAAATCGCTATGCTGGCGCGCAACGCCAATCTCTATTCCCACCGGCGCATTGTGGAGGCAGCGCGCGAGCGTGGGCATGAGATCGATGTGCTGAATACTTTGCGGGTGACGATGAACATCACCTCGCACCGGCCCGAGGCCTATTATAATGGGGCCAAGCTGGAGCTTTACGACGCGGTGATCCCGCGCATCGGTGCCTCCATCACCTTTTACGGCCTTGCCGTGCTGCGCCAGTTCGAGATGATGGGCGTCTGGCCGCTCAACGAAAGCGTCGCCATCGGCCGCAGCCGCGACAAGCTGCGTTCGATGCAGATCCTCGCCCGCGCCGGGCTGGGCCTGCCTGTCACGGCCTTCGCCCACGACCCCAAGCAGACCGACGAGGTGCTGCGCATGGTGGGCGGCGCGCCGGTGGTGATCAAGCTGCTGGAAGGCACGCAGGGCATCGGCGTGGTATTGGGCGAGACGGAGCAATCCGCCAAATCCGTGATCGAGGCATTCCGCGGCGCTAATGTGAATATTCTGGTGCAGGAATTCATCAAGGAAAGCCGCTCGCAGGATATCCGCGCCTTCGTGATCGGGGGCAAGGTGGTGGCCGCGATGCAGCGCACCGGCAGCCCGGGCGATTTCCGTTCCAACCTCCATCGCGGTGGCACAGCGGGCCCGATCAAGATCACGCCGGAAGAACGTTCCACCGCGATCCGCGCGGCCCGCAAGCTGGGGCTGAACGTCGCGGGCGTGGACATGCTGCGCAGCAATCACGGCCCGGTCATTATGGAAGTCAATTCCTCCCCCGGCCTTGAGGGGATCGAACAGGCAACCGGCAAGGATATCGCCGGAAAGATCATCGAATTCCTCGAAGAGAATGCGGTTAAGGGGAAGACCAAGACACGGGGGAAGGGGTAAGCTAAGCTCCCCCTATCCGTGGCCGGATACTATAGGGGGAGTTTCATGAGCCTGTTGTTTCTTGCGGCATCGCTGACAGCGATTCAGCCTGCAGCTGACACTGTTGAAGTGGAAGTTGTGGTTCAAGGGATCGCGAAGGTTCCGGCGCAGGCCTATGAGGTTGAAGGAATGATTTCACAGCCGACGGGTGCGGGGAAGTATGGGAACCTCGCGCCGGATGTGGCGGAAAAACTCGCTGCCTTAGAAAGCAAGAAGGCGGGCGAAACCTGTCAATTGTGGGATAAGATCGGCCTCGTCGGAAATGAGAAAGTCTTCGATAGCGGGGATGCTGGCGAGCAGGGATCCGAAGATGTCGTCGCCACATTGGCGATGGAGACCGATCCCGATGGTGATCCATCGGGCCGGAACTACGTTAGCTATTCCGAGACTTTCATATCGCGAGCTGACGCCGAACAGGCGCTTAAGCTGCTGAAAGCCGAAGGTGCCCCATTCCTCTGGATTAACCCGGTGGTGTTCGATTGCAGCCAGGGGGAAATCGAAGCCAAACGGGATGGCCTTGTGAGATCGAAACAGGAAGCGACCCTCATTGCCGACATGCTCGGCATGCGGATCAAAGGGGTTGCCCGCATCGCTCCCGATGAGCCGTCCACTGTAATGGCATTGGCAATGGAAAACTCGTTTCGCCATAATTCCGGCAAAGATACTGTCGAGGTCGTACAGGGTATGAGAGTAACCTACACTCTGGAAAAGTAGTCGGTACGATCTCCCTCATCCCATCATTGCGAGGGGCAAGGCCC
>MKUB01000042.1:4458-26854 GCA_001898545.1 Sphingomonadales bacterium 63-6 | reverse complement strand
GCTTGTCGGACACGCAGAGCAGAGTGCCGTAGGGCACGCGGAAGCGATAGCCCTGGGCGGCGATGGTGGCGCTTTCCATCTCGATGGCGACTGCGCGGCTGAGTGAGAGGCGCAGCGCTGAATGGGTGTAGCGCAGTTCCCAATTGCGGTCGTCCGTCGTCACTACCGTGCCGGTGCGCATCCGCTTTTTCAGGTCCGCCCCATGTTGGCCGCTGACATCTTCTGCCGCCGCCGCCAGTGCCTGCTGAACTTCGGCAATGGCGGGAATGGGGATTTCGGGCGGCAGGACGGGATCGAGCACATGGTCGTCCCGCAGATAGGCATGAGCCAGCACGTAATCGCCAATGGCCTGGCTGGGGCGCAATCCGCCGCAATGGCCGATCATCAGCCAGGCATCGGGCCGCAGCACCGCGACATGATCGCAGATCGTCTTGGCGTTGGAAGGGCCGACGCCGATATTGATCAGCGTGATCCCCGATCCATCGTCCCGCATCAGATGATAGGCGGGCATCTGGTGCCGCCGCCACGCCGTATCGGATAGCTGCGCCCGCGCGCCTTCGGTCGGCTGGTCGAGGAACAGCCCGCCCGCGCCGGACAGGGCGACATAGCCGCATTTGCCGAGTTGCGAGCCTGCCCAGTCCACGAATTCATCGACATAGCGGTGATAGTTCGTGAACAGCACGAAACGCTGGAAATGTTCCGGCCGCGTGCCGGTATAATGAGCGAGGCGCGCGAGCGAGTAATCGGTGCGAAGCCCGTCGAACAGGGAAAGCGGGATGGCATCGCCGGGCATGCCGATCTCGATCCCGTCCGCCAACTCGTCCCCGATCAGGGCCAGGTCCGTGCTGGGGAAATGGCGCGCCAGTTCCGTGGGAGGAATGCCCGCCAGCCGCGCCCCGGCCTCGCCATCCAGCACATAGGGGAAGGGCATTTCCTGCCGAGAACGACGCACTTCAAAGCGCACGTCGTAATCCTCTGCGATCAGGTCCAGCTGTTCGGCCAGATAATCCGCGAACAGGCCGGGGCGGGTGATGGTGGTGGCATAGGTGCCCGCTACCTGCAGCCTGCCATAGGCGCGGGGGCTTTCGGATCGTTCCCCGTCACCGCTGAAATGGACCAGCAGTTCGGGATAGCAATAGGAGCCGTCCAGCCGCTTTTCCGCATCGGGCAGCGCGCCATCTTCGGCATAGGCCAGAATATCGGCGCGCAACGTGCTGACGGCCTGATCGTAAAGCTGGGAAAGCTGCGCGATGGCATCGGAAGTGGTGAGGGAGGCGGTGAGGTTCATGGCGCAAGCTAACCCGCCAATTCCTACATTTCAAAGGCGATCTGGGACAAAAGCAAAAGGGCGCGGAACCCGAAGGAACCGCGCCCTTTTGAATTGGGCCATTATGGCGGGAGCGACGCTTAGGCGCCGGCTTCCTCTTCCGCGCCTTCCATCAGGTCGGCGGGGATTTCGCCCGGTTCCGCATTGGGATCGACGGCTTCGGTGAAGCCTTCGCTCTCGTTGCGTTCGTCTTCGAACATCTGGGCCATCACGTCGACGCCCTGGCTCTGCAGCGCGGCTTCGTCGTCCGAACGGGCGACATTCGCCTTGATCGTGACGTGAACTTCCGGGTGCAGGGCGATGGTGACGTCGAACATGCCGATCGACTTGATCGGATGGCCGAGGATGACCTGGCGCTTGTCGACCTTGTGGCCCTTTTCTTCAAGGGCGGTCGCGATGTCACGCACGTTGACCGAACCGTAAAGCTGGCCGGAGTTGGACGAGGCGCGGATCAGCACGACTTCCACGCCATCGAGCGTGGTGCCGGACTGTTCGGCTTCGACGCGACGTTCCGCGTTTTCCTTTTCCAGGCGTTCGCGGTTGGCTTCGAAGACGGCGCGGTTGGCGTTGTTCGAGCGAAGGGCCTTCTTCTGCGGCAGCAGGAAGTTACGGGCATAGCCGTCCTTCACGGTCACGACGTCGCCGATCGTGCCCAGCTTCTCGATACGTTCGAGCAGGATGATTTCCATGGCTGAGCGCTCCTTACTTCACGATGTACGGCAGAAGGCCGATCTGGCGGGCGCGCTTGATCGCGGTCGACAGTTCACGCTGCTTCTTGGCGGAAACGGCAGTGATGCGGCTCGGCACGATCTTGCCGCGCTCGGACATGAAGCCCTGCAACAGGCGCACGTCCTTATAGTCGATCTTCGGCGCATTCTTGGCCGAGAACGGGCAGCTCTTGCGGCGACGGAAAAACGGACGGGCCATCAGTCTTCACCCCTCTCACGGCTGCGGCGGCGCTCACGCTCGTTCTTGCGCATCATTACGGACGGGCCTTCTTCAAGCTCGTCGACGCGAACGGTCATGTAGCGGATGATATCTTCGTTGATGCGGGCCTGGCGTTCCAGCTCGGCCACGACATCGCCCGGAGCTTCGATGTTCAGCAGGACGAAATGCGCCTTGCGGTTACGATCGATCTTGTAGGCGAGGTTCTTGAGGCCCCAGGTCTCGGCCTTGGTGACCTTACCGTTGCCCTGTTCCACGATTTCCGTGGCGCCGGCGGCCAGAGTATCAACCTGAGCCTGGCTCAGGTCCTGACGCGCCAGGAAAACATGCTCGTAAAACGGCATGCGCATTCCTTTCACTGTTATGCCGATCGCTGGTTTGTCCCGCCCCATGCGGGGACCCCTCCGGCCTTCTTCGTTTCCGCCGCCCGAGGGCCGAGGAAGCGGCGCACATACAGGTTTGAGGCGCGATTGCAAGGAAAGGTTAGGCTGCTGCCGTTCCGCTGGCCGGGGAAGGGGCTGTGCCGTGGATCAAGTTGACGCAGAACGCGTAGCGAAACTTGTGCGAACCTCCCAATTTTATGGCTTGAATGCAATGGCTTGTGCGAAATTCCATCGATGATCGTGTGACTTTTCATTTCGCCGGGTCTTTCGGTTGCCGGACAGGCCGTGGAACAGGGAGGGCACGCTGACATTCGCCCCATCAAGCAGAAAAGCCGGGAGTAGGAAAACGCTACTGCCCCATTGGGCTCTTGCTGCACGGCGCGAGTTGGGCTCAAATAATGGCAAGCAACAAGACATTGGGGGAATATGAGGATGCATAAGAAATTCGCGCTGGGCGCCGTGGTTTTGGCCGGGCTTTCTGCCGGGGCGGCACAGGCGGCGAATGCTCCGCCCGCGCCGACCGCGGAATTCGTTCTGGAAGAAATCGTCAAGCTGGGCCCGGTGGTGGAAGTGGGCAAGACTTCCAAGGGCGAGCGGCGCATCATCCCCATCACCGGCGGCCGATTCGAGGGGCCGGGCATCAAGGGCGAGATCGTGCCCGGCGGCTGGGACTGGCAACTGACCCGCGCCGATGGCTGCACCGAAGTGGAGGCCGATTACTTCCTCAAGACCGACGATGGTGTGGTCATCAATGTGATCAACAAGGGCGCCCTGTGCCCCCCGGCGCAAGGCGCGGCCCCTTCACCCGTGCGCACCCACCCGGTGTTCGAGGCTCCGCTCGGCAAATATGAATGGATGTCCAAGACGGCCTTCATCGGCACGCTGGAAATGGCCGATCCTGCCGAGGGTCCGGCGGTGAAGATCCGGTTTTACAAGATGAAGTGAGGGCGAAGAGGGCGTATTCTTCCTTTCGTCATCCCCGCGAAGGCGGGGACCCAGTTTCAACGGTTGTTGCTGGGTTCCCGCCTTCGCGGGAATGACGAGGAGAAGGGGGCATCCCTCAGCCCAACCTCTCCAGAATCCCCTGCGCCAGCGCGGTCAGCGTATCGTCGCGGGCGCCCATGATCACGATGCGGTCACCCGGTTGGGCGAGAGTGAGAATGCGTTCGGCGCAATCCTCGCGGCTGGGGATATATTCGGCGTGGCCGCCGGCTTCCTCGATCAGGCGGACGATCCGTTCGCTGCCTTCGCTGCGGTCCACCGTGCCGCCGAAATAAACCGGATCGCACAGGAAGGTCAGATCTTCCGGGCCGAGGAGCTGGGCGAAGACTTGCGCCAGTTCGTGCCCCATCTGGCGCAGCGGGCCATAGCCGTGCGGCTGGAAGAAGGCGATTACGCGGCCCGGCTGGCTTTTCAGCGTGCGCAAAGTGGCGGCGCATTTTTCGGGGTTGTGGCCGAAATCGTCGATCACCGTGATGCCGGAGGGGCTGGTGCCGATCACGTCGAACCGCCGGGCAAGGCCCTTGAAGCTGGCCAGCGCGGCCACCGCTTCGCTCACCGGCACACCTGAGGCATAGGCCCCGGCAATGGCGGCGAGCGCGTTGGAGAGGTTGTGGCGGCCGGGCATGGCGAGAGTGAGGGCATATTGTTCGCCCGTCTTGCGCTCGACTACCTGGGCGGCGATGCCGGTGGCGCTTTCTTCAATCGAGCCGGGAGCCATGCCTATATCCGCCGTCGCGCTCTCGATACCGAAAGTCACGAGGCTCGCCGCGCGCGGGGCGAGGGCCATGGCTTCCGCATCGTCGGCATTCACTGCTGCTGCGCCGGACACGGCCAGGAAATCCCCGAACAGCACCCGCAATTCGTCCATGCCCTTGTGATCGAGGCTGACATTGAGCAGCACCGCCACAGAGGGGCGATAGAGTGCGATGGAGCCGTCGCTTTCATCCACTTCGGAAACGAACACATCGCCCGCGCCCACGCGCGCGCTGGCAAAGGGCACTTCCGGCGAGGCGAAGTTCTTCATCACCGCGCCGTTCATGATCGTGGGATCGCGCCCGGCCTGCTGCATGATCCAGCCGCACATGCCGGTGACGGTGGACTTGCCGCTGGTGCCGCCAATGGCCACGGAGCAGGTCGCGCGGTTGAACAGGGTGGAAAGCAGTTCCGCCCGCGTCATCCGCGCGCAGCCCAGTTCCTTCGCCCGGATCATTTCGGGCACGGTATCTTCCACAGCGGCGGAGGCGATCAGCACCTGCTCGGGCGAGGTCACGCCGCTGCCATCCTGCGGGAACAGGGCGATCCCCTCCCGCTCCAGCCAGGCGAATTTCTCGGGCGTGCGGCCCTGATCGCGGCTACGGTCGGACCCGGCGATAGTGGCGCCCTGTCCCTTCAGGATCATGGCCAGCGGCAACATGCCCGATCCACCAATGCCGCAGAAGAACCAGGGGTGGGAAGTAAGGTCTGTCTTGTCCGGCATCTGAGTCCCTGCGCAGGCAGGGACCTCCGTGAGCGAGGTCGCGACTGGCTGCATTTCAGGCCCCTGCCTACGCAGGGACTCACAATTTGTGAAGCCGATGCTAGAGCCTGTGCATGACCCGCATCGCAATCTGCGCCCCGTCCACCCCGCTGACGCCCGAGGATGTGGCGCGGGTGGAGGTGGTGGCGGCCGAATTCCCCTCGCTGGAACTGGCCTTTCACGAGCAATGCTATCTCTCGCAGGGGCATTTCGCCGGTTCGGACGAACAGCGTCTGGCCGCCCTGCTGGAATGCGCCAACGATCCGGCATTCGATGCTGTGTGGTTCGCCCGGGGTGGTTATGGCGCCAACCGGATCGCGGCAAAGGCCGTGGCGGGGATGGGCGACGCGGCGCGGGGCAAGGCATTCCTTGGCTATTCGGACGGGGGTTATCTGCTGGGCGCGCTTTATCGTGCAGGGATCGGTCAGCCGGTTCATGCCCCAATGCCGGTAGATATAAGGCGCGCTGGCGGCGAGAATGCCGTGCGCCGCAGCCTGGCGTGGCTGGCAGGGGACCGCTCGGGCCTCGAGCCGCATCTCGGCCAGCACCCGGCGGTGGCCTTCAACTTGATGACCCTCGCCATGCTATGCGGCACCGATCTGATGCCAGACCTTTCCGGCCATGTCGTGATGGTGGAGGAGGTCAGCGAATATCTCTATGCGGTGGACCGGCTGTTCTTCCATGTGACCCAGCACCTTTCGGGCATCGCCGGGCTGCGGCTGGGCCGGGTGAGCGATGTGCCGGAAAATGACCGGCCTTTCGGCGCCGAGCCGGAGGAGATCGCGCGCTTCTGGTGTGAAAGAACGGGCATCCCCTTTCTCGGTTTCGCAGACATCGGGCATGACGAAGCCAACAGAATTGTTCCCTTCGGGCTTGCCTCCGCGCAAGTGCAAACCTAACCGCGCGGGCCAGTTCAGCACGGGACAGGAGACTGAAACATGCGTGCATTCGTATTTCCGGGGCAGGGTAGCCAGAAGGTCGGCATGGGGGCGGACCTCGCCGATGCCAGCGCAATTGCCCGCGAAGTATTCGAGGAAGTGGACGAGGCTCTCCAGCAGAAGCTCTCCACCATCATGCGCGAAGGCCCGGAAGACCAGCTGACGCTGACCGAGAATGCCCAGCCCGCGATCATGGCCAATGCCATCGCCACTCTGCGCGTGCTGGAAAAGGAAGGGGGGCTGACCATCGCCGACAAGGGCGATTGCGTGGCCGGCCATTCGCTGGGCGAATATACTGCCCTGTGCGCCGTGGGCGCCTTCTCGCTGGCCGATACGGCCCGGCTGCTCAAGCTGCGCGGACAGGCGATGCAGGCCGCCGTGCCGGTGGGCGTTGGCGCTATGTGCGCGCTGCTGGGTGCCGACATCGCCAAGGCGCAGGCTTTGGCCGATGCTGCTGCCGAGGGGGAAGTGTGCCAGATCGCCAATGACAACGATCCGGGCCAGGTCGTGCTGTCCGGCCACCGTGCCGCGATCGAGCGGGCCGTGGCGCTGGCCAAGGAACATGGCATCAAGCGCGGCGTGATCCTGCCCGTTTCCGCGCCTTTCCACTGCGACCTGATGGGCCCGGCCGCAGAGGCGATGGACAAGGCGCTGGCGGACCTTCCACCTTCGGCCTTCCGCTTGCCGCTCTATGCCAACTTCACTGCCGCCGCCGTGACCGACCCGGCCGAAGAGCGCGATCTGCTGGTCAAACAGGTCTGCGGCCGCGTGCGCTGGCGCGAAAGCGTGATCGCCATGGGCGATGCGGGAGTGACCCATTTCGTGGAACTGGGCGGCAAGGTCGTCGGCCCGATGATCGGCCGCACGGTGGAAGGCGTTTCCGTTTCCAGCGTGGTGACAATGGCGGATATCGAGGCTCTGGCGAAGGAGCTTTAGGTTATAGCGCTCGCAGAGGCGCGGAGGCGCAGAGAATGGGTCTGATAGATGTCGACCGGTTATCCGGCCTTGTGGTGGATGAGGCTATACGCATCCACCGCGAACTGGGCCCCGGACTTCTGGAAAGCGTCTATGAAACGGTTCTTGCAGGCGCGCTCATTCGTCGGGGTATCAAGGTGGACCGGCAGAAGCCGGTCGACATCGAATATGATGGCTTGAGCTTCCCTGCAGCTTTTCGCATCGATCTGCTGGTTGACGATCAGCTCATTCTGGAGATCAAGTCGATCGAGTCTCTCAAGAACGTACATGCGAAGCAATTACTGACCTATCTTCGCCTGACAGGGAATTCTGTTGGGCTGCTGCTCAATTTTTCCGGTGAAACCATGAAGGAAGGCATTCGCCGGGTCGTGAACAACCACAACCGCACGCAGTAAGCTCTGCGCCTCCGCGCCTCTGCGAGCGCCTAAATTATTGGAGTGATACCATGTTCGACCTCACTGGCATGACCGCCCTCGTAACCGGCGCTTCGGGCGGGATCGGGTCTTCCATTGCCCGCGCGCTGGCCTCGCAGGGGGCTCGCCTGGCGCTTTCGGGTTCCAACTCCGCGAAGCTGCGCGCTTTCCGCGACGAGCTGAATGCCGAATTCGGGCACGACCATGTTGAGATCACTTGCGATCTGTCCAACACCACTCAGGTGGAGGAACTGGTGCCTGCCACGGTCGATACGCTCGGCAAGATCGATATTCTGGTGAACAATGCCGGCATCACGCGCGACAATCTCGCCATGCGGATGAAGGATGAGGAATGGGATCAGGTCATCAAGATCAATCTTGAAGCCGCCTTCCGCCTGATGCGCGCCGCCTGCAAGCCGATGATGAAGGCCCGCTTCGGCCGGATCGTAACCATCACGTCGGTAGTGGGCGCCACGGGCAATCCGGGCCAGATCAATTATGCGGCCGCCAAGGCGGGCCTCGTCGGCATGTCGAAGTCGCTGGGGCAGGAAGTGGCCAGCCGCGGCATTACCGTGAACTGCGTGGCCCCCGGCTTCATCCGCACCGCGATGACCGACGTGCTGCCCGATGCGCAGAAGGATGCGCTCAATGCCCGCATTCCCATGGGCCGCATGGGCGAGGGTGAGGATATCGGCGCGGCAGTCGCCTATCTCGCCTCGAAGGAAGCAGGCTATGTCACCGGCCAGACGCTGCATGTGAATGGCGGCATGGCGATGATGTCCTGATTCCATCCCTTCCGGCCCGTTACGATCTCTCCCGCTGAAAGGCTTGCCCATGCGCCTGCTGCTGATTTCCGCCGCCGCCTTTGGCCTGCTTACCGCCGTTCCGGCGCAGGCCAGCGCGCAGGAGGCCGCGCAGTGCCCCATCATGATCGCGCCGGCCGTCTTCGCTCGCGAGTTGGCGGATGCCATGTCGATCAGGGAAACGACGGAGGAAGAGCAGGAAAGCATCGGCCGGAGAGTAAAGGCGCTGGCCGATGCGTGCCGCAATGTTCACGATATCCCTGACGAGCGGGAGGAAGATTACCTGAACCTCGCCCTGACGGGCATAGTGATGGCGCGGCTGGCGTTGGATCTGGAAGAGGTGGGCATTGCCCCATCCTCTGTGGAAGAAGCCCTGGATGTGGGGGAAGGGCGCACCAATGTCCTGGGCGAGGAATTTTCTGACGAATCTGCGGTAAAGTTGATGGAGCGGCTGGAGAAGGACGGATTCAAGCTGGATTCCGTCGATGAATCGATCTGGGTGAAGGTGGGTGCCTATGCCGCTGCCACGGGCGCCTATTACACGCTTGCAGGCTCGTTTGACTGAACGGTTCTGTCATAAGTCTGCGGTTTATCCCCAGATTCTCCCCCTTGCGGGTAAGCCGAACTTGCGGTGAACGGCTGTCGCGTTAAGGCTTGTATCCCATGCAACCCGCGCTCCCGGGCGATTCAGCCCGTGCGCCCCAGGGGGACCGAAATAGAACGATGAAGGCAACCATCGAACGTGCGACGCTGCTGCGCTGCCTGTCCCATGTCCAGTCGGTGGTGGAACGGCGCAACACGATCCCGATCCTGTCGAATGTCCTGATTGACGCATCCGCCGATGGCGCGGTGCGGATCATGGCGACTGACCTTGATCTCCAGGTGGTGGAGAGCATGGCCGCCGTTTCGGTTGAAACGCCGGGTGCGCTCACCGTTTCGGCGCATCTGCTGTTCGACATCGCCCGCAAGCTGCCGGAAGGCAGCCAGGTAGGGCTCGAAGCTGCGGATAATCGCCTCACCGTCAAGGCCGGGCGCAGCCGCTTCCAGCTGCCGACGCTGCCGCGCGACGATTTCCCCGTGATTGTTGAAGGCGATCTGCCGACCAGCTTCGAACTGCCCGCCCGCGTGCTGGCCGAACTGATCGACAAGACCCGCTTCGCCATCTCGACCGAGGAAACCCGCTATTATCTCAACGGCATTTTCCTGCATGTCTCGGATGACGGGCAGCCGCTGCTGAAGGCTGCCGCCACGGATGGCCATCGCCTTGCCCGCTATACGCTGGCCCGCCCGGAAGGGGCGGAAGGCATGCCCGACGTGATCGTGCCGCGAAAGGCCGTGGGCGAATTGCGCAAGCTGTTGGACGAAGCGCTGGACAGCAATGTCGAGATCGATCTTTCCGCCAGCAAGATCCGCTTCACTCTGGGCGGTGAAGGCGGCGTGGTGCTGACCAGCAAGCTGATCGACGGCACTTTCCCCGATTACAGCCGCGTCATCCCCACGGGGAATGACAAGCTGCTGAAGCTCGATCCCAAGAGCTTCTTCGAAGGCGTGGACCGTGTGGCCACCATCGCCACGGAAAAGACCCGCGCGGTCAAGATGGGGCTGGAGCAGGATCGCGTGGTCCTGTCCGTCACTTCGCCCGATAACGGCACGGCGGCGGAAGAGGTCCCTGCGGCCTATTCGGCGGAGGGCTTCGAAATCGGCTTCAACGCCAATTATCTGAAGGACATCCTGCACCAGATCGAAGGCGATTCGGTGGAACTCCACCTTGCCGATCCCGGCGCGCCGACCCTGATCCGCCAGGATGACAAGAGCCCGGCGCTTTACGTCCTTATGCCGATGCGCGTCTGATGAAGTTGCCTATTCTGGCCGCTGCGGCGGTGTTGGCCGTGCTGACGGCCCCCGGCGCGGCGGCCGATGCGCCTGCCAAGCCTAAGCCGCAGGACGATATCGAATGCGCAGCCTGGGCGTCCGTCACTGGCAGCTATGCCGAAGACGACACACAGGGCGACAGTTTCGCGATGGCGTTCAACTATTTCCTGGGGCGGTATCAGGCCGTGGCAGGAGAGAATTTCGGTGACGCGCTGACTGCCGCGCTCAATGCGATCGATACCGATCCGGCGACTTATGAGCGTTATAATCAAGCCTGCATGCCCCGCTGGCAAGCCCACGGGCAGGCGTTGCAGGCATGGGCCGACAGCGTGAGCGGGCCGGCTGCGGAAGACA
Organism: Sphingomonadales bacterium 63-6; assembly: GCA_001898545.1. GTDB lineage: Bacteria > Pseudomonadota > Alphaproteobacteria > Sphingomonadales > Sphingomonadaceae > Andeanibacterium. The sequence goes on along the minus strand of MKUB01000042.1, from coordinate 16,326 downwards.
CGCCAGAGAGTTGAGGAGGCCAGGGGCTTGCTGCCCCTTAGTCCCCCCCTCTTAGTCCAATGCCTTCATCATTGAGCTGATATCGACGAATTTCTCACGCGGGGCCCCTTCGCGGGCGGCGCGTTCCTCCGCTTCCTCGATCTTCTTCCAGTCGCGGAAGGTGACGAGCTTCAGTGCGCGTTCGCGAGCAAGGGCATCGAAGGCCGGGCGGCCCTGTTTCCTGGGCGGTCCAAGTACGCCGGATGCGGCATCCTGCGCGATCTTGTCCGCAATATCGAACCCGTCGGGCCGGTTTGTGCCAATGGTCCCCGAGGGGCCGCGCCGGGCCCAGCCGACGCAATAGAGCCCCGGCAGAATGCGCCCTTCATCGTTAGCGAAGCGGCCCTGTCGTTCGTCGAACGGGACGTCTGGAATCGGTGAACTGCGATAGCCGATGCAACTGACCACCAGCCCTGTGGGAATGCGATAGGTTTCCCCGGTGCCCTGTGCACGCCCGGCCTTCACTTCGGTGCGTTCCACTTCGATCGCTTCCAGCCGGCCATCGCCGATCAGCGACTTGGGAGATGCGAAGAAATCGAATTCGATCTCGATGGGTTTTTCCGCATGGATCGATTCGGGAATGGCGGCGAAACTGCGCAGATGGGTCACCGATTTGCGCAGGCCCGGCTCTAGCAGCACATCCTCGCCTGCATCGGGCAAATCGCCCGGATCGACACGGGGCGATGCGCGTTCCAGCGCTGCCAACTCGCCCAACTCCTTAGGCGTCATCATGATCTGATGCGGCCCCCGGCGGCCCAGGATCACGATCCGTTCGATGCGCGATTGCTGCAATATATCGAGCGCATGGGAGACGATGTCGCTCCCTTCGAACTCTCGCCGGGACTTGGAAAGGATGCGCGCCACATCCAGCGCGACATTGCCCATGCCGATTACCACCGCTGTCCGGGTGGAAAGATCGGGGTCCAACCCGGCGAATTGGGGGTGGCCATTATACCAGCCGACGAAGGCCGCGCTGCCGAAGACATTGGGCAGATCTTCTCCCGGCAGGTCCAGCGGACGGTCCACCGGGGCGCCGGTGGCCAGTACCACCGCATCGTAAAGGCCCTGCAATTCCGGCACGGTCACATCTTCGCCCACCGTGATATTGCCCACGAAGCGGACGTTTTCGGTCAGTGCCGTCTGTTCGTAACGCCGCGATACGCCTTTGATCGACTGGTGATCCGGCGCGACTCCGGTGCGGATAAGGCCGTAGGGCACGGGCAACCGGTCGAACACATCGATCCGCGCATCTTCGCCCAATGCCTTCTGCAAAGCTTCGGCAGTGTAATATCCGGCCGGGCCGGAACCTATTATCGCAACATGCCGCATCGCTCTCTCCTTGCGATTCAGCGCCTTGCGGCAGGATGATCCAGCAATATCCGCAACACAAGCGATGCTTGCGATATCCTTCGCAATTTGCAGGAAAAACGTCCCATTCTGGCCCGGTCCGAATCCCTTCGCGGTTCTTAACTTTTTTTCAAACGGGGTTTGGCAACGCGCGAGCATGGCGGGTCGCGCATCCAGAAGGCAGAGCATCCTGAAAGAGGACGAACAGGTGGCCGCCGCGCGCGCGCCGCAAGCGTCCTCCTCTGCCGGGAAGCCGTCCTACGGCTCATCCGCCGGGGGGAGGGCCGATCCCGTGGCGGAGCGGATGGCCATCGCCGCGCGGCATTCCCTGCGCAATTCCCGCGCGCGGCAGGCCGACGTCACCGATTTCGCGCCATCCATGATCGCGCCGGCATGGCCGACGATGTCGCCCCTGATGGTGCTGACCATTGGCTTTGCGGCTTTCGCTTCCTGGTCAGTGCCGCCCCTGCTGTCGCTGCTTCTCGCCATTGTGGCTACGGTTCTGCCACTGGCTTCTCCCTTTGCCCGGCGTTTGGAAAAACGGCGCTCCCGGTGGCTGGTGATGCGGATCGCGGGCATGGTGCTGGTGGTCGGCCTGCCGATGCTGGCCTATGGGCTGGCAATCGGCATCTGGGCGGTCAGTCACACGCTCGCCTGGCCCATCGCGCTGGGCATATTGATCGTCACCACCGCAATTGCGGCCGTGATCCAGAGCAGCAAGTCCGCCGGGCTGTTCGCGGCCCAGATTGGCTGCTGGGCCGCCGTGGCGCTGGTGGAAGGGTCCGTTACATCGGTCAGCCTGCTGGTGGGGGCCATCGCCTTTTCGATCCTGGCCAGCCGCCGCCAGATGCAGCTTGCGCGCAAGAGGAAAGAGCGGGAACTGGAGCAGGAGCGTGTCCGAAATCGCGCCGAAGACATATTGAACGATTATGAGGAGGCCGGGCTCGGCTGGTTCTGGGAAACTGACCGGCGCGGTATCCTCACTTACGTTTCGCCCACGGTGGCCCGCGTGCTGGGCCATGAGGGTGTGGAAGAACTGGCCGGCTGCAATTTCACCGACCTGTTCGACCTTGCAGCAGGCGGGGCGGAGGGAGAGCGGACGCTGAACTTCCACCTTTCCGCCCGTTCCTCTTTTCAGGAAGTGCCGGTGCGCGCCGCTTGCCGGGAAGAGCGCTGGTGGTCGGTCAGCGGCAGGCCGATCTATGACCAGTTCGGCAATTTCGTGGGCTATCGCGGGTCTGGCACCGATCTGACCGAACGCCGCCGCTCGCAGGAAAATGCCTCTCGCCTGGCCCATTACGATTCCCTCACCGGGCTGGCCAACCGCTTCAAGATGTCGCAATCGCTGGAGAAAATCCTCAGTGCGCCCTTTGCTGTGCATCGCTGCTGCAGTGTGCTGCTGCTCGATCTCGACCGCTTCAAGCAGGTGAATGACACGCTAGGCCATCCGGCGGGGGATGCCCTGCTCAAGCAGGTGGCGCAGCGGCTGGAACGCACCGTGGACGAAAAGGGCCTTGTCGGGCGGCTGGGCGGCGATGAATTCGAGGTGATCGTGCCCGGCACGCTGGGGCGGGACCGGCTGGCCTATCTGGCGCAGGACATCATCAATTCGCTGTCGCAGCCTTATTCGATCGAAGGGCACCGCGTGGTGATCGGCGCATCGGTGGGCATCTGCATCGCGCCCGATCACGGCCTGACGAGCGAGGCGCTGATCCGAAATGCCGACCTTGCGCTCTATGCCGCCAAGGATGGCGGGCGCGGGCGCTATCACTTCTTTGCCGACGATCTGCACACACGGGCGGAGGAGCGCCGCCAACTGGAGCAGGACCTGCGCGATGCGATCACCCAGGGCGGGCTGGAGCTCTATTATCAACCGGTAGTGGATACGGCGACGGAGCGGATAACCGGGTTCGAGGCGCTGATGCGCTGGGATCACCCGCAACGCGGGGCCATGTCGCCCACGCGCTTCATCGAGATTGCGGAGGAGGCCGGGCTGATCGGCCAGATGGGCGAATGGGCCCTGCGCACGGCTTGCCGCGACCTTTCCCAATGGCCCGCCGATGTGCGGGTGGCGGTGAATGTCTCGCCGCTGCAATTTTCCAACCCGCAGCTTCCGGCCATCGTCACCAATGCGCTGGTGGAGGCCAATGTCCATCCATCGCGGCTGGAACTGGAAATTACCGAGAGCGTCTTCCTTGACGATGACGATGGCACCGATGCGATGTTCGCTGCGCTGAAGAAGATCGGCGTGCGGCTGGCGCTGGACGATTTTGGCACCGGCTATTCCTCGCTCGGCTATCTGAAGAAGGCGCCGTTCGACAAGATCAAGATCGATCAGAGTTTCGTGCGTGGCGCCACTCAGCCGGGCAGCCGCAATGGCGCGATCATCGCCTCGATCACCAGCCTTGCCCAGTCGCTGGGCATGGAAACAACGGCGGAAGGCGTGGAGACGCTGGACGAGCTGGACCTGATCCGTCTGCAGGGCTGCAGCCATGTGCAGGGCTTCATCTATTCCCTGCCGCTATCCGCCGTTGCCGCTGTGGAGCGTCTGCGCACAGGGCTGACGGCCGTGGCGCGCGGGCCCCGTTCCGCCAGAGTGCCGCGCCAGACGATGCTGCGCAAGGTCGTGCTCGATCACGACGGAGAACTCTACAACGGCACCATCCGCAACATCTCCAGCACCGGGGCGCTGATTGAAGGGCTGTGGAACGTGCCGGATGGAACCAGCTTCCAGGTGCGCCTGTCGGACCGTCACGCCATCGCGGCAGTCTCGCGCTGGTGCGATGGGGACCGGATGGGCGTGGAATTCGCCTCGCCCCTGCAGCGCGACGGGGCCGGGCGCATCAGGATCGTGGCGGAAGCCGGCGCCGTGATGGAGCGGCGGAGCATCCGCGGACTGGCTGGCAGCGACGTGGAGTAAGGCTCCGCCAAGCTGCCCAGCAGGGTGATCTTAGGGATTTCTAAACCCTGTATGTTTAGGATCGTCTACCGCAGCCGGCAGTGGCTGCGAGGAACATACTGACGGACAGATCCAGTTGAGCAGGGGCATCTTGAAAGGCTGGCGGAACGTACGCAACGCCGCCGATGAAGCGGAGGCGCCGCTTTCCGCCCCCGTGCGCCCCGCATTCGCCGGACCCGGTTCCGCAGAAGATATCGAGCGTCGCCTGCAGTTGATGAGCGATTATGAACAGGGCGGCAGCGGCTGGTTCTGGGAGACTGACGGGCAGGGTGCCATCCTTTATCTTTCCCAGCCTATGGCCGAGTTGTTCGGCAAGTCGCCCGACATGCTGGCCGCCACGCCGTTCCTATCGCTGTTCGTTTCCGAACAGACCGGCGACGGGGCATCGCCGCGCAGCCTTTCGCTGATGTTTGGCGGCCGGAAGACCTTCACCGGGTTGACCGTGCGGGCCGATATCGACGGCAAGGACCATTACTGGCAGCTCAGCGGCCGCCCTAAATTCGACGCCGAGGGCAATTTCCAGGGCTATCGCGGCCATGGCGGGGACATTACCGAAAGCCGCCGTGCGGAAAACGAGACCGAGCGGCTGGCCCAGTTCGATTCCCTTACCGGCCTGTCCAACCGCCCCCGGATGCAGCGCAAGATGGACGCCATGCTCACCGCGTTTCGCGCCGCCAAGCGCACCTGTGCGGTGATGCTGCTCGATCTCGACCGCTTCAAACAGGTCAACGATACGCTGGGCCACAAGGCGGGCGACGAATTGCTGAAGGAAGTGGCGCAGCGGATCAAACGCGTATTCGACACCACTTGTGAAATCGGACGCCTTGGGGGCGACGAATTTCAGGTGCTGATCCCCGACATGGATGATCGCGGCCAGCTTGGCGAACTCGCCACCAAGGTCATCGCCATGCTCAGCCAGCCTTTCTCCCTGCCGGAAGGGCGCTGCACTATCGGGGCTTCGGTAGGCATTGCCATCGCGCCTTATGATGGCGTGACACGGGAGGAAGTGGTGCATAGCGCGGATGTGGCGCTCTATGCGGCCAAGAATGGCGGGCGCGGGCAATTTCGCTTCTTTTCCAGGGAATTGCAGAACGATTCTCATCTACGGCGCGAACTGGAACGCGATCTGCGCGAGGCGCTGGAGCGCGGGCAGCTCTCGCTTGAATATCAACCCATCGTGGCCATCGGCACCAATCGCATCGTGGCGATGGAGGCTCTGCTGCGCTGGTATCATCCCGAACGCGGCAAGATTTCACCAGAGATTTTCATCCCCATTGCGGAGGACAGCAATCTCATCGTCTCGATAGGCGAATGGGTGTTGCGCAAGGCCTGTGCCGATGCCGCCCCCTGGCCGGATGACGTGCGCGTCTGCGTCAATATCTCTGAACAGCAGATCATCACGCAGGGCCTGTCCCGCATGGTAGCCAATGCGCTGTCGATGGCCGGTCTGCCGGCAGACAGGCTCGAATGCGAATTGAAGGAAAGCGCGCATTTCGGCGAAGGCGATGTCAGCGAGCGGGAACTGAAGGCCCTGCGGCGCATGGGGGTGCGGCTGGCGCTGGACGATTTCGGCACGGGCGCCTCCTCGCTCGGCTATCTCAAGCGGGCGCCGTTCGAGACGATCAAGATCGATCCAAGCTTCCTGCGCGGCGCCTTTGACGAAGGGAGCCGCAATGGCGAGTTGATCGGCGCGATCGTTGCCCTGGCCGATGCGCTGGGGATCGAGACGGTGGCCGAAGGTGTGGAAGCGATGGAAGAATTCCGCCTCGTGCAGCAGCACGGTGTGAAGAACGTCCAGGGCTTCGTCTATTCGCGCCCCATGGCACTGGAGGAAGTGGAGGAACTGCTGGCAGGGCATGAGTGGGAAATGACGCCCACCGGCCCGGAGAAGCAGCGTTCCGAACGCCGCAAGCTCTATCGCCGCATCCATATCATCCACGAAGATCATTATTACGACGTGGTGCTGCGCGATCTTTCGCGCACGGGCGCCATGATCGAAGGGTTGCTGGATGTCCCGGTCGGCACCGAATTCGTGGTTGATTTCGGGGAAGGGCAGCTCGCGGTGGCCAAGGTGGTGCGCAGCCATCAGGATCAGCAGGGCCTGACTTTCGAGACGCCTTTGGTCAATGATGGGGCTGGGGGCCTGTGTACCCGAAACCGCGTTTCGCCCTATCTGCTGGCGGCGGGCGGCCTGCCGCTGGCGCAATTGCCGCCGGGCCATTTCCCGCTGGCGGAAAAGGCGGATAATCCGATGATGCTGTCGGTTCCCCGCTTCGGCACGAAGAACCTCAAGGCCAAGCTGGAATATTGACGCATTCCGCCTGCTGACAGGGCGTCGCAGTCCGGCTAAGGGCGCGGAATGACCGAGCTTTCGCAGATCCGCAATTTTTCGATTATCGCGCATATCGACCATGGGAAAAGCACCCTGGCTGACCGGCTGATTCAGTTCACCGGCGGGCTGACCGAACGTGAAATGAGCGAGCAAGTCCTTGATAATATGGACATTGAGCGCGAGCGTGGGATCACGATCAAGGCTCAGACCGTGCGGCTTAGCTATACGGCCAAGGATGGCGTGACCTATGAGTTGAACCTCATGGACACGCCTGGCCATGTGGACTTCGCCTATGAGGTGAGCCGCAGCCTTGCCGCCTGCGAAGGCGCGCTGCTGGTGGTGGACGCGGCGCAGGGCGTGGAAGCGCAGACGCTCGCCAATGTCTATCAGTCCATCGAACACGATCACGAAATCGTGCCTGTCATCAACAAAATCGACCTGCCCGCCGCCGAGCCGGAGAAGGTCCGCGCCGAGATCGAGGACATCATCGGCATCGACGCATCCGAAGCCGTGCTGGCCAGCGCGAAGAGCGGTATCGGCATCGCCGAAGTGCTCGAAGCCGTGGTCCAGAAAATCCCGGCGCCCAAGGGTGACCGCGATGCGCCGCTCAAGGCCATGCTGGTGGATAGCTGGTACGATCCCTATCTGGGCGTGGTCATTCTGGTTCGCGTGATCGACGGGGCCATCAAGAAGGGCCTCCAGGTCAAGTTCATGCAGGGTGGAACCCAGCATCTGATCGACCGCGTGGGCTGCTTCACGCCCAAGCGCATCGAACTGCCGGAACTCGGCCCCGGCGAGATCGGCTTCATCACCGCGCAGATCAAGGAAGTCGAGCAGGCCAAGGTCGGTGACACGATCACCACCGTGAAGGGCGGCGCGACCGAGGCCTTGGCGGGCTACAAGGAAGTGCAGCCGGTGGTGTTCTGCGGCCTTTTCCCCGTGGATGCCGCCGATTTCGAGAAGCTGCGCGAAAGCATCGGCAAGCTGCGCCTGAACGATGCCAGTTTCAGCTTCGAGATGGAAAGCTCCGCCGCTTTGGGCTTCGGCTTCCGCTGCGGCTTCCTGGGCTTGCTGCATCTGGAAATCATTCAGGAGCGGCTGACGCGCGAGTACGATCTCGATCTGATCACCACTGCGCCTTCAGTGGTTTATCGTATTCTGCTGCGCGCCTCCAAGACGGAGGATGCGCAGGAAATCTATCTTCACAACCCGGCCGACTATCCCGATCCAAGCCGGATCGAAACGATCGAGGAACCGTGGATCAAGGCCACGATCTACACGCCGGACGAATATCTCGGCTCGATCCTCAAGCTCTGCCAGGATCGCCGGGGCATCCAGACCGACCTCACTTATGTGGGCGGCCGTGCGCAGGTGAGCTACGAACTGCCGCTCAACGAAGTGGTGTTCGATTTCTACGACCGGTTGAAGTCCATCAGCCGCGGTTATGCCAGCTTCGATTACGAACAGATCGGCATGCGCGAGGGTGACCTCGTGAAGATGGGCATCATGGTCAATGGCGATCCGGTGGACGCGCTGAGCATGATCGTCCACCGCTCCGTGGCGGAAGAACGCGGCCGCCACATGTGCGAGCGCCTGAAGGATCTGATCCCGCGCCACCTGTTCAAGATTCCGATTCAGGCGGCCATCGGCGGCAAGGTGATCGCCCGCGAAACGATCAGCGCCATGCGCAAGGACGTGACCGCCAAGTGCTATGGTGGCGACATCACCCGCAAGAAGAAGCTGCTGGAAAAGCAGAAGAAGGGCAAAGCCAAGATGCGGGAATATGGCAACGTGTCCATCCCGCAGGAAGCCTTCATCGCCGCCTTGCGCATGGGCGAGGAATAGGCCTCGGTGGTCGGATATCGGGAAGGGCGCATGGTGGTGCTCTCCTCGATATCCGGACCGGGTTTTCCCTAGGGCTTACGTGCGCTGACCAGCGAGTAATATCCGCCACCGGTGCGCTGGGCCTCCACATCCACGAAGCCCGCCGCTTCCAGAACGTCGCGCAATTCGGCCAGGCTATATTGCTTGCCCAGCGTGCCGATCAGCATCAGCAAGCTGAAGGCGGCGGCCTGATAGGGGCCGGTATAATCGTCATCCATCAGGATTTCGTTGAGGAATATCCGCCCGCCGGAGGGCAGGGCCGCAAAGCTCTTGCGGGCCAGCGTCAGGTTGGTTTCCTCCGTCCAATCGTGGAACACGTTGGAGAAGAAATGCCCGTCCGCGCCGCGCGGCCATTCCTGTTCGAACATGTTGACGGCCGTCGTGGAAACACGGCTGCCCAAATTGGCAGCCTCCACATATTTCGACGCCTCGAACGCAACCTCTTTGAGGTCCATCAGGGTGACTTTCAGCCCGGGGTTCGCCTTTGCGATTTCAATACCATAGACGCCCGATCCACAGCCGATATCCATCAAATGGGAAAGCTCGCCAAAAACCGGCATCCGCGCCGCACCGAGCGCCGGTGCCTGGCTATGGGCCTGCATGAAGGCTGCGATATTGGCGGCCACTTCCTGCGGCATGGTGCCGTTTTCCCACCCGGCGGGGCGCTGGTCCGTGCCCTGTTCCGGCCTTTTGCCGGTGCGCAGCGATTCCATCAGCCGTCCGCGCAGATGCTCGTTCCGGTCAATCTGGCTGAGGAAAGCCCCCCAGAACCCCGTCGCTTCGGGATGAAGCCAGGTACGGGCGAGGTGAGTGGCGCGCCATTTGCCCAGCCGCTTTTCCACGAAACCCATCGGGCACAGGGCTGCCAGATGCATCGCCAGAGCGCGGGCATCCACGCCTAGTTTTGCCGACAGTTCCTGCGTTGTCAGGGGCTCGTCCGACAGGGCCTTGAACGTGCCGACTTCAATCGCGGTGTTGACGATGGGCAGGCGAAACTGAGCCAGCCAGATATCCCAGATTGCGCTATCGTCATTGGTGGGCGGTAGGGCGGTCATTCTTGTCCTCTTCGGATGGCAGGGGCGGCTATGCTCGCGCCAGTCAGCGCGGCGCGGGAAAAGCGGATCAGCGCGGCGAGCGCATCCGCACCCATGCCGGGGTCGTGTTCATCGGGGCCGAGGCGTGTGCGAGGCGGCGGGCCCAGCGCGGCACCGGCAAGAAAGCGCAGGCGCCAGCGCAGTTCCATCCGGCCCAGTTCGGGCAGATATGGCATGAGCAGATTGGCGAAACGGTCAGCCACCGCGCTCATCGTATCGACCAGTTGCGCGGCGGTTTCCCCTTCACCATGGGCGGCAATCTCGTCCAGCACCACCAGCGCGCGGCCCGATGGCGTGAAGCAGGCGGGGGCGAGCAGCGGCGTGAGCCAGCGGGCCAGGAGCGTATCGATTGGGTCCTCCCCTGCCGGGATCGGATCCTCCAGACAGGCCCATGCTTCCAGCATCGGGCCCATATTGTGATCGCGCAGATTGGCCAGCAGCATCGCCACCGTGCCGAAATGATAGGTTATCAGCGTGGGATTGAGGCCGGACACATCGCCCACGCGGCGCATGGTGAGCGCCAGCACGCCTTCCTCGATCAACACACGTTCGGCCGCCTCCAGCAGCCTGGTTCTGGTATCGCCCTGCATGTCCCTCTCCAGCGGCACTCTGGGTGCCGTCTATACCCTTGCGCAGATTGGACAGATCGGCGACTTATGCAAATGAATAAACGACAGGGCTGCCAAGCGGCCCGCGTGGGAGAGAGATGAAATATGGCAAGCATGGCAGACACGCCCGTCCGCGCGGAAATCGATGAAGACAGTGCCCGGCAGACCCGCGCGCTGATCCGGTTTGTCGATCCGGGCGATTTCGTGACGCGCCGCTATGTCAGCAGCGGCAAGGAAATGAATACCGGGACTTATTCCGACCATGAGGTGACCCTGCGGGACGGAATGCCGATCCGCGATCACTTCACGCTGGATGTCCACGGCTTCATGCTGGGCAAGAATCCCAGCGCCGTGCAGGACTTTCACGATCGGGCGCAAGTCGATGCGCTCTATGAGCGCGAAGTGGAAGAACATATCCGGCAGCTGACGGGGGCCAGCAAGGTCTTCGCGCGCGGATGGATGATCCGCACTTCTGCCGATCTTTCGCAGCGCGCGCAGGAGAAGGTGGAAGGCTATTCCCATAATGGCGGCATCCAGCCCCCGGCGGGTGAGGCGCATGTCGATCTGAACGAGGCGACCGCGCGGCGCATGGCGGAAATGACTTATGCTCAGAAATGCCCGGACGGACCAGGTTTCAAGCGTTTCCTGATCAGTTCCTATTGGCGCACATTCTCGCCTCCGCCGCAGGATGTACCGCTGGCAGTATGCGATGGGCGCACTAGCTTCGGCGGCGAGGAAAAGTCCAACACCCTGTTCATCGTGGATGATTTCCCGAGCGAGGAGGAGGCGGTGAAGCCTGTTCCCGGCGAGGAAGGGATGATGGCGGCCAGCATTTTCTCCCACAATCCCGACATGCGCTGGTGGTATTTCTCCAACATGCAGGCCGACGATGTGCTGTTCTTCAAATTCTACGACAGCGACCATTCCGTGACCTGGCGCAGCCCGCACACCGCCTTCCGGGATTCGAGCTTTGCGGATGCGAATATCCGCGAAAGTATCGAATGCCGCAGCGTGGCTTTCTGGGAGTGAGGGCCACAACTGGCATGAAGGGCTTATACTTCACTTGGCGTTCAGCCGGGCGCTGGTTATAGGCGAGCCCATGCAGTTGAACCGACGCCCTGTTCGCCTCACCGCCCGGCCGCTCATTCTGGCCGGTGCCGCCATTGCCATCGCGCTTACCGGCGGCTGTGCCAAGGGGGGTGGGCAGAAGGATACTGCCTATGTCGCGCGCGATGTGGAGACGCTTTACAGCGCGGCGCGTTCCCGGCTCGACCGGGGCGACGTTAAGATTGCAGCTGCCTTGTTTGACGAGGTGGAGCGCCAGCATCCCTATTCGCCCTGGGCCCGCCGTGCCCAGCTGATGAGTGCATTCAGCTATTATGTCGGGCGCGAATATAACCAGTCGATCCAGTCAGCGCAGCGCTTCCTGTCGATTCACCCCGGCAACAAGGATGCGCCCTACGCCTATTACCTCATCGCCCTTTGCTATTACGAGCAGATCAGCGATGTGCAGCGCGATCAGGGCATCACTCGTCAGGCGCAAACCGCGCTTGAGGAAGTGAATCGCCGCTTTCCGCGCACGGAATATGCCGCCGATGCCCGCCT
>MKUB01000042.1:0-4432 GCA_001898545.1 Sphingomonadales bacterium 63-6 | reverse complement strand
AACGTTATTCCGCGGTGCTCGGGGCGAGTTACCCAGGCTCTAAATGGTATGACCGCGCCTTCCGCCTGATGGACCGAAATGCCCCGTGGACTACGCAGGACATTGCGAGCAACTGATCGGCGCATTCCCCAGCTGTTTGTAAATCCCCTTGAAAGCGGTGACGCGGGCTTCTCCTTTCGCTAGAACGTAAGGCGAACCATGCTCACCGCGCTCAACATACGCAATATCGTCCTGATAGAGGGGCTGGAGCTTGCCTTCGGCCCCGGCCTTGGTGTGCTTACGGGCGAGACGGGGGCGGGCAAGTCGATCCTGCTTGATGCGCTTGGGCTGGTGCTGGGCAACCGCGCCGAATCCTCGCTTGTCCGCGCGGGGGAGGATAGCGCCAGCGTGGTCGCCACGTTCGAGTTCGGCGAGCTTCCCGCCGCCATCGCCAGCGCCCTTGCCGAAGCGGAAGTTCAGGTGGAGCCGGGCGAACCGCTGATTCTGCGGCGCAGCCTGAAGGCTGATGGCGGGTCGCGGGCGCATATCAACGATCAGCCCGTGGGCGTGGCCCTGCTGCGCGAAATCGCACCCGCTCTGGTGGAAATCCACGGCCAGCACGATGATCGAGGGCTGGTGAATCCGCGCGGCCACCGCACTTTGCTGGACCGGTTCGCTCGTGCGGATGCTGCCGGCGTGGCGGATGCCTGGCACCACTGGCGCGCTGCGGAAGAAAAGCTGGCCGAAGCGAAGGAAACCATCGAGCAGGCCCGCGCCGAGCAGGATCTGCTGCTCGCCCATCTGGAGGAACTGGCCGCGCTGCAGCCCGAAGCGGGCGAGGAAGAACGCTTGGCCGAAGCGCGCAGCACCATGCAGAAGGGTGAGAAGCTGGCCGGCGATCTGGAAGAGCTGCGCCATGTATGGGACGGTTCGGACAGTGCGCTTGCCTCCCTGCGCTCCGCCGCGCGGCGGCTGGACCGGATCGCGCAGGAACATCCCCTGCTGGCCGAGGCGCTGGCCGCGCTGGACCGTGCGGTGATCGAGGCTGGGGAGGCAGAGGAGAAGATCGAGGCGGCCGCAGAGGCGCTGGTATTCGACCCTGCAGAGCTGGATCGAATCGAAACACGCCTGTTCGATCTGCGCGGCCTTGCCCGCAAACACCGCTGCGATGTGGACGACCTGCCTGAAAAGATGCGCTCCTTCCGGGCCGCGCTCGACGCGATCGAGGCGGGGGACGAGGCGCTTGCGGGGCTGGAAGCCGCTGCGCGCGAAGCTGCTGCGGTATATCGCCAGCGCGCTGCGGCCTTGCATGATTTGCGCGCATCCGCCGCTGTGCAGCTGGACGAGGCAGTGGCGCGGGAACTCGCTCCGCTCAAGCTGGATGCTGCGAAGTTCCGCACGGCGGTGACGGCTCTGCCGGAAGACCGCTGGGGCCCGTCGGGCATGGATAATGTGGAATTCCTCATCTCCACCAATCCGGGCGCGGATTTCGCGCCGCTCGCCAAGATCGCCTCGGGTGGCGAATTGTCGCGCTTCATCCTCGCGCTCAAGGTCGCATTGGCGGAGCAAGGCGGGGCGGCGACCGTGATCTTCGACGAGATCGACCGGGGCGTGGGCGGCGCGGTGGCCAGCGCAATCGGCGAGCGCCTTGCCCGGCTGGCGAATGGGAGTGCCGGGGGGCAATTGCTGGCCGTAACCCACAGCCCGCAAGTCGCCGCGCGCGGAGGCATGCATTACAAGATCGCCAAATCCTCCGAAGGCACAGTGACACGCACGGGCGTGGTTCTGCTCGATGCCGCCGGCCGTCAGGAGGAAATCGCCCGCATGCTGTCGGGCGCGGAAATCACCAGTGAAGCGAGAGCCCAGGCGGATCGGTTGCTGGAGGGGGTGTGAGTGTGCCCGGATTGGCATCATCCATCACCTGAGGAGAAACGAGGGAGATCGGGCAAAGCCCCCTCCTCTTCAGAAGAGGGGGGTGGGGGTGGTGGAACCTCGCGCAAGAGCATGCTCCAACGCGCCGCTCACATGCGTCACAACTCTACCGAGCCGGAACGGCGCCTGTGGCAGAAACTGCGCGCCAGTCATCTCAAAGGTTATAAATTCCGTCGGCAGGCCCCTATCGGTAGAAGGATTGCGGATTTCTTTTGTCCAGCAAAGGGTTTGATCGTGGAACTGGACGGCGACACGCATGACCGCGCGCGGGATCTCGCGCGCGATGGGGACATGGCCGCAAGGTTCGGTTACAGAACCGTTCGATTCACGAATGAGGATGTGATGCGGAACATGGAAGGGGTGTTGCTGGCTTTGACCGAGGCGCTTGAAATGCAGCCGGATCGTTGGCCCTCTGCGTCGAAGCACCACCCCCCGACCCCCTCCTCTAAAGAGGAGGGGGAGCAGTGAGTGCTGACCTCACCGAAGCCGAGGCCGCCAACGAATTGATGCGGCTGGCCAAGGCAATTGCGCATCATAACCGGCTGTATCACGCAGAGGATTCGCCCGAGATTTCGGACGCGGAGTTCGATGCGCTGATCCGCCGCAACAATGAGCTTGAGGCGGCATTTCCTCACCTTATCCGGTCGGACAGCCCATCGCGTCTGGTCGGTTCGGCAGTGGCATCTTCGCCGCTGGCAAAGGTGCGGCATGAAGTGCGCCTGTTCAGCCTCGACAATGCCTTTTCCAATGAGGAATTGGAGGAATTCGTCGCCCGCGTCCGCCGCTTCCTCAATTTCCCTGCCGATGAGCAGCTGGAACTGACGGCGGAAGACAAGATCGACGGGCTTTCCTGCTCGCTGCGCTACGAGGAAGGCCGCCTCGTGCGCGCCGCCACGCGCGGCGACGGCGAGGTGGGGGAGGATGTTACCGCCAATGTCCGCCACATTGCAGACATCCCAGAGGTGCTTCACGGCACCGCGCCCGCCGTGTTCGAGATACGCGGCGAGGTCTATATGGAAAAGCAGGCCTTCGCCGCGCTCAATGCCGCGCAGGAGGAGGCTGGCGGGAAGATTTTCGCCAATCCGCGCAATGCTGCGGCTGGCTCGCTGCGGCAGAAGGACGCCAGCGTCACTGCAAAGCGTCCCTTGCGCTTCCTCGCCTGGGGCTGGGGCGATGCGAGCGAGGTTCCGGGCGATACGCAGTGGCAAGTGATGCAGCAGATCGCCGCATGGGGGCTGCCGGTCTCCCCCTTGCTGGGACGGCACAGCGACATGGCCGAATTGCTGCAGCATTATCGCCGGATCGAGGCCGAGCGGGCGGAACTGCCCTATGACATCGATGGCGTGGTCTATAAGGTCAATCGGCTGGATCTGCAGCAACGGCTGGGCTTCGTGGCCAAGGCGCCGCGCTGGGCAATTGCGCGCAAGTTTCCCGCCGAGCAGGCCCAGACCACACTGGAAGCCATAGACATTCAGGTCGGCCGTACCGGCAAGCTGACGCCGGTTGGGCGGCTCACTCCCGTTACAGTGGGCGGGGTCGTCGTCTCCAACGTCACGCTCCACAATCGGGACGAGATCGCGCGGCTGGGTGTACGGCCGGGCGACCGGGTGGTGATCCAGCGGGCAGGGGATGTGATCCCGCAGGTTGTGGAAAACCTCACTCGCGACGAACCGCGCGAGCCCTATCATTTCCCCGATCACTGCCCGGAATGCGGCAGCGAGGCCCTGGCGGAAGAAGGCGAAGTGGATGTGCGCTGCACGGGCGGCCTGATCTGCCCGGCCCAGCGCACCGAACGCCTCAAGCACTTCGTCAGCCGCGCCGCGCTGGATATCGACGGGCTGGGCGAGAAGACGATCGATGAATTCTTCGCGCTTGGCTGGCTGGAAAGCCCGGCGGATATCTTCCGCCTACGCAAGCGCCGCAGCGAGATTGTCGGGCGCGAAGGCTGGCAGGACAAGTCTGTGGACAATCTGTTGGCTGCGGTGGAAAATCGCCGCTCGCCCGATGCCGCGCGCCTGCTGTTCGGCCTCGGCATCCGCCATGTCGGCGCGGTGACGGCGCGGGACCTGCTAAAGCGTTTCGTCACGCTTCCCGCCCTGCGGGAGGCGGCGGAAAAGGCCTATGCCGGTGACGAGGACGCAAAGGCCGAATTGCTTTCCATCGACGGGGTAGGCCCCGTGGTGGTGGAAGCGCTGGGCGAGTTCTTCCACGAACCGCACAATCGCGACGTGTGGGACGATCTGCTGAGCGAGCTTTCACCGCCCGATTATGTGGTGGAAACGAAGGATTCCGCAGTGTCTGGCAAGACGGTGGTATTTACCGGCAAGCTGGAAACCATGAGCCGTGACGAGGCCAAGGCGCAGGCCGAGCGTCTGGGCGCACGCGCTGCCGGATCGGTGAGCGCCAAGACGGACCTTCTGGTCTATGGTCCGGGTGCGGGATCGAAGCTGAAAAAGGCGGCCGAACTGGGGATCGAGGCAATCGATGAAGCCGCCTGGGCCGAGATTGTGAAGGCGGCGGG
>MKUB01000041.1:22896-23501 GCA_001898545.1 Sphingomonadales bacterium 63-6 | reverse complement strand
CTTCCAAAAACTGGTCGAGATTCAGGCAGAAGCCCTCAAACAATCCAAATGGGTGGGGGAGGATTTTGCCGAGGTTTCGCGCGCGATGCATTATGGCGAACGCGATGTGGAAGTGGTGCATGGCAAGGCCAGCGCAGCCCAGACCAAGGAATTGCTGGAGGAAGGCATCGCAGTCGCCCCGCTTCTTTTTCCGATTGCCCCACCGGACGAACTCAACTGATTGCCAGCGCCGCGAAGGCCGCTTAAAGGCTCGGATGCGTGCACCCGTAGCTCAGCAGGATAGAGCACCAGATTCCTAATCTGGGGGCCACAGGTTCGAATCCTGTCGGGTGCACCATCCCACGATCCTGCTTCACATCTTGAGCGGCAGTGATGTTGTCGACTTCCACGCAAGGCGCATCGCGGTCGTCGGCTAGCTTCAGGACCTTTCGCACCTGATCGAGCGTGAAACCGAGATCGCGGGAACGGCGGATGAACGACAGTGACATGGCGACTGATCTGCACTATTGCCGCACGATGTTCCGCAAGGGGATCTTGATTGTCTGGCTGCTGGCCGTCTCGCTGGTTGCGACGACGACCGTGCACGCGCAAGAGATTCCCGGCGT
>MKUB01000041.1:0-22817 GCA_001898545.1 Sphingomonadales bacterium 63-6 | reverse complement strand
GTTTTTTATGTTCCCGCTGCGTTCTTATCCTGTCTTGCAGGTCGCGATGCTTCTGCCCCGCCACTCCGGTCCGGCACTGCGCCCTCCTATCGTCTGAGCGAGATGTAACGAACCCCGCGCCCTGATTGTGCAGGGCAGCGGACTTTGCGCATCTTTGTTCAGGATTGTTCACCATGCACCGTTTACTCGCGGCCCTCTTGGCTGCGGCGTCCTGCGCCACCATGGCGCAGGCGCAAAGCTCGCCGCCTGCCGAGGCAGGCCAGACCTTGTCACTCGATCGCGCGCTGCAACTGGCCGGTGCGACATCGCCATCGCTGGATGCGGCTGAAGCCGAAATCCAGAACGCCGCCGCTGCCCGCACCGTTGCGGGATTGCGGCCCAACCCCAGCGTCACGTTCGAGGTCGAGAATGTCGCTGGAAGCGGCATGTATCGGGGAGTGGAAAGCCTTGAAGCGACGACATCGCTCGCTTTGCCGATCGAGTTGGGCGGCAAACGCTCCGCACGGATCGGAGTGGCCGATGCACGTTCGCAACGCACACTGATCCAGGCGGCGATCACGCAAGCCGATTTGCGGCTGTCGGTGATCCAGGCCTATGCCGAAGCGGCAGCGGCGCAGCAAAGGCTGACCACGGTGCGTGACCAGGCCCGCATCGCGGCGGAAGGTCTGCACGCAGCGCAGGTCCGCGTTCAGGCGGGGCGCGCTTCGCCGCTCGAGGCAGAGCGCGCCAATGTCGCCCGGATCAACGCGGATGCCGAAGTCGAGCGGACACAGCGCCTTGTCGAAGTGACCCGCTATACGCTGTCCAGTATCATCGGCCAGCCCGTCGCGGGCAATCTCGATACGGAATGGTTCGCCAATGTGCGCGCAGCTTATGGTCCGATGCAGGCAATCGAGAGCGCGGGCACCTTGGCAATGGCGGCCGCCGAAGCCGATCTGGCGATTGCCGATGCCGGAGTGCGGCTCGCGCGGGCGCAGCGGGTTCCCGATCTGACAGTAGGCGCTGGTGCGCGCTATCTGCGTGAAACCGGCGATACGGCGGCACTGTTCAGCATTTCAATTCCTTTGCCCCTGTTCAACGATGGCCGGGCAGCGAATGCTCAGGCGTCCTCCGAACGGCTGCGCGCGGAAGCACAGCAGCGTGTCACCGCGATTGAGGTCGATCGGGCCATTGCCCGCGCACAGGCCGAAGCCGCGAACGCGGCGACGACTGCCGCGACGGCAAGTGGCCCTGCGCTGCAGGCGGCGGAGGAAGCCGCGCGTATCGCCCGCATCGGCTATCGTGAGGGAAAATTCGGGCAACTCGAATTGCTCGATGCCGAACGGACCCTCGCCGAAACGCGGCTCGCCGCGATCGACGCGCTGCTCAACTATCATAGCGCACAGGCGCAGCTTGAACGGCTGACCGTTCGCGCGCCCGACCTTCAGGGGAATTGACCATGAAACGCTCCATCAAAGCGGTCTTGCCGCTCACTCTCGCCGCATTGCTGCTGGCGGGATGCTCCGGCGGCGGCGATCCCGCGCAGGAAGAAAAGAATGCCGAAGCCGGCGAGGAAGCCGGGCACGCCGACGAAGAAGGCGAAATCGACCTGACGACCCAGCAGATCAAGACTGCCGGGATCGAGCTGGTGCGCGTCCTTCGCAGCGGTGGCGGTGCGCTGACGCTCCCCGGGACGATCGAGGGCGACCCGCAAGGGATGCAGGTGGTTTCGGCCGCGATTGGCGGGCGTGTCGTCTCGCTCACCCGCAATCTCGGTCAATCGGTCGGGCGCGGACAGACGCTGGCGATCATCGAAAGCCGCGAGGCCGCGACGCTCAACGCCGAAATCGAAGCGGCACGAGCCCGTCTGGCGCTCGCAGAATCCAATCTGCGCCGCGAACAGAGATTGTTCGATCAGCGGGTCTCGCCGGAACAGGACCTAATCGCGGCGCGAACGGCGGCAACTGAAGCGCGCATTGCACTGCGGCTTGCCCAACAGCAGCGCGCCGCGGCGGGCGGCGGGGGCGGTGCTCTCAACCGGGTGGCGATTACCTCGCCGCTTGCCGGTCAAGTGATTGGTCGTAGCGTGACGCTGGGGCAGACGGTCACGGCGGATGCCGAACTGTTCCGCGTGGCGAACCTTTCGCGCGTCGCGGTGACACTCGCCCTTTCGCCCTCGGACGCGGGCAAGGTGCGGCCCGGTTCGGAAATCGAGATTGTCGCGAGCGACCGCCGCTCGGCCGCGCGGGTCGATTTTGTGTCGCCGATCCTCGACGAGACGACGCGTCTCGCCACGGTGATTGCGGTGATCGACAATCGTTCAGGCCAATGGCGCGTGGGCGAGCCGGTAACGGCCTCGATCCAGTTGCCCGGCGGCGGCGCGGGGTCGGTGCTGGTCCCGCAAAGCGCGATCCAGACGGTCGAAGGGCGGCCGACGGTGTTCATCCGCACCGATCATGGCTTCAAGGCCGTCCCCGTCACCCTCGGCAATCCCAGCGGCGACAATGTGGTCGTCACCTCGGGCCTCACTGGCAACGAACAGCTTGCCGGGCCGAACAGCTTCACACTCAAGGCTGAGCTTGGAAAAGGCGAAGCGGAGCATGGGCACTAAACCATGATCGACAAAATCGTCACCCTGTCCGTCGAGCGACGCTGGTTCGTGCTGCTCATGACGCTGATCGCCATGGTCATCGGTGGCTGGGCGCTGTCGCGCCTGCCAATCGATGCCGTTCCCGACATCACCAACAACCAGGTGCAGGTAAACATCACCGCACCCGCGCTTTCGCCCGAACTGGTCGAAAAACAGATCGCCTTTCCGATCGAAAACGCGCTCGCGGGCGTTCCCGGCCTCGAATACACACGCTCGCTGAGCCGCAACGGCTTCGCACAGGTCACGGCGGTTTTCACGGATTCGACCGATATCTACTTTGCCCGACAGCAGGTCGCTGAACGGCTGCGCGTCGCGGAAGAAAGCCTGCCCGAAGGGGCTACGCCGACGATGGGGCCGATCGCGACGGGGCTGGGCGAAGTCTATATGTGGACCGTTCACCTCGAACACCGCAAAGAGGACAAGCACAGGCCGGGCGAACCCGGAATCCAGCCCGACGGCAGTTACATAACCCCCGAAGGCGAGCGGCTCGTCACCGAAGCCGACAAGGCGACCTATCTTCGCACGGTGCAGGACTGGATCGTCGCGCCGCTGCTCAGAAGCACGGAAGGTCTGGCAGGCGTCGATTCCATCGGCGGATATGTAAAGCAGTTCCAGGTGATCCCCGACATGCAGCGCCTTGCCGCGCTCGGCATGAACCTCACCGATCTTGCACAGGCGCTTGAAGCGAACAATGTCGGGGTCGGCGCAGGCGTGGTCGATCGCGGTGGCGAAGGGCTGGCGGTGCGTTCGGATGCGCGTATCCGCAATATTGGTGAGCTGGCCAGCACCGTCATCGCCACGCGCGAAGGCACGCCGATCCGGCTCGATTCCGTCGCGCAGGTCCGGCTTGGGCAGGCGATCCGATACGGCTCAGCGTCTGAGAACGGCAAGGAAGTAGTCGTCGGCACCGCGATTATGCGGATTGGCGAGAATAGCCGCACGGTGGCCTCGGCAGTCGCCGACCGGCTCGATGAAGTGAACGCCTCGATGCCGACGGACGTGGTGATTCAGCCCGTCCTCGACCGCACGGCGCTGGTCAACTCGACGATCAAGACGGTGGCGAAGAATCTCACTGAAGGCGCGCTGCTCGTCATCGTCGTGCTGTTCCTGCTGCTCGGCAATTTCCGGGCGGCGCTGATCGCGGCGTTGGTAATCCCGATCACCATGCTGATGACCAGCTTCGGGATGCTGCGCGGCGGTGTGTCGGCCAACCTGATGAGTCTCGGCGCGCTCGATTTCGGGCTTATCGTCGACGGCGCGGTCATCATCGTCGAAAACGCGCTGCGGCGCATTGCCGAACGCCAGCATCATCTCGGGCGCAATCTGACGCTCGAAGAAAGGCTGAACTCGGTTGCCCGCGCGGCGCGCGAAATGATCCGGCCATCGGTGTTCGGGCAGGCAATCATCATCCTCGTCTACGTGCCACTGCTGACGCTCAGTGGGGTTGAAGGCAAGACGTTCACGCCCATGGCCCTCACGGTCATCATGGCGTTGGTTTCGGCCTTCATCCTCTCGCTGACCTTTGTGCCTGCCTTGCTCGCCATCTGGCTGTCCAAGCCGGTGGAAGAGAAGGAAGGTCGCATCATGTCCTGGCTCAAGCGCAAATATGAGCCGGGATTGGACCGGGCCATGAAGCGACCGACCATGACGATGGGGGTTGGCGTCGGCGCCTTCCTCGCCGCGATCCTGACGTTCTCCTTTTTGGGTCAGGAGTTTTTGCCCCAGCTCGACGAGGGCGACCTGACCGCGCAAGTTCTGCGTGTTCCGGGCACCTCGGTCGATCAGAGCCAGGCGATGCAGTCGCGGATCGAAAGGGAGATAGCAAAGCTGCCGGAGGTGCGGTTCGTCTTTTCCAAGACCGGCACGGCCGAGCTTGCGTCGGACCCCATGCCGCCAAACATCTCCGACACCTTCATTATCATGAAACCGAAGGATGAGTGGCCCGACAGCCGCCTGTCCAAGGCGGAGTTGGTGGCCAAGGTCGAAAAGGTGCTCGAAGGAATGCCCGGCGGGGCGTTCGAGATCAGCCAGCCGATCCAGATGCGGTTTAACGAACTGATTGCTGGCGTGCGCGGCGACGTCGCAGTCAAAGTGTTCGGAGACGACTTCGACGCCATGAACGCCACCGCTAACCGGATCGCGGCGATCCTGCGTCAGACGGAAGGCGCCGTCGATGTCAGGGTCGAACAGACCGAAGGTTTGCCGATGCTCGATATCCGTCCCAACCGGGACGCCATGTCGAGGCTCGGCATCACCGCTCAGACCTTGCAGGATACCGTGTCTGCTGCGATCGGCGGGCGCGATGCCGGGATGATCTTCGAGGGCGACAGGCGGTTCGCGGTAACAATCCGCCTGTCGGATGTGTCGCGCGCCAATCTCCAGACGCTCGGACAAGTGCCGGTGCCCTTGCCGAACGGTGGGTTTGTCCCCTTGCAAAGCGTGGCCGACATTGGCGTCACCGATGGTCCTAACCAGATCAGTCGCGAGAACGGCAAGCGGCGCGTCGTCGTCCAGGCCAATGTGCGTGGGCGTGACGTTGCCGGGGTTGTTGCCGATGCCGAAGCCGCGATCGCCAGTCAGGTGCGGCTCCCCAGCGGGCAGTATCTCGATTGGGGCGGGCAGTTCGAGAACCTTCAGTCCGCGAGCGAGCGGCTGATGCTTGTCGTCCCGGCCTGCTTCGCGCTCATTATCCTGCTGCTCTACGGGGCATTGGGAAGTGTGCGTGATGCAGCGATAGTGTTCACCGGGGTTCCGCTGGCGCTCGTCGGCGGCGTCCTCGCGTTGTTCCTCAGAGGGATGCCCTTCTCGATCTCGGCGGCGGTGGGGTTCATCGCCCTTTCCGGCATCGCGGTCCTGAACGGCCTCGTCATGGTGACGTCGATCCAGTCGCTCATGGAAAGCGGCATGGACCGGTCGAAGGCGGCGTATGAAGGCGCGATGATGCGCCTCCGGCCCGTGGTCATGACCGCACTCGTCGCCAGTCTCGGTTTCGTACCGATGGCAATCGCCACCGGCTCCGGCGCGGAAGTGCAAAAGCCGCTCGCAACGGTCGTGATCGGCGGCCTCATTTCGGCAACCTTGCTCACCCTGTTCGTGCTGCCGACGCTCTACGCCCGTTATGGTCGCCGCCTGGGTGCTGGACCCGACGGGCGCACCGTCGATCCTGCGGGCGCGGGACCGGCGAGCGAACCGCCGGTCGGATGAGGAAAAGCCATGGCGATGCCAGCAGAGGAAATTTCATGACCGAACAGATCCAACTCGACATTCCGCTCATCCTTCCGGACATACCTGATGCCAATGACGCCTGCGTCGCCCGGCTCACGTCCAACCTCGCGGCGCGGCCTGGGATAGAGAAGGCGCATGTCGTTCCTGCCCAAGGCGACAAGCCCGCGCTGCTGTGCATCCATTATGATGCAAGCCTTCTGTCCTTGTCCCGCATCCGTGACATTGCGCACGGTGCGGGCGCTGCACTCGCTGAACGCTATGGCCATGTCCTGTGGTCCGTTGAGGGTATCGGCCACGAGCGAAAGGCGCGGACAGTCGGCGCCCAACTGCGTGTCCTGCCGGGCGTGCTGGAAGCCGATGCCAATGCGGCGGGTCTGGTGCGGGTGGAGTTCGACCGGCAGCAGGTCGCGGAAAGCGACATTCTGGGCGCTCTCGCGAAGCTCGGGGTCAAGAAGGAGCCAGAGGCGGCGCTCGAAAGGGAGCATGCCGGGCATCAGCACGGTCCCGGCGCGTACAAGGCAGGCGGTGGTCACGATCACGATCATGGTGTTTTCCTCGGCCCTAATACTGAACTGATCTTTGCGCTGACCTGCGGCGCGCTGCTGGCGATTGGCTTTGGGATCGAAAAGCTGGTTGCCGGGACGCCCGCGTGGTTGCCGATGGCGCTTTATGTTGGCGCCTATGGCTTCGGCGGCTTCTTCACGCTGCGCGAGGCGATCGACAATCTGCGTCTCAGGAAATTCGAGATCGATACGTTGATGCTTGTCGCCGCTGCTGGTGCGGCGGCGCTGGGTGCGTTCGCCGAAGGCGCGCTGTTGCTGTTCCTGTTCAGCCTCGGCCATGCGCTCGAACATTATGCAATGGGCCGCGCCAAGCGGGCCATCGAGGCCCTGGCTGAACTGGCTCCGCGCACCGCACTGGTCCGGCGAGCGGACAGCACGACAGAAGAAATCTCCGTCGATGAACTGAAGGTCGGAGATATCGTGATCGTCAAGCCCGATACGCGGGTCGCGGCCGATGGGTTCGTGGTCAAGGGCACCAGCGCCATCAACCAGGCCCCCGTTACCGGCGAAAGCATTCCGGTCGATAAGCAGCCCGTCGCGGACTGCGTGGCGGCGCGTGCCAATCCCGATCGGGTAGATGCCGCAAGCCGCGTGTTCGCCGGGACGATCAACGGTAGCGGGCTGGTCGAGATTGAAGTGACACGGCTGTCGAGCGAAAGCGCGCTGGCCAAGGTCGTTCAGTTGGTGAGTGAGGCTGAGGTGCAGAAGTCGCCGACGCAGCGGTTCACGGATCGCTTCGAACGGGTTTTCGTGCCCTGCGTCCTCATTCTGGCGTTCGTACTGATGTTTGCCTGGACTGTGGTGGACGAACCGTTCCGCGATAGTTTCTACCGCTCTATGGCGGTATTGGTGGCGGCTAGCCCCTGTGCGCTCGCCATCGCCACCCCCAGCGCCGTCCTCTCCGGTGTGGCGCGCGCGGCGCGCGGCGGTGTCCTTATCAAGGGTGGAGCTCCGCTTGAATTGCTCGGCTCCCTGGACGCGATCGCATTTGACAAGACGGGCACGCTTACCAAGGGCGAGCCCCGCATTCAGCAAGTCATTCCGGCGCCCGGCGTAGACGGGCGGGAGCTCATGGCGATTGCGGTGGCAGTCGAAAGCCTGAGCGATCACCCCCTCGCACAGGCTATCGCGCGAGATGGGCGCGAGCATGCCGGTGATACTCCGATTCCGAGAGCGGAGAGCCTGACGAGTCTCACCGGTCGCGGCGTATCGGCCCGCGTTGGCAAGGACGAGGTACTGATTGGCAAGCCGGCAATGTTCGGCACCGATGGTATCGCACCTCTGTCCCCGGAGCTGGCCAAAGCGGTCGAACAACTGCGCGAGGGTGGGCAGACCAGCATGGTCGTGCGCCAGGGGGACCGCGACCTTGGTGCCATTGGTCTGCTTGACACGCCTCGGGATACGGCCAGGGCCGCGCTTTATCGGCTGCATGAGATCGGCATCAAGCGGATGATTATGATCTCCGGCGACCATCAACGGGCGGCCGAAGCGATCGCGCGTGAAGTCGGGATCGACGAAGCATGGGGCGATCTCATGCCGGAGCATAAGGTGGAGGCGATCAAGAAGCTGCGCGCCGAAACCAAGGTCGCGATGGTGGGGGACGGGGTCAATGATGCCCCCGCCATGGCAACCGCAACGGTCGGGATAGCCATGGGAGCAGCCGGCAGCGATGTTGCGCTGGAGACGGCTGACGTAGCGCTAATGGCGGACGACCTTGCCCATTTGCCATTCGCTGTGGACCTCAGCCGCCGGACTCGCAGCATTATCCGCCAGAATGTGTTTGTCAGCTTGGGCGTTGTCGCCTTGCTTGTTCCTGCAACGATCCTCGGGCTAGGTATTGGTCCAGCGGTTGCTATGCACGAAGGGTCGACGCTACTGGTCGTGTTCAATGCGCTACGGCTCTTGGCCTATCGCGATAATCCACGCGCTAATGGGAAATAAGCAGCTTCGTGCCGAAGTGCGCCTTTGCAAACAGACCATCCCTTTCGGCTACTTTGGATGGACGAAGGCCGAAATCAAACGCTGCCTATTGGGACACCAAACTAGCTCGGAATATCGAGCGGGATAAGCAAAACGGAGGGGACTTTATTGAGCGAGGTTGTCCGTCCGTTTGGCGGTATGGATCATCTCCTGAAAAACCGGCACCAACGATCACTACATTTTCATCGCCATGTCGCGAGTGCGGGTTTCCCATCAATCTCATCCTGGGAGGGAGGTCCGCAAGGTAACCGGCCTGCCACACGCATCATGACAGGCTCCTTTCCGGTCAGTTGTTGGCGGTTTGTGGCCATGGTTCCAGCGGGCATATCCGCTTTAACGCGCTGGGCCGTCTATGCCTGGCCAATAATAGGCATCGGATGTCGGGCGTTTTCCGAACACGGCCTGACCGACGCGGACGATGGTGGCGCCTTCCTCTATCGCCCAGGCATAATCGCCCGACATGCCCATCGAAAGCTCCTGAAGCGCCGCGCCCTGCGGCGCCTCCTGCAAGGCGCGGTCGCGGATGTCGCGCAGCAGCCTGAAACAGCGTCGCACCTCTGTCTCCACAGGCGTGAAGGTGGCGAGAGTCATGAAGCCATTGGGGCGAAGCGAGGAGAAGGCGGCAAGCTCGATCAGAAAGGGCATCACTTCATCGGGCGACAGCCCATATTTACTCGCTTCGCCGGACGTGTTGACCTGAATTAGGATGGGCAGTTCCCGTCCGAGCGATTGCAACCGCCGGTCCAGCGCCGCCGCCAGCGATATCCGGTCGACCGACTGCACTTCATGCGCGAAGCGCAGCACATCCTTGACTTTGTTCCTTTGCAGATGGCCGATCATCGACCAGCGCGCGCTGGTGTCGGCGAGCGATGCGACCTTGGCGCGGCCTTCCTGAACCTTATTCTCTCCCAGATCGACATGCCCGGCGGCGATGGCCTCCCGCACGCGCTCCGCTGCGACGGTCTTCGTGACCAGCACCAGCCTGACGGCATCGGCCGGGCGCCCAGAACGGGCAGCGGCCTTGCCGATCCTGGCCTGAACCCGGCTCAGGGCGACAGCGATCTCAGCCAAGGGGCGGCTCCGCGATGGGGAAAGCGGAGACGAGCGCGTTCACCCGGCGCGTGATATCGGCACGGTTCGTCATTCCGCCGCGAACGCCGCTGAGGATATCGAGGATCAGCGCGCCCGTCTCGCGGAACGCCGCCTCGTCGAAGCCGCGCGAGGTGGCCGCGGGCGATCCCAGCCGCAGGCCGGAGGTGACCGTCGGAGACAGCGGATCGAAGGGCACAGCATTCTTGTTCGCGGTGATGCCGAATGTTCCGAGCGCGTCAGCGGCGTCCTTGCCGGTGATCCCGAACGGTTGGAGATCGACCAGCACCAGGTGGCAGTCCGTGCCGCCCGTTACCAAGCGCAGGCCGCCCTCGACAAGCACTTCCGCCAGCGCCTTGGCATTGGTCACGACGGCCTTGCTGTAAGTGTGGAATTCCGGTTGCAGCGCCTCGTGGAACGCCGCCGCCTTGCCCGCGATCACATGCATCAGCGGGCCGCCCTGGGTTCCGGGAAAGATCGCCTTGTCGATCTTCTTTGCCAGCGCCTCGTTATCAGTGAAGATCAGGCCGCCACGCGGACCGCGCAAAGTCTTGTGCGTTGTGGAGGTGACGATGTGCGCATGGGGTACCGGGTTGGGATAAAGGCCGGTCGCGATCAGCCCCGCATAATGGGCGACATCGGCAACCAGCCATGCCCCGACCTCATCGGCGATGGCGCGCATCCGGGCGAAATCTATCTCGCGTGGGTAAGCCGACCCGCCCGCAAAGATCAGCTTTGGCCGCGCCTCGCGCGCGCGGCGCGCCATATCATCATAGTCGATCCGCTCGTCATCGCGGCGGACCAGATAAGGCACCGGCTTGAACCACCGGCCCGACATGCTGACCGGCGAACCGTGAGTGAGGTGTCCGCCGCAGGCGAGATCGAGGCCCATGATGCTGTCACCCGGCGCGAGCAGGGCATAGAAGACCGCGACATTCGCGTTCACCCCGGAATGTGGCTGCACATTCGCATAGCGCGCGCCGAACAGGCGGCAGGCGCGTTCGATCGCCAGCCGCTCCACCTGATCGACCGCGTGACAGCCGCCATAATAGCGCCGGCCGGGATAGCCCTCGGCATATTTGTTGGTGAGGATCGAGCCCTGCGCGGCGCGGACGGCCGTGCTGACCATGTTTTCCGACGCAATGAGTTCGATATGCTCATGCTGGCGGCGCGCCTCGCTCGAAATGGCAGCGTGCAGTTCCGGGTCGATTGTCATCTCTATAAACCTCTGGAGCGATAAAACTCGACCGTGCGGTGACGATACCGGGGAGGAAATCACCTTCCGCATGTCGAGCCTTGTTGCGGTAGTTCGTGGGCACCGCTAATCTGTTCCGGCCCCGTTAGGATGGGCCAGTTTTGCTAATATGAGTAGGCCGGTTGAAGACGCGCGGAAGTTTGCAGATCGATTTACCGGCGACACGCTTGGGGCCGATTTTTCTCGATCTGGCGCAGTCGATCATCACCGAGATCGAGCGGGGCCGGTTGAAGCCGGGCGATCCTCTGCCCGGCACGCGCGCGCTGGCCCGCAGCCTCAAGCTCAACCGCAACACCGTCGATGCTGCCTATCATGAATTGACCATGCAGGGGTGGCTGGAAGCGCGTCCCTCGCGGGGCACATTCGTCGCAACAGACCTGCCGGAAAGCGCGGCGACGCCATCGCGCCAACCGGCGGTCGTCGGGCCGCCCGTCGTTTCGGCGACGCCGCACGTCCTGCACATGACCGATGGCGCGCCGGACGCGCGGCTGATGCCCCATGCCGAACTGGCGCGGGCATTTCGGACAGCCCTTTCTTCTTCCGCCACGCTGACGGAGATGGCCCATGGCGATCCTTATGGCGCGCCGCGACTGAGATCGGTGCTATCCGAATATCTGGCGCATGAGCGCGGTCTGGCGGTTCCAGCCAACCAGGTCATGGTCACTCGTGGCAGCCAGATGGGGTTGTTTCTGTCCGCAGCAGCGCTGATCGCGCCGGGGGACGTCATCGCGGTGGAAGAGCCGGGCTATCCGCTGGCCTGGGCGGCTTTCCGCGCAGCCGGGGCCAAGGTCGTCGGCGTGCCGGTGGATGGCGGCGGCATCGATCTGGATCGGTTGGAACAGATCGCGGGGGAGACGCCGCGGCTGACGGCTGTCTATGTCACCCCGCATCATCAATATCCCACCACCGTCACGCTGGGTGCCGGCCGCCGTCTCCGCCTTCTCGATCTGGCGCGTCGCCACGGCCTGACCGTGATCGAGGATGATTATGACAATGAGTACCGCTTCGATGGTCGCCCGATCCTGCCCATGGCGGCGCGGGCTTCCGCCGATCAACCCATCGTCTATCTAGGATCGCTCTCCAAGCTGATGGCCCCGGCACTGCGGCTGGGTTATGTGGTCGCCTCTCCCGCGATGCTTGAGCGGATGGCGAGCGTGCGCGAAGCGATCGACCGGCAAGGCGACTTACCGCTGGAACAGGCCTTCGCATCGCTGATCGCACAAGGCGATGTCCGCCGCCATGCCCGCAAGGCGCGCCGGGTCTATCAAGCGCGGCGCGATCTGTTCGTGACCTTGCTGAAGGAGCAGCTGTCCGACACGGTCGATTTCTATGTGCCCGCTGGCGGCCTCGCGATCTGGCTGAAGATGCGGGAGGGGCTGAGCGCGCAACAGTGGAGCGACCGTGCTCTGAAGCTTGGCCTTGGCATCTCGCCCGGCGCCCGATTCACGCTTGATCCCACATGTCCGCCTGAGGCGCTGAGAGTGGGGTTCGCCAGCCTCGATGAGCAGGAGCTGTGTCAGGCCGTGCGCCTGCTCGTCGCGTCCCGTCCCACCTGAACCGGCCTAGTCCAAAATTCCAATCTGGCCCTCTCTGACGGGCCGGACCATCACTATACACCGCCCGGACACAGCTGATCCAGGGAGGTAAGACATGGAAATCAATAGCGACGTTACACTCAATCCCGTCACCGAGGCCGACCAGGAGGCGTGGCTGGGACTTTGGGCTCAGTATCTCATTTTCTACAAAGCCGATGTTTCCGATGCCGTAACCGAGCTGAGCTGGAAGCGCCTTCTCGATCCCAAGGAGCCGATGGGCTGCATCCTCGCGCGGCAAGGTGCGAAAGCGGTCGGTTTCGCCAACCATGTCCAGCATCGCTCGACCTGGACGTGTGGCGACTATCTCTATCTGGAAGACCTGTTCGTGGACCCGTCAGTCAGAGGGCAGGGTGTGGGTGGCAAGCTGATCAACGCGCTCTATGCACTCGCCGCGCAAGCCGGATGCTCGCGAGTTTACTGGCACACCCATCAGACCAACAGCACGGCGATGCTGCTCTATGACCGGATTGGAGAGCGGTCAGGCTTCGTGCATTATCAGCACCAGCTGCAGGCTGGCTGACGCACCGGCTTGTGCTCCCGGCGGGATGGCGACAGGAGGTGAGGATGACGATGATCGAAACCGACCGCCTCATCCTGCGCCGTTTCCGCGAAGGCGATGCGGAGGATTTGTTCGCTTATCTGCACAGCCCCGGCGCGCCCTGCTTTGCCTCGATGCAGCTGGCCGATCTTGCGGCGGCGCGCATAAGGGTCATCGAGCTGGCGATGTCGGACGACGTCTTCGCTATCGAAGATCGCGAAAGCGGTCGCGTGATTGGGGAAGTGTTCGGCCATTTGGAACCGCCGGACACCTTTTCGGTCGCTTGGCAGATGAACGGTGATTTCGGCGGCCGAGGCTTGGCCACCGAAGCTGCTCAAGCGGTGATCGCTCACCTGTTTATGACACGTGGTATCCGCCGCATCTATGCCTATGTCGAAACTGACAATCTTGCATCCCAGCGGCTGTGCCTACGATTGGGGATGCGACAGGAAGGCCTGTTCCGAGAGTTTATCTCGTTCGAAACGGACGCTGCCGGAGTGCCGATCTATGTCGACACGCTCCAGTTCGCGATCCTGAAGAGGGAGTGGCAAGGCGCAGGCAATGGGGCTCCTTCGCAGATATGATCACATGCCGGTCGCCAGCGGGACCGTTTGCCGGAAGCGAGCGTTGGATAGCGTGACCTTGCTCTGTGGGAGCCCATAATCCTGTGCAGTTCGCCGATATCCAGTCCCCGGGCATTACTCGCCGCCTCATTCGCGGACACTGGGCCTATTCCACGCCCAAGGGCAAACGGATCACCGACCGCGACGAAATTGACCGGCTGAACGCGATCGCGCTGCCACCTGCCTATCACGATGCCTGGTTCAGTCCTGACCCGGATGTCCACATTCTCGCAACGGGGATCGATGCGCGCGGGCGCAAGCAATACCGCTATCATCCCGACTTCCGGCAGGAGCAAGAGAACCGCAAATTTGCGGTGTGCGCGCAGTTCGGCCGCCAATTGCCTCACTTGCGTGCGCGGGTGGAGAAGGACTTGGCGAAGCGCAGTCTCAGGCCGGAACGGGCAGTGGCCTCCATCGTGAAGCTACTGGATTGCGTCCATATCAGGGTGGGCAACGAAGCCTATGCCAGAAGCAATGGCAGCTTCGGCGCCACGACATTACGCAATCGCCATGTCCGCTTGCAGGGGGAGCGCATTCGCCTGCGTTTCAAGGCAAAGTCGGGGAAACTGTGTGATATAGCCGTACGGGATAGGGGTTTGTGCCGCTTTGTGAAGCAGGTGCAGGATCTTCCCGGGCAGCAGTTGTTCCAATATCTCGACGAGGACGGCCAGCCTCATCCGGTCAATTCCAGCGATGTGAACGCCTATATCCGTCAGGCCATGGGAGAGGACTTCACCGCCAAGCATTTTCGGACCTGGGCAGCGAGCGTTCTGGCCTTTGAATATCTGACGGAGAATGAAGGCTGTACTCTGGCAGCGATGCTGGCCCACGTGGCCGAGGGGCTGGGCAATACGCCGGCCATCGCCCGCAAATCCTATATCCATCCTGCCTTGATCGAGCTCGCGCGTACAGGGGAGCGAGCGCCGCAGATGACTCGCCCGCCGCGCGCCACGAAATGGCTCAGCCGCTCGGAGCGAGGGCTTATCGCCTTGCTGGAGTTGAAAGCACAGGGGATCGGATAAACCGTGCCCATCCTGCCATAGGCGGCGGACTTCTGCGGAACTGCGCGATCGCTCCCACCGTTGGATTTCCAGACAGACTAACTGGGAGGAAGCAGCATGGCCGCACGTGCATATTGGCAGGGACAGATCCGGCTGGCGCTGGTTTCCATCCCGGTGGAGATTTATCCCGCCGCGAAAAGCGGGGCCAAGATTTCTTTCCGGCAAATCCATGAGCCCAGTGGCAAGCCGATCTCCTACGAAAAGGTAGTTCAGGGCGTCGGCCCGGTCGATCGTGACGATATTCTCAAAGGCTACGAGATTTCGCGCGGCAATTACGTGCTGCTCGAAGATGAGGAGATCGAGCATGTGAAGATCGAGAGTCGCAAGACGCTGGAACTTGTCCAGTTTGTCGATGCAGCAGAGATCGACCCACTCTATTTCGAGAAACCCTATTACGTCGTACCAGCGGATGATCTGGCAGAGGAGGCCTATATCGTCCTGCGGGATGCCTTGCGGCAAGCAGGCAAGGTGGGGCTGGGGCAGCTGTCCGTACGCGGGGTGGAACGGCTCGTTGCGCTCAAGGCCTGCGGTAAGGGCATGCTGCTGGAAACGCTGCGCTATGCCGACGAAGTGCGTGAAGGGCAGTCCTTCTTCCGGGTGATCGGCAACAGCAAGCCCGATGCCGAATTGCTGGAACTTGCCACGGCACTGATCGACAAGCGTACTGCGCCGTTCGATGCGGACGAATTCCACGATCGTTATGCGGAAGCGCTGCGGCGTCTGGTGGACAAGAAGGCCAAGGCAAAAGGCCGCAAGGTCATTGAGGACGTTGAAGAACCGACCACCGCGCGCGGCGACAACGTGATCGATCTGATGGCAGCGCTCAAGAAATCCGTGGGTGAAGACAAGCCCAAACGAAGCGCGTCTGCTCGGAAAAGCTCGACGCGCCGCAAGCGGGGTTAAGTCATGCCGCGCCCGAAAGCTCCTGACCCGCTGGCCGAATATAATCGCAAGCGCGATTTTACGAAAACTGCCGAACCGGCAGGGGAGAAATTGCGCGGGCAGGGCGCAAATATCTTCATCGTCCAGAAGCACGCGGCCCGGCGATTGCACTGGGATTTCAGACTGGAAGTGGACGGTGTGCTGAAAAGCTGGGCTGTCACCAAGGGGCCATCGCCCGATCCGGAAGTGAAGCGCCTGGCGGTCCGTACAGAGGACCATCCCATGTCCTATGCCCAATTCGAAGGGACGATCCCCGAAGGCGAATATGGTGGCGGAACCGTGATGCTGTGGGATCAGGGGACCTGGGCTCCCATCAAAGGCAAACGCGCGGCGGATATCGAAGAGGGGCACCTCCATTTCACGCTTCAAGGAGAGCGGATGAAGGGGGAATGGATCTTGGTACGCATGAAAGGCAAGCCTGGAGAAAAGCGGGAGAACTGGCTGCTCCGTAAAGTGCAGGACAAATATGCGCAGAGCGGCGATCCGCTGGTGGAGCGAGAACTAAGCAGTGTCCTGACCAAGCGGTCCATGGCGGAGATTGCGGGGGACAAGGGAGGCGAGCACTCACTCAAAGGCAAGCGGGGCCGGGCTTTCAAAAAGGAAATGGAACAGGCTGCTGCCCATAATGAAAAGGCCGCCCGCAAACCGCCGAGGAAAGGGAGTGGGGCAAGGCAGAAAATCCTTCCCAAATTCCGCAAGCCCCAGCTTGCTACCCTCGTCGATCATGTGCCTTCGGGGAATGACTGGATGCACGAGATAAAGTTTGACGGATATCGCGCCCTGATCGCGGCCATCAGGCAGAAGGTGACGGTATACACACGCTCTGGACAGGATTGGACCGAGAAGTTCGGCCCATTGGCCAATGCAATTTGCGATCTGGATTTGCCCTCAGCCCTGATCGATGGCGAGATCGTCGCCTATGACAAGAAAGGCAATCCGGACTTCTCCAGTCTCCAATCCGTCCTGAAACGCGGACATGGCTCGCAGGGGGAAGAGGATAAACTCGCCTTTCATGCCTTCGACCTGCTTGAACTGGAAGGCGCCGACCTTGCCAACCACCCGAATATCGAGCGCAAGGAGAGGCTTGAAGCCTTGCTCCGCGATGCATCCCCACCGATCCATGTCGCCGATCACGTAATCGGTTCAGGTGAAAAGCTGTTCGCCGCAATGTGCAAGGCGGGGCAGGAAGGGATCATCTCCAAGAAGATCGATGCTGCCTATGCGAGCCGGAGAAGCCGCAACTGGGTAAAAGTGAAATGTACCTTGCGGCAGGAATTCGTGATCGTCGGGTGGACGAAAAGCTCCGCCCGTTCGCGTCCTTTTGCATCTCTCCTGCTGGCTCAAAACGAAGGGGGGCAGCTGTCATATAAAGGAAAGGTCGGCACCGGCTTTGACGGTGACGCGATGGACGACCTCGCCAAGCGCTTTGAACGGCTTGAGCGCGTCAAACCGCCTGTTGAGGTGGAACGGTCACAAGCGCGGGGGGTAACCTGGCTAAAGCCGGAATTGGTGGCCGAAATTGCCTTTGCCGAGTTTACCGCAGATGGAAATATCCGCCATGGCTCCTTCCTGGGGCTACGCGGCGACAAGAAGCCCGCAGAGGTCACCCCGGAAAGTCCGGAAGATGTGCCTGAAATCCGCGCCCCTATCGCGATCACCAATCGGGACCGGGTGATTTTTCCCGATGCCAGGATCACCAAGGGGCAACTGGCGGACTATTACGAACAGATTGCGCCACTGATGCTGCCATTCGCCGCAGGGCGCCCGATCAGTCTGGTGCGATGTCCCCAAGGGCACGCCCGCAAGTGCTTCTTCCAGAAGCACGATAGTGGCAGTTTCGGAGATCATGTTCACCACGTGCCAATCCGTGAGAAAGATGGTGGAACGGAGGATTACCTTTATGTGCGGGACGCAGCGGGTATCATCTCCTGCGTGCAGATGGGGACGATCGAGTTCCATGGCTGGGGTGCGCGACAAGAAGAGGTCGAAGCGCCGGACCGGATGATTTTCGATCTGGACCCCGATGTGGGGCTGGATTTCGAAGCAGTAAAGGACGCCGCACGCCACTTGCGAGGCCTGCTGGAACAGCTTGGGCTAGTCAGCTTCGCCATGCTTTCGGGCGGCAAGGGCGTGCACGTAGTTGTGCCGCTGACACCGGGTCACAGCTGGGAAGAGCACAAGGATTTTTCTCGCCGTTTTGCGGAGGCGCTTTCTTTGACTGAGCCTGAGCGCTTCACTGCGACAATGAGCAAGGCCAAGCGCAAGGGAAAAATCTTCGTGGACTGGCTGCGCAACCAGCGCGGCTCCACAGCCGTGATCCCCTATTCCGCCAGAGCGCGAGAAGGGGCCCCCGTGGCAATTCCCATCGCCTGGGATGAACTGGGCGATATGGCCGATGCCCATCCCTTTTCAGTAAGACAGGCAGACGAATTGCTCGACCGGACCAGAGCGGGCAATCTGGCGGGATGGGGGTTTGCAGATCAGGTGCTTCCAAAGTGAGCTTTCGGCGGGCGCTGATTGCCTCGGCCTGAGTTCGCCTTTTGGTCGTGAGAGATGGAAAGCTGCACTTGTTCACCGAATGCAGCGACCAGAGGTTTGGACAGCCTACCCCGATTTTGATCGCAAGTCCGGACATTATGAGGCTGCCAGACGACCCAGAGTCAAATCGAACGCCTGAAACTAGGAGCATGACTGCAAACGGCTACGCCTGCTTCGAAGTGCGTTCGGCAACGATCCACCAGTTCCATCTTCATCATCTTGGGTGCACCACCTTGAATGGCTAGCGCAGAAGCGCCATCTTGCCTGGCGGGTTCGCGGGATGTTTGTTGCAGTCAGGATGGCGACAGGGCCGCGGATTTCACTTCGATCATAGACGGAAAACTTCATGACCAGCTCCACGCAAACTGCCGCAGACCTCTCCAAGGACATCGACCGCGTATTCGCCCTGCAACAGGCGCATCAGTGGGACGTCAAAGCCTCCACCGCAGAGCAGCGCAAAGCCAAGCTCACGAAGCTGAAAGCCGCCATCGAAGCCCATGCCGACGATATTGTCGCGGCCGTTCTGGAAGATACGCGTAAGCCCGAAGGCGAAATTCGCGTCACCGAGGTGCTGAACATTCTCGGCAATATCCAGCTGAACATCGACAGCCTCGATGACTGGATGAAGCCGACCGAAGTTACTCCGTCGAAGAATCCCGCAGATCGCGCCCAGATTGTTTACGAAGCACGCGGCGTATGCCTCATCCTCGGCCCCTGGAACTTCCCGCTCGGCCTGACACTCGGCCCGGTCGCGGCTGCCGTTGCCGCCGGCAATTGCTGCATCGTCAAGCTGACGGACCTGTGCCCGGCCACCGCCAAGATTGCGGGCACCATCATTCGGGAAGTTTTCGACGAGAACGAAGTCGCGCTGTTTGAAGGCGATGTCAGCGTGGCTGAAGCCCTGCTTGAACTGCCCTTCAATCACATCTTCTTCACCGGCAGCACCCGCGTTGGCAAGATCGTGATGGCTGCTGCGGCCAAGAACCTCGCCAGTGTGACGCTGGAACTGGGCGGCAAGTCCCCCGTCATCATCGACGATGGCGCGGATATCGGCGCCATCGGTGCGGCCCTTGCCGGGGCCAAGCAGTTCAACGGCGGCCAAGCCTGTATCTGCCCAGACTATGTCTTTGTGAAGGAAGACAAAAAGACGGAACTGGTCGAAGCCTTCAAGAGCAACGTCCAGAAGAACCTCTATGATGAAGCTGGATCGATCAATAAGCAGGCGATTGCGCAGGTCGTGAACCAGGGCAACTTCAACCGCGTGAAGGCCATGTTCGACGACGCGGTGGAGAAGGGCGCCACAGTCGCGGTTGGCGGCACGTTCGACGAGGCTGACCTCACCGTGCATCCCACCATGCTGACTGACGTCACTCCGCAGATGAAGATCCTCCAGGAGGAAATCTTCGCCCCACTGCTGCCGGTCATGACCTATGACAATCTCGATCAGGCAATCGGTTATATCGAGGCGCGCGACAAGCCGCTGGCGCTCTATGTCTTCAGTCCGAATGAAGACAATGTTCAGAAGGTGCTGGACCGGACTTCCTCAGGTGGGGTGACCGTCAATGGCGTGTTCTCGCACTATCTGGAAAACCGCCTGCCGTTTGGCGGCGTCAATGGCAGCGGCATGGGCAGCTATCATGGCTATTTCGGCTTCAAGGCCTTTTCCCACGAGCGGGCGGTTTACATCCACCAGTAAGCCTCATCGGGACAGGCAGGATGTGCTGCCTTTGAATAAGAGAAAGGGCATCCCGTTAGGGTGCCCTTTCCTTTATCCGCTCTGTGCCTGACGTCAGACGGTGACGACGACCTTGCCGATTTGCTGATTGGATTCCAGATAGGCATTCGCTTGCGCGATTTGGTCCAAAGGAAAGCTCTTCGATATCACAGGCTTGAGATGACCTTCTGCCAATCCCTGGTAGATAATCCGTTGTGCGTTTTTGTAGCGTTCGGGGTGGTTCCATATCTCGCTGGCCACCCAACCGCGCATCGAGGCCCCCTTCATTGCGCAAGGCCAATGGGCGTAAGGCGTTTCAGTCTCGCTGAGCCCGCCATAGATGAAGAGTATCCCGCGTTCCGCAAGTGCGGAGGCCAGTGTGAAAACATAGGGGCCGCCTACAGGATCGAACGCGCAGCGGGCGCCTTCCCCTCCGGTGATGTCCATCACGCGCTCCACCAGGTCTTCCTCCTCAGTGGCGACTATATGGGCCGCGCCGA
The DNA here is from genome assembly GCA_001898545.1 of Sphingomonadales bacterium 63-6. Lineage (GTDB taxonomy): Bacteria > Pseudomonadota > Alphaproteobacteria > Sphingomonadales > Sphingomonadaceae > Andeanibacterium. The sequence continues at coordinate 2,565 of MKUB01000041.1, read as the reverse complement.
GGTTCTTAAGGGCATCCGCCTTGGCACTGGTCCGCGTACAGGCAATCGAAGTTGCGCCGGCCCAGTTGGCTAGCTGGATCGCCGCGATCCCTACGCTGGATGATGCCGCGCGAATGATTGCCGCATCGCCTACGCCGACATTTGCGACCTCGATAAGCGCGAAGGCAGTGAAATATTGCATCCAGACCGATGCCGCTTCTGCCATGGTGAGGCCGGGCGGGGCGTGGAGCAGGGCGTGGGCCGGAACAATCGCTTCTTCGCCCCATACGCCATAGGTTCCGAGCCGATATTTGGGAACGACTGACACCTTGTCACCCACCGCGAATCCCTCAATCCCTTCACCCAGCGCCAGCACCGTACCTGCTGCTTCATAGCCCATCAGGCAGGGAAGTGTGACGGGGACGGGATATCGTCCTGCCCGATACATCGCTTCGGAACGGTTCAGCCCGATGGCTTCAACTTTGATATGAACCTCGCCCTTCCCGGGGGGAGGCAGGTCGATATCTTCGAATTCGAGGACTTCCGGTCCACCTTGGCGGTGAAGGCGGATTACTTTTGCCATTTCTGTACCCTCCCGAATGTTCTGGTTGGCTAAAACGATAAGACTGTTCCGGTACCGCTGTCCACACGAGTTGATACTCATAAGGAATGCGCTCGGCGGCGAGGATTTTGCGCAAAGAAAAAGGGCCCTCCCCGAAGGGAAGGCCCTGATTTTGTTGCTTCCTAAAGGATCAGAACTTGACGTTCGCACCAACAAAGAAGCGGCGGCCGTTCGTATCATAGAACTGGCTGTTGAATGCACCACCCGGCAGCGTCGACGAGGTCGGCGTGGTCGCGGTGTTGATGCCACCAACCGGCGGCGCCGTGTTCAGCAGGTTGTCGACACCCACCCGGAAGGTGAGGTTATCGGTCGCGCTGTAGGTGCCGTACAGGTTGAACATGTCATAGGCCTTGTAGCCAGTGATCGGCGTCGGCGCCACGGCGGCGCTTTCCTGCTTGATCGAAGGCAGATGCTGCCACTGCAGCGTCAGCGAGGCCGGACCGACGCTGTAGCCCAGCGTGGTCAGGACGCGATAACGGAATGCACCGGCATTCAGGCCGTTCTGAGCAGTACCCAGCGTGCCGACATAATCGACCAGCGGGTTGTTGATCAGTTCACGCGACTTGTATTCGAGGTAGTAGTTCACGAGCACATTGGTCGTGAGCGTACCCGGACCCACATCGACAGCATAGTCAAGCTGGGCATCGATGCCCTGAATGCTGACTTCACCGGCGTTGTAATAGGTCACGTCGAAGTTGGCCGCACCCAGTACCGGAGCCGGATCGTAACGGATACCGGCGCAATACTGGTTGTTGGCTGCAGCAGCTGCCTTGGCAGCATCAGTGGCAGCGCCAGCCACGCTCGGGTTCCAATAGGGATCAATGCACTGCTGAAGAGCAGTGCCGGCACCCTGGAGACCGATCGCGTTGCTGAGCTGAATCTTGTACCAGTCAACCGCCAGACGCAGACGCGAGAGCGCTGCGCTTTCAAACGGCGAGCTGATCACCACACCGGCAGTCCAGGTTTCCGCCGTTTCGGGCTTCAGGTTGGGATTGCCCTTCGCGTTGGTCCAGGCAAAACCGCCGCCCGGAGCCGGCTGCTGGGTGATGTCGCGGCCGTAATAGCTGGCACCAGTATTCGCACCACCGGTCTTGTCCATCACAGCGCTACAGACTGCCTTCACGTCAGCCGCGTTGGCTGCCGTGTTGCCGCCAGCAGCCGCATTGGCCGAGACGCGATAGGTGGAACGTTCCGAACACAGATCGCCCAGAGCGTTGAACCCGAAGATCTGCGACGAGGACTGGAACAGTTCCGCGATGTTGGGCGAACGTTCCGCGCGGTTGAAGCCGCCACGGAAACGGAGCCAATCGGTCACTTCCCAATCGCCGAGGATCTTGTAGGTCCAGCTGCCACCGGTCGTGCTGTAATCCGAATAACGGCCACCGACTTCCAGGTTGAACGACTTGATGCCGGGGATGTCATGCAGCACCGGAATCAGCAATTCGCCGTAGAACTCGTTGACGTTGTATTCGCCGAACGAGTCGCTGCTCGGATAAATACCAACGGCCTGATCCAGGAAGGATTCGCCCTGGTTGGTCAGCGTATCGTTGATGAACTGATAGCTCAGCTTACGATAGCTGGCACCGAGTGCGGCGCGGAGTTCGCCGGCCGGAAGATCCAGCAGCTTACCCTGAGCGTTGGCTTCCGCGATCGTTTGCGAGACCTTCGAATTGTTCTTCAGGTCAGCCGTAACGGCCTGCTTACAATCGGCGGAGATCTGATCCCAGCTCAGTTCGAAGAAGTTCATGCCGCTGGTGCAGCTTGCAAAGTTCGCACCGAAGCCCGGGCGACCGCTGGCCGTGTTGCTGTTCGCCTTGAAGCCCTTGCCCATGCCAGGCGACATGAGAAGCGTACGAAGACGGGTAAGCGAGAACACGCCGGTCTGGCGGGTGTAGGTCGAAGTCGAACCGTGCTTGACGTAAGCTTCCCAAGTCCAGTCCGTACCCGGAATCATACCTTCGAAG
>MKUB01000040.1:373-22883 GCA_001898545.1 Sphingomonadales bacterium 63-6 | reverse complement strand
CCATTTGCGACGCCTATCACTGCTCCATCACCACGGGCACCGATCCCAACCGGATCGTCTTCTGGTCCGGCTCCAACTTCGATCCCGCAGAACAGGCCGCCGGGCGCAATTGCCGGGAAGACAAGTCGGAGCCGAACAATCTGCGCTGCTGGATCAAGGGCTCCCTGCCGGAACCCGGCTACACCTATGCGGGCAACGATCTGGAGTGGCCCACCATCCCCGAAGTGCTGGAACAGCATGGGGTGGACTGGCGCATCTATCAGGACCCGAACGACAACTGGACCGGCGCGATGCATGGCGGGCTGGCCTTCAAGGGCTTCCGCAACTGCAAGCCCGGCGAACCGCTTTACGAGCGCGGGATGAAGCACTGGTCGCTCGAGCAATTGGAGCAGGACGTGCTGAACGGCACCCTGCCCGCCGTATCCTGGGTGCTGCCGCCTAAGGAATGGTCCGAACACCCTTCCGCCTCCACTCCCATCGAAGGCGCGGAATATACGGCCCGCATCCTCGACGCACTGACCGCCAATCCGGAAGTCTGGGCCAGCACCGTCTTCTTCCAGACCTTCGACGAGAATGACGGGCTGTTCGACCATTTGCCTCCCCCCGCCCCGCCCTCGTATAATCTGGACGGCACCTTGGCGGGCAAGGCCTCCTTCCCGCTGCAAGGCGAATATTTCGACGATCACGAGGACAAATACACCTCGCGCGACGACAATGTGAGCGGCACCATCCGCCCCTTCGGCCTGGGCCCGCGCGTGCCGATGTATGTCGTCTCGCCGTGGAGCAAGGGTGGCTGGGTCAGCTCGGAAACCTTCGATCACACCTCGGTCGGCCGCTTCCTCGAAAAGCGCTTCGATCTCACCATCCCGGCAATCAGCCTGTGGCACCGCAAGATGTGCGGCGACCTGACCTCCTGCTTCGATTTCAGCATGGAAGGCGATGCCGCCTTCCCGCCGCTGCCCGATGCCAGCGGATCGGTGGCCGTGCTGGCCGAGCACCTCAAGCGTCCCAAGATCCTGCCCCCGCGCGCGGCCGAAGGGCTGTTCCAGGAAGAGGGCCTGCGCCGTGCGCGGCCCTTGCCCTATGTGCTTCATGTCGATGCAAGGGCCGTCGGCAACGCGATCACGCTCGGCTTCGTCAATGACGGCAAGGTGGGCGCCACTTTCCATGTCTATGACAAGCTCCACCTTGACCGCATCCCGCGCCGCTATTGCGTGGAAGCGGGCAAGGTGCTGAGCGACGATTGGGCCATCGACCCCAAGCAGGGCGCGGATTTGCTGGTGCTGGGGCCGAATGGCTTCATGCGTTCCTTCACCGCGCGCACCGGGGCCGCCCTTCCCACCTTTACTGCACGTTACGATGTCGCTGGCCAGTCCGTGGGGCTGACGCTGGAGAATGCGGCGCAAGGCGAATTGCCGCTGACGCTGGGCAACGATTTGTACGGCGCGAACCCGCGCAAGCAGCTGACCGTTGCGCCGGGCAAGAAGGCCAATGCCATCTGGCCCGCCTCGCAAAGCCATGGCTGGTACGATTTCACGATCGACGCCGAAGGCTGGACCATCCGCCTCGCCGGACGGATCGAGAACGGCAAGCCAGGCGTGAGCGATCCGCTGATGCGGGCCTGAAGATTGGGAGAGCCGGCGCGCATTTGTCCGGGCGGGGTAATGCACATCGCCTCGCCCGGAAACGATTAGGCGCCGGGAACGGGTGGACGGATGTGTCACCTTTCCGGGCAGAAAAATACCGTGTTTCGTTCGCGGTGTGCAGATCCCGTCAGCTGCGGTTTCGAGCCGTTTTTCAGGGTAAGGGGCGAGCCGGAGTGTCACCTTCCATTTCGGATTTTCGTGCAGGCTCGGGGCGTTCCGGCAGACCGGGCTGCGCGGGCTTCGAGGGCGCAAGGCTGAGCGGAGACGGGACGGGCGGAGGCGGGGCTGTTCATCGCACAGGATAAACGCCATTTGGGAGCCTGTAGGAAAGTGTTTTAGTGCTTTCCCCGAAGAAAGGGAGTGAAAAGCCACTCCCCAAATCCGGTTGCCCCTACCCCTTCAGCGAGGCAATATAGGCCCGCCAGCCGCCGAAGGAGGTGACGTCCTTCGATCCTTCCATAGCGCGCGGTTCGGCCACGAAGCCTTTCACTTCGCTGCCATCGTCCAGCGTCACCGTGCCGATGGCTAGCGGTGCGGGTACTTCCTCAACGAAGCTGCCGAAGCTGGCATAGTCCATTTCGTAGATTTCCAGTTCCAGCGCGCTGCCATCCGCCTCGCCCACATGGATCAGGGCAGGCTTGGGCGGCGTGGTTTCCATCGCATAGAGGCGATAGGCAGGCGCGGTCTTGGCCTTGCGGACAAGCCGCGCATTGCGTTCCTCCAGCTGGAAGTGGAGCGGCATGCCGTGGAGATGCGCGCCCACGACGGCCAGTTGGATGTCCGCCTTGTGCGGCGTTTCGTCGAGCGGCGGCGTGGCGGACATGGTCTGGTTCTCCTGAAAGGCGGATGCGAAATCGAGCAGGAAGCCGTCGGCCCAAGCCGGACCCATCAGCGTGACGCCAAAGCCCGTGCCATTGGCGCGGAAGCCCGCCGGGATCGCCAGCGCGCTCATGTCCAGCAGATTCACGAAATTGGTATAGAGGCCGAGATTGCTGTTCAGCGCCACCGGATCGGCCAGCAATTGCTCTTTCGTGTAGATCGTGGGCGTCGTCGGCAGCAGCAGCACATCCACTGTGCGCCAGATGGCCTGCGCGGCGCGTTCATAGAGCTTGAGGGCATATTGCCCCTCGAACGCATCGACCGCGCTCTTGCTCAGGCCGGACTGGACGATCCCGCGCACGACCGGGTGGATCGCCTTGGGGTTGGTTTCCAGCAAGTCCTTCAGCGCAGCAGTACGTTCCGCCACCCAAGGGCCGGAATAGAGCAGCTGGGCGCAATCGAGCAGCTGGGAAATGTCCACTTCCACCACTTCGCCCAGTGTGGCGGCATGGCGGGCAGCTTCGGCGTAGAAAGCGGCGGAGTCCTTATCGCCCAGGAAATGCAAATCTTCCTTGCGGGGAATGCCGATGCGCGGCTTTTCGGGCGCAGCGAAAGCGCCTGTATCGCGCGAATAGATGTCTTCCTCGTCGAAAGATGTCAGCACGGCATCCACCGCGCGGGCATCCTCCAGCGAATGGGCGAACACGCTGACGCAATCGAGCGAGCGGCAGGCGGGCAGCAGCCCGCGCGTGCTCCAGCGGCCCTTGGTGGGCTTCAGCCCGACAAGGCCGTTGAACGCCGCGGGAACCCGGCCCGAGCCCGCCGTATCGGTGCCGAGAGCGAAGGCCACAATTCCGGCGGCGACCGCAACCGCCGACCCGGAACTGGACCCGCCGGAAACGAAGCTCTTGTCGAACACGCAGCCGCATGCCCCATAGGGGCTCCGCGTGCCGACAAGGCCTGTGGCGAACTGGTCGAGATTGGTCTTGCCGATGAGGACCGCCCCGGCCTCCACCAGCAATTCAACCACTCTCGCCGAGCGTTCCGCCACATATCCGGCCGATGGGCAGGCAGCAGTGGTGACCATGCCTGCAACATCGAGATTGTCTTTTGCGGCAAAGGGAACCCCCGCCAGCGGCAGATCTTCCCCAGCGGCGATGCGCCGGTCCACCTGCGCTGCGGCCGCAAGCACGTCAGCGGCAGGAACCCGCGCTATCCAGACTTGCGGCTGCACTGCCTCATAGGCATCCGCACGCGCTATCGCCTCGCTCGCCACGCTCCGGGCCGTAATCCTGCCCGCACGCACCGCCTCGGCGATGTCCCCGATCGAGCCAGCCAGCCCGATGCGTCCGCTCATTCCGTTACTCCGTCAGTCACCAGTGCCGGGCGGGCGCCCCGAAAGGCGCCCGTATTAGGGTAATCAGGCGTCGGCACCGACCTGCCAGAGATCGCGGGCAGCTTCGAACACGCCCTGATCGTAGGAGAATTCGATGGTGTTGCCATCCGGGTCCTTCAGGAAGCAGATGTAGCCCACGTCTTCCTTGGGGAACTGCATGGGCCCCAGAGCAAGGCAGCCGCCTTCACGGGCGAGTTCCGCCACCGCATCGACCGCTTCCTTGGTGGGCAGTTCGATCCCGATATGGGCGAAGGGGCCCAGCGGCAGGTGCTGCTTGGGCGCGAAAGGATCGTGACCTTCGAAGAACTGCCCGGCCACCAGCACGAATGCGCGTTCCTTCTCGTTCGGATCGGCCAGCCAGACGTTCTTCCCATCCTCGTCCTCGCGCTGGCGCAGCACGCGCAGATGCGTGTATTTTTCATACCATGCGATGGTGTCATCAACGCTTTTGACGGCGAGTGCGAGGTGGGTCCAGGTGGCCTTCTTGGGGCCTACCGAATGAACGATCTGATTCACCTTGGTGCTTCCTTCCACTACGGATTGGCCTGCAACCTATCACCGCAGACGCATGGGCACTTTGCCACTGATGCCCAGATTTTGAACTCTACGCGCACGACATGCCGTGTCGCGCCGCATTTCCATCCCTCAGAGGACCGGCCAGGGAGTCCTGATCGGCAGACCGGTGCGGGCAACCAATGCCTCGCCTGCGGGAATCGCCTCGGCGATCAGCTTCTCCTCGTCGAGCAGCAGGTTGCGCCCGCCATCGAGCACCTGACGGCCATCGATCCACACGCTGTGGACGCCATGCGGCGGGGCATGCTGGGCAAGCTGGCCGACCGTATCGAAACGCGGCCCCCATTCGAGCATCCGCGTGTCATGCAGCACGAAGTCCGCCTTGTAACCCGGCGCCAGCGTGCCGATCCGGTCTTCCCAGCCCATGCCCTTGGCACCGTTGACGGTCATCAGTTCCATCAGAGTGGTGGCGGGCAGCAAGTCCTGATTGCCGCGCGCATCGCGATAGCCTGCCGCCATCAGCCGGGCGGAGGAGAGGAGTTCGGTGGCATTGCCATCCGTCCCCAGCATCACAGTGGCGCCACCTTCCATCATTTCCAGATGCAGGCCCTGCTTGGCCAGGCCCATCCCGCCCTTGAAGGCGGCGTCGGGGCAATGGATGCAGGTCGTGCCGGTTTCCACCACCAGCTCCATCTCGCTGCGGTCAATCGCGGCAAGGTGCGTGATGCAGACATTGGGGCCCAGCGCGCCGATATCGGCCAGATGTTCCACCGGGCGGCGGTTGTAGCGGGCCATGAACCAGTCCGGATCGGATTGGCGCGGGCTCATATGGGCGGAAACCTTCAGCCCCCTCTCATCGGCCAAAGCCTTGGCCGCCAGCCAGACCTCGTCGGGATTGGTGGAATGGCCGACCAGCACGGGCCAGCAGGCCAGCATGCAATCGCCATCGTCGGGATAGGCTTCCACCTCGGCTTCCATCAGGCCAATCGCCTCGGCGATCTTCGCGGCCTGATCGGCGGAGGGATCGTAAGCGCGCCCTTCCACCCACTGGCCCACACGGCCGCGAATGCCGGCTTCGGCCAGCCCTTCCATCACATCGTCGAGATGGATCACCGTCCCTGCTTCCAGGAAAGTGGTGGTGCCATAACGGATCATCGCCAGCGCAGAGAGCTGGGCCGCCAGTTTCTCATCCGCAGGCGTCTGCGACTTGAACAGCGGGATGACCCACTTGGTGAGATTGTCGTTCCAGCTATCGGTCGGAACGCGGCGCACGAAACCGCGGGTCAGCGGGTCGGCGGTAATATGGATATGGCCGTCAACGAAGCCTGGAGAGATCACGAAATTGCTGCCGTCGCGCGTTTCCTTCGCGCGGACGGTCCGTTCGGCCTCCTCGCGCTTGCCCACCATCACGATGCGATTGCCCTTTATGGCCAGCGCGCCGTCGCGGATCACCTGCCGCTGGGCATTCATGGTGATGATCTCCGCACCGGTGATCAGGAGGTCGGCTTCGATAATCGGCTGTTCGGTCATGCAATCCGTATCCAGATAAGGTCGCGGCCCCTTCCCGCATGCGGACGGGAAGGAGCCGCTATTCAGTTTACTTCACTTCGCTTCAACAGCGCAGTGCGGTGGCTCAGAACGAGAAGCCAACCGAGAAGATCGCCTGACGAGGTGCGATATAGGTCTCGAAGCCCTGCGAGCTGCCATAGGGGTCCGAGAAGCGCGAGTTCACACCCGCCTCGTCAAACAGGTTGCTGACCGATGCCGAGAAATAGACCGGCAGGCCCTTGGGTTCATATTTGGCGTACAGGTTGACTACGCTGTAGGCCGGGGTCGTGTCGTAGAACTCATTGTTGAACACGCGGTAGAAGAACTCGCCGCGATACTGGTACTGGACACGAGCCGTCAGCTCACCCGGGCCGACTTCGCCATTATAGACCAGCGCGGCCGAACCCTGCCACTTGGGCAGCTTGGGCACCTTGTTGCCGTTGATGTTCTTGCGCGCGCTTTCACGAGCCAAGGATGCAGCATAGTAGTTCGACCAGAACAGCCAGTCCGGATAGCCTGCGGCATTCTGGGCTGCGAGGGCATCGACCGGATCGAGAGCCAGATAGTCAGCATCAAACTCGCCGTTCAGCTGAGAGACGCTGGTTTCCAGGCGAAGGCTATCGGTGATCCGATAGTTCGCTTCCAGTTCGATACCGTAGATATTCGCGCTGGGCGCATTGGCCGTGCCTTCACCGTACAGGATCGCATCCTCGTCGAGGAACTGCATGTTCTTGTACTTGTAGTAGAAGGCCGAGACGTTCAGCTGCAGCGCGTTGTCGAAGAAGCGGTTCTTGGAACCGATTTCGAACGAGTCGACCACTTCAGGCTGATAAGTCGGCTTGATACCCGTGTCCCAACCGAAGTTGACATAGGACGTCGAGGTGCCGTTCAGACCGCCCGGTTTGAAGCCACGGGTGTAGCTTGCATAGAGCATGTTTTCCGGCGTGATCCGATATTCCAGAGCCAGCTTGCCGGTCCATTCGTTGGTCGAAAGACCCGGGCTGAGCGTGGGTTGGAGATAGGAACCCGAACCGGTCGCAGGGATGTCCCCGTTACTGCTGGCCGACGTACCGCTATATTCGTCATGGTTGTAACGAATGCCTGCGGTAAGCGCGAGCTTGTCAGTCAGGTCATAGGTGCCCTGGAAGTAGGCAGCCCATGCCTTGCGGGTTGCCGACTGCAGGCTGGCATAGGTCAGAGTCGAAACCAGCGGATCGTTCCATGCAGTGTCGACCGGCAGTGGCGGACGGACGAGGTTGTTGTCCGCAGCACGGTATTCCACGATGTACTGATCGTTCTTCGACCAGAGATAGACGCCGCCGACGATCCACTTGAACGGGCCTTCGCCGTTGGACGAAAGATTGACTTCCTGCGTCCAGCTTTCGTTGTCGCTCTGCCACAGGGCTACGTGGTCATAGTTGAAATAACCCGTTTCCCAGGGATTGGCGCCAACCCAGTAGGTCACATCCTTGAACAGCGCGGCATTCAGGCCGTCGCCGTCCCAGGCCTGCTCGCTGTGCAGCTTCTGGTAGCTGGTGATCGACTTCACGGTCGCGAAGCCGACATCCAGCGCCACCGTGCCGTAATAGAGGTCGGTTTCGACCTTCGAGCGGCCCGGATAATCCTGCGTCAGGATGCGCGGATCGGTCGAGGGATCGAGAACGTTCTTCTGAGCGGCGCCATGCGTATTGCTGTCATACTGGATGGTGGCGAGCGTGACCTTCAGATTGTCGGTCGGCTCCCAGCGGGCCATGGCCTTCCACGAGGTCGAGTTCTCGTCATCGAGATCGTACTTGTCATAGCCTTCAACGTCAGTGGCATAGGCGTAGCCGTCATGCTTGCGGCGGTTGCCGTAGACACGGAAGGCAAGAGTATCGCCCACCGGCACATCCATGCCGACTTCGGCATTCATCAGGTTGTAATTGCCGAGCCCGACTTCACCATTCATGCCGAACTGGCCGAGAACCGGCTCACGCGACACGACGTTGATCGTACCGCCGGTGGAACCCTGGCCGAAAGTCGTGCCCTGCGGACCGCGCAGCACTTCCACCTGGCCCACATCCACGAAAGCCGCATTCGCAGCGATCGAGTTGAAGATGTAGACGCCGTCGATGTGATAGGAAACGCCCGGCTGGGAATTCAGGTTTTCCGGAGTTTCCGAACCGATGCCGCGGATGGTGACCATGCGCTCGCCGCCGCCGCTCTTGGCAACCACGAGGCTGGGCACGCTGCCGTTCAGCCCGGTAACGTCGGTGATGTTGTTTTCCTTCAGCGTGTCGGCCGAAACCGCGGTCGCCGAAAGGGAGGCCTGCTGGAGGCTGGTGTTCAGCTTCGTCGCCGTGATGACGATTTCGCCCGAATAGTCGCTGGATTCGGCCGCGACTTCTTCAGCCCATGCGCTGCTCGGCGCAACGGCAGCCAGTGCAACGCCGGCCAGCAGGAACTTACGATTATTATAGCGTGTCTTGATCATCGCGTTTCCCCGATTGGTATCGAACCCGCTCGAGGCACCCCCCTCATAATCCCTGTTGTGAGGCCCCTGGTTTTCCCGGAGTGCCGCTTGCCTGTATTGAGCCATCAAGCGGCGTTCCAATCTTGAGGAGTCGCGCAGAACTTGTTGACGCATTCGAGCGCACGGCCCTTGCGAGGCGATTCAGGGGGCTCTGGCACCGGGGTAGGAAGCGCTGCATCGGCGCGAATTTTCGCGATTCGCGCCCGGAACACAAATTTTGCACGACTGGCCAAGATGGTCTGCGCCAAGCGGGATAGACATATGAATGCGAAAGGCGCGTTACACTTGCGCCGATTCTGCGACTGGCCGTTCAAGGAGAATATCCAATGTCCGTGACTACCGAGCTGGAACCCGTACGCACCGAAGCCGCCTGGCGCGGTGACGAACTTTCCGCCCGGCAGGACTGGGTCTACCTGCTGTCCGACGAACAGGTTGCCGAGCTGGAAGAGCTGGGCAAGCGCTTCGTGGAAGACGATCCCGACCTGCGCTTCGTGCAAAAGGAAGACTATCCGCTGGTCGCCTGCGCCGAAGCCGTGAAGGAATGGGGTAAGGATGTGGATTACGGCCGGGGCTTCGTGCTCGTCCGTGGCCTGCGCACCCATCTTTATTCCGATGCGCTATCCTCGGCGATCTACTACATTCTCGGCCTCTATATGGGCGATCCGATCCGCCAGAACGAAATGGGCGATTTGATCGACCACGTCTATGCGACCTCCGACAAGACGATGGACGATCCCACCGCCAAGTCCTCCAAGGTGCGTGACCAGTTGGTCTATCACTCCGACAGTTCGGACGTTGTGGCGCTGATGTGCCTGCGCCCGGCCATGGCTGGCGGCGCTTCCTGCCTCGTTTCGGGCGCGCAGATCTACAACGAGATACTCAAGCGTAGGCCCGATCTGGCTCCCCTGCTGCTCGAACCCTTCCACTGGGACTGGCGCCGCCAGGATCAGGAAGCACCGGCCGATACCTACACTTCGCCGGTGATCAGCATGGAGGATGGCGTATTCAGCATGTATGCCGGATCGCTCTACATCATCACCGCGCAGAACTATCCGGGCGTGCCCAAGCTGACGCCGGAACAGATCGAAGTGCTCGAACTGTTCGACACGATCACTTATGAAGAAGGCATGGCCATCGAAATGGATTTCCGCCCCGGCGATATCCAGTGGCTTTCCAACTACGCGGCCCTGCATGCCCGCACGACCTTCTACGACTTCCCCGAACCGCAGCGCCGCCGCCATCTGCTGCGCCTGTGGCTGCACCGCGAGACTGACCGCCCGGTGGTGGACGGCTTCGGCAAGAACGGTGTGGTCCAGGTCCGTTCCGCCCCGCGCGATGGCAAGACCGAACATCCCGACGCCCATTTCAGCATCCGCGAAGTGAGCGTGCCACGCCTGATCACCTGATCAGACGGGCAAAGCCCAAACAAAAAGGCCCGGAAGCGTCATCTGCTTCCGGGCCTTTTTGTTGTCTGTCGGTCAGTTAGCCGGGGAAGTTACCCGGAAATGCCAATTGCGAAATCGCCATGCGGCCGGAGGGCACTTCACGATCGCGCAGATAGTCGGGCAGCAATTCCGCCGGATCGCCCGTGCGCCCCACGGCAACGGCCATCTCGATCCGGAAATCAGGCGGAATGCCCAGCTCCTTGTTACCCTTCTCGAAATCCAGCCCGGTGATCCCGTGGGTGTGCAGCCCATCATGGATCGCCTGCAAGGCCAGTTGGCCCCAGGCGGCGCCGGCATCGAAAGCGTGGCTGTAGAGTTCTTCCTTCGGCTCGCCGTTTTCATCGCGCATGAAACGGTCCGACAGGATGAAGATCAGCGCGCCGGAATTGGCCGCCCAGCTGCGGTTGAAGGGCACCAGAATGTCCAGGAACCGTTCCCAGTCCGGCCCGTCGCGCAATGCGTAGAGGAAGCGCCAGGGCTGGACGTTGAAGGCGGAGGGGGCCCAGCGGGCAGCTTCGAACAGGCGGAAAAGGTCGGATTCCTGCAGCGGAGTGCAGTCGAAGGCGCGGGGAGACCAGCGGCGGGTGAACACCTCGTCGATAGTATGTTCGGTCGCGCGGATGGTGGGGGAGGTCATGAAGTTTCCCGATTATCCTGTTGTTCCATAATGGAAATAACGGCGGCTGTATCCCGCACGTCGGCGAAGTGGAGGCGCAGGCTAAGCAGCGCCGCATTATGTTCCTCGTCGCACACGGTGGCAGTCGCGTCCGAGAGGAAAATTACTTTAAATCCGCGCATATAGCCATCCCGCGCGGTGCTTTCGCAGCAGACATTGGTGAGGGTTCCGGCCACTACCAGCATTTCGATTTCGCGTTGCCGCAGAGCCGCCTCAAGGGCGCCGGAAGGGCAGGCAAAGGCGCTGTAACGATATTTGTCGAGCACCAAATCGGTGCCGAAACGCTCCATCTCCGGATGGATGTCGTGCGAGGGTGCTCCGGGCGTCAGCGCGTCCATCGCCTCCCGCACCCGCTCGTCGGTAGGGTCATATTGCCAGGGCGCCATGGCGAGCGGAGCCTCCCCGCTCACCGTCTGGCGGGTCCAGATCACCGTGCCGCCCGCCGCACGCATTGCGGCGGCAAGGCGGTTCACATTAGGGATGATCGCCTCCGCATGGGGATTTCCGAAAATCTCCCCCTGCGCGACGAAGGCCCCCTGCATGTCCACGATAACCAGCGCCGTGCGCGCCGGGTCAATCTCCCCGAAGGAGTTGAGCCACTTGCCGCGCTCAACGGCCCATTCGGGGAGAATAACATCATGCATCCGCATATTCCGGATAGGCGATGGAGAGCGAATAGTTCTTCCACTTTTCCATTTCGGTGCGCAGCAGGTCGGTCTGCCCCTCGGCATAATGGAGCGCGTCCTTGCCGAGCAGCAGGTGGAGCGGCGGCTCCGCCTCGTCCAGCGCGGAAAGGATGGCGGCGGCGGCCAGCGCCGGATCGCCCTTTTCCTTGCCCTGCCCTTCGGTCAGCGAGCGCTTGGCGAAATGGGCGGTATCCTCGTAAGCAGGAATATCCTTGGCCGCGATATGCAGCGATCCGCCAGCAAAGGCCGTGCGCATGCCGCCCGGCGCCACATTGGTCACGCGGATGCCCATGGGCCCCACTTCCTGCGCCAGGGTCTGCCCGATGCATTCCAGCGCATATTTGCTGGCCCCGTAGAGCGCCGTCCCGGCCCATGGCGCCAGCCCGCTGACCGAGGTGATGTTCACCACATGCCCTGCCCCGCGTTCGCGCATATAGGGGAGCACGGCCTGGATCATGCCGATTGCGCCAAACACATTCACATCGAACAGAGCGCGCATTTCCGCCTGCGAGACTTCCTCGATCGCGCCGACCATACCGAAACCGGCATTGTTCACCAGCCGGTCGATCCCGCCCAGCTTCTCTTCCGCCAGGGCAGCGATTCGCGCCGGGGCTTCAGGATCGCTGAAATCCAGCACCGCCGCGAAAGCCTGGCCGGGGGCCAGCGCCTCGAAAGCATCGCAGCTCGCCTGACTGCGCGAGGTGCCGAACACCTTGTCCCCCCGCGCCAGCGCGGCCTGTGCCAGTTCGCGCCCCAGACCGCCGCCAATTCCCGTTATCAACCAGTTCGTCATTTCAACTGTGCCTTTGTGATTTCATGTCCCATGCAATCTCTAGGCTTACCCACGCAGAGCGCTTTGCACGGCAAACCGCATTTGTTGTCTGCTGGCGCATGGGAGAGGCTACCGGTTGCGATCCGGCCCCCGCCCGTGTTGATGGGATTTGTCGTAATGCGCGCAATGGAGGGCGAAAATGGCAGTTCAGGTGGTAGGATCGATCAATGTGGACCTGATCCAGTCGGTCGAAAGCCTGCCACGGCCGGGCGAGACAGTGCTGTCCTTCCGCTCCGTCAGGCTGCCCGGCGGCAAGGGCGCCAATCAGGCAGTGGCCGCCGCGCGCATGGGCGCCCCCACCCGCATGACCGGGGCAGTGGGCACGGACGAGGGCGGCGAATGGATGCGCGGCATGTTGCAGGACCATGGCGTCGAAACGGACGGCATCCGCTCGCTGGAAGACTATGCCACCGGGCTTGCCCTGATCGCGGTGGATTGCAGCGGCGAAAACCAGATCATCGTCAATTCCGGCGCGAATGAAGCGGTAGAGTCGTTCCATGTCGGCGCGCTGGCGGATGATGCGCGGGCGCTGCTGGCGCAGTTGGAAATCAAGGCAGACACGGTGCGCGCCCTGTTCACTGCCCCCGGCGCCGCAGATCGCATCCGCATCCTCAATGCCGCCCCGGCCTTGCCCGAGGCGCATGGCCTGTTCGAACATACGGACATATTGATCGTGAACCAGCACGAGCTGGCGCATTACGTGGAACTGGATGTCGCGCCCGAAACGGCGGAGGAAGCGCTGGTTGCGCGCAAGCTCATCAGCCGCCCCGATCAGGTGGTGATCGTCACGCTCGGCGCATTGGGCGCAGTGGCCGTCTGGCAGGACCGGCACTTCCATGCCCCCGCCCTGTCCGTCACCCCCGTGGACACAATCGGCGCGGGCGACTGCTTCTGCGGCGCTCTGGCCGCACTGCTGGATGCCGGGAAAACGGTGGAGGCCGCCCTGCCGCTCGCCAACGCCGCCGCCGCGCTCTGCCCCCAGAAGGAAGGCGCGATCCCCGCCATGCCCTCGCGCAGCGAGGCCGAGGCGGCGCTGGCAGGCGGGGTGTGAGCTAGGGCCTCATCATTTCCGCGCAGGCAGGAAACCAGCGGCCACCGTTGAATCTGGGTTCCCGCCTGCGCGGGAATGACGATGGCTGGCGAGTAGAGGCCTTATCCCAATCCACCATCTCCGCTCGTCCTGAGCTTGTCGAAGGACGCGGGAACCCGTCGGCCCCATATCCCCTTGTTCGGCGAGCACCTGCGCGCGTCCTTCGACAAGCTCAGGACGAACGGAGGTTTGGGAAGGCAGTAATGGGGGGGGAAGCGGACTGTCCCGACCCGTCATGCTGAACTTGTTTCAGCATCCATTTCTCCCCACGCACTGCCACTCAATCTGGTCAAATGGGTCCTGGAAGCGAAGCTGTGCTTGCACAAACAAGTTCAGGATGACGATAGTGCAAACGTCCGCAATAGTGTCGTCTCCGGACAAGCCGCTTCCGGTCGAAAATCGCAAATTGCCGCCCTTGGGCAAGCTCCGTTCCCCCCCAATCAACGGAACGCGCAGCAGGCCCGCCAAATTAAACTACGCCCCTAATCAAGATCGCCAGCGCACAAGGCATAAGTTCGGTTCCGCCACCAGTAATACGGAATCGAAGAGATATGAGCGAGCTTGAGCACACGCCCTTCGGGTTGCCTTCCGATACTGGTGGCAAGGATCTGGGGGTTTTCCTGCCCATCGCCAATGGCGGCTGGATCATGTCGAAGAACAAGCCGGAGATCGACGGATCTTACGATTATTGCCGGTCCTCCGCCGTGCTGGCGGAGCAGCATGGGCTGGACTTCGCCATGGCGATGGCCAAGTTCCGTGGATATGGCGGCGAAACCCGGCATTGGGATGAACAGCTGGATTCCTTCCTCACCGTCGCCGGCATTGCCGAGGCTACCAGCAAGGTGAAGGTCTGGGGCACGATCCACACTCTGCTGCAGAACCCCGCCGTCGCCGCCAAGATGGTCGCCACGCTGGACCAGATCAGCCATGGCCGCTCCGGCCTCAATGTCGTCACCGGCTCCTATCGCGGCGAGTTCGACCAGATGGGCGCTTGGCCCGAAAATGTCGGTCACGATCAGCGATACGATCTCGCCCATGAATGGATCAGGGCCATCAAGGGCCTGTGGAGCGAGGACAGCGTCACCCAGCATGGCGATTATTTCCATCTGGAAGATTGCCAGAGCTGGCCCAAGCCCGCCACTCGCCCCTTCCTGGTCTGCGCGGGCACGTCGAAGCAGGGCATGGCCTTCACTTCGGCCGAGATGGACGCGATCTTCCTCTATGGCGGCCAGCACGAGAAGCTGAAGCGCGAGAGCGAGGCCGCCAAGGCCGATGCCGCCGCCGTCGGCCGTTCGATCCGCACCTATTCGATGATGACCGTGGTGTTCGGCGAGAGCGACGCCGAGGCGGAAGAGAAGGTGCAGGCGATCCGCGAAGGCTTCGATGAAGGCGCACTGGCGGGCATGATGCGCGCCTATGGCTTCCTGGATAGCGAAGTCGGCAAGGAAAACGATTTTACCCGCAAGGCCCGTTCCGGCTTCATGGCGCCGCATGTGGCGGGATCGCCCGAAACGGTGCTGGCCTATCTTACCGATCTGTTCGAGATTTCCGGCTCTGACGGGTTGATGCTGATTTTCGACGATTACCTCAAGGGCATCCCCACTTTCGGCGAGAAAGTGCTGCCCGCCCTGCGCGAACGCTTCCCTGCGGGGGAGAAGGTAACGGTGCATGGCTGAGGGCGCCCCTGCCGGACTGCCGCATCTCGATGCGGCGACGCTAGCCCCGATGATCGACCCTGCGAAGACCGCGCTGGTGATTGTGGACATCCAGAACGATTTTGCGGGGCCCTCCGGCCTGCTGAAGCGCGTGGGTGTGGACATGGCCCTGGCGGAAGCCGCGATCGACCGGATCGAGGCGATCATCCCCGCCGCCCGCCAGGCCGGGGCAACGCTGGCCTTCATGCGGGTGGTGACGGAGCCGGAAACGGATTCCGATGCATTGAAGGCGCTCTATGCCCGCAAAGGCCGCCCCGGCGGACAGGGTATCTGCCGCACGGAAGATGGCGGGGCGGACTATTACCGCGTTTCACCCGAGCCGGGCGACATCGAGATCGCCAAGCTGCTCTACGACAGTTTTCACGGCACCGATCTGGAAGACCAACTGCGCGCAAGGGGCATCGATACGCTGGTGATGACCGGTGTCGCCACCGATTGCTGTGTGGATGCCACCACGCGCTCCGGTTTTCACCGGGGCTTCCACGTCTTCGTCGTCTCCGATGCCTGCGCTTCCTACGAGGAAGAGCTGCATCTGGGGACGCTCAAGGTTCTGCATAAGAACTGCGCGCTGCTGACCACCAGTGATGCGCTGGTGGCGGCATGGAGCGGGGCCGGGGCCGGAACCGATACCGATAGTGTGCAAGGAGCACCGCAATGACCGGGTTTTTCGACAGCCGCCGCCAGATGGGCGTACTTGCGGCCGCGACAATGGGCAGCGTGCTGTCCACCACGGCCACGGTCCATTCCGTCTTCGGTACCTTCCTGGTCCCCCTGTCGGAAGATTTCGGCTGGAGCCGGGCGAGCATTTCGGCGGTGATGGCAATCATCGCCATATCCTGCGCCATCGCCTATCCGCTGGTGGGCCGCTATTCGGACAAGCATGGCTCGCGCAGGATGATCCTGTTCGGCAATGTCGCGCTGGGTCTGTCCATCGCGGCGCTGGCTCTGACCAGCGGCAGCCTTGCCCAGTTCTATCTCACTTTCCTGGCCATCGGCGTGTTCGGCGCCCTGCCCAGCACGGCCATGTTCGCCAAGCTGGTGGCCGAATGGTTCGACCGGAACCGGGGCACCGCCATGGGTTTCAGCTCCGGCTTCGGCAATGGGCTGGGATCGACCATCATGCCCATCGTCGCGGCTATCCTGGTATCCACCATGGGCTGGCGCGCGGGCTATCTCGGCATTGCCGGGATCATCCTGCTGGTCGGCTTCCCGGTCTTCTATTTCCTGCTGCATGACGTGCCCAGCCGCAGCGACCCCGTTGCACAGGCAGAGGCTGGCGCAAAGCTGGAGGGGGCCACCCTCAAGGAAGCGATGCGCGCTCCGGCCTTCTGGCTGCTGATGGCGGCCATTGCCGCGGGCGGCGGCATTTCCACCGCCATCCTCAGCCATGTGGTGCCGATCGTGGGCGATCGCGGCTTCAGCCTGGGCGTGGGCACGGCAGTGGTCAGCGTCTTTGCCCTGTCCGCCTCGGCCTGGCAGGTCGCCAGCGGGCGGATGCTCGACAAGGTGAACACGCCGCGCATCGTGGTGCCGATGTATGCGCTGGCCATCCCCGGCCTGTTCCTGCTGGAATATGGCGCCTCCGTGCCGCTGCTGGTGGCTGGCGGAGTGTGCCTGGGCATTGCCCTCGGCGCGCAGTTCGGCGCCCTGCCCTTCTTCATCGCCCGCTATTTCGGCCTGCGCCACTTCGGCGCGATTCTGGGCGTGATGTATTCCGCAGTGATTGCCGGACAGGGCATTACCCCGGTTCTGCTGGACGCCGCTTTCGATGCACAGGGCAGCTATCGCGACGCCATCCTGGTCTCCATGGCGGTGATGGCGCTGGGCAGTATGTTGCTGTTCCTGCTGCCTTCCTATCGCGGAGAACGTGCCGCCCCGGCCCCCGGCGCGATGGCGGTGGCACACTGACGGTTCCCCTGCTGCAAAAGGTGAGGGCGCGGGCGATCAAGACTCCGCGACTGGCACTCTCCATTCTGCTCTAATAGGTTCTGCGAGGAAAAGGGCTTCTGCCATGACATTCGACGGCCGGTTGAAATACCTGGTTCTTGGCGCGCTGGCGCTGCTCTTCTTCATTCTCAATGCCTGTACCTTCAATGGCTTGGGTGTAGTTCTTCCCTATATGGTCGAAGAACTGGGCTGGGGTTGGGGAACCGCCGGTGTCGGCTTCACCCTGCTGGGAATCGCCTGTGGCCTTTCCGGCCTGATCCCGGCGCTGCTGATCCGCAAGTTCGGCGTCTCGCGCACCATGCTGACGGGTGGCACCGTTCTGTTCAGCGGCTTCGGTTGCCTCGCGCTGACCACCAACGCCCCGACCTATTTCCTCGGCACTGTCCTGCTCGGCATCGGCTTCGCAATCTGCGGCCAGGTTCCCGCCGTCAACGTGATCTCTCACTCCTTCAAGAAGCACTCTACCGCGATGGGCTTCTATTTCACCGTCGGCGGCCTCGGCTCGGTCGCGGGCCCGCTCATCGCCTATGCGACGCAGGAAATCACTAACGAATGGCGCCTGTTCTGGGGCGGCGCGGCGATTGCCGCCCTGCTGCTCTCGGTGTTCACCTCCGCCGTCACCGCCAATCGCTGGAACAACAGGGACGCCGGCAAGAAGTCTGCCGTGAGCGACGCCACCGCCGGCTGGAGCGTTCGCGCCGCGATGCGCACGCCGCAATATTACGTGATTGTGGGGGCCTATACCTCGCTGCTGCTGATCAGCACCACGGTGCATGGCTTTGCCGTGCAGCACCTGTCCGACAGCGGCCTGGGCATGGGCGGCGCGGCCACGGTGATGAGCGCCCTGGCCCTCATCAGCGCCGGCGCCTCCGCCGTGGCAGGTGTCGCGGGCGAGAAGATGAAGCCCCGCGCCCTTTCCATGCTCTCGCTGGCGACTGCGATCATCGGTGTGGTGGCTCTGATGGGCGGCAGCAATCCGGTGGCCATCGGTGTTGCCACGCTCGGCCTCGGGATCGGGATCGGCTTCAGCTACGTCAGCGTGGCGATGCTGCTGCTCGACGTCTTCGGCAAGCGCCCCAACCTGGAACTCTATTCCACGATGAGCCTGATCTCCACTTCGGCGGCGATCGGCCCGGCCCTGGGCGGCTTCGCCCGTGACCATCTGGGCAGCTTCGCGCTGGTCTTCCTGGTCTGCGGCCTGATCGGCACGGCCTTCCTGATGGCACTGCTGCTGTTCAAGCGCCCGACCGAACCGGGCGAAGGTATGGAAAACGACGTCAAGTTGGCGACTGCCTGATACTCATCTTCTCAGGCCGACCGCGCCCAATTTGGACGGGCGGGCGCGGTCGGCAAGGACACACCAAATCCCCATTCTGATACACTATCCGAATGGCCAGTTGACGCACGGCCTCCGAAATATCACTTAAGCGTGCATAAGAGACACGCCGGGAGAGGGGCCCGTCCAGCATTATAGAGAGCCCCGTTGCGTTTCACGACCAATGCCTATCCGAAAGAGCAGCGCTACGATGCCTGGCGATTCGCGCTAAAACGCGCGTCGCTGGCGCTTGAAGCTGCCGATGAGGCGAACCTTTACGGCGAGCTGATCCAGTTTAGCAGCGATGTCGGCATCCAGTTTGTGCGACTGGTTGGGACAGCGCAGGAATATACACTCGATTATCGCGAGGAACCGGGCAGCCTTTGGCTCGCCGTATTGCTCGATGGCATCTGCCTTGCGCGCAGCGGCACCGAAACGATCACCTTCAACGATGGCGACATGATCTGTGGGCGCGGTGAAACGCCGGTCTCGCTGCAATTCACCAGCGATCACCGCATGTTGCTGCTGAAGATTCCGGCCAAGTCGCTGGACCAGCGCCTCAAGGCTCCCCTGCCCGAACAGCCCCGCCGCCTGTCCTCCGATGGCGGGCCCGGCCGCGTGCTGTCCAGCATGCTTCGCTCCGTGGCGGATATGACGAGCGATGTGCCGGATGATGGCCTTCGCCCGGTCGAGCTGGCCCTGCCCGAATTCCTGCTGGCGGCCTTGCTCAGCGACGCGCCGCCCCGTGCCCTGGGCGGCGCAGCGGGCATGCGCGCCGCCCTGCTGGAACGCATCTTCCAGACCATAGAAATGCGTCTGTCGGACCCCAATCTGAATTATCAGCAGGTCGCCAGCGAACACGGCATTTCTCCGCGCTATTTGCAGAAGCTGTTTGAATCGATCGATGACAGTTTCGGCCATTATGTGAAGGTACGCAGGCTGGAACGGTGCCGGCTCGACCTGCGCAGCCCGCTCCACACGCAGAAATCCATCTCGGACATCCTGTTCCAGTGGGGCTTCAACGATTCCGCCTCGTTCAGCCGAGCCTTCCGCGAACAATATGGCGTTTCGCCGCGCGAATATCGCAAGTCCGGCTTTCCCGAGGATGTCGATCCCAACGATACGCTGCGGCGCGGCCGCCCGGCCCGGCGCACCACATCCGACGATGCCGCTCTGGCGGAGGCCTTTCCGGAAGCTAATGAAACGGTCGGCATTCCCACCAGCCTGCTGCCTATCGGCGATGACGGCACAGTGCGCCATCACCACCTGCCGGTCAGCCCGAACACCGTCCATTGGGGCTATTTCAGCTCGCTGCTGAAGCCTGTCCTTTCCGTCCGCTCGGGCGATTTCGTGACGGTGGAAACCCTCACCCATCACGCCAATGACGATCCGGAACGGATGGTCGAAGGCGATGAGGGCGCCGAAAGTGTGTTCCATTGGGACGAGCATGGCAAGGCAGTGGAGCGGCGCGGCGCCGGGCCTATGGACGCCAGCGAAGTGGGCCGCGGCGCGGGCGAAGGCTTCGGCGTGCATATCTGCACCGGGCCCATCGCCATTCAAGGCGCGGAACCAGGCGACATCATCGAAGTCCGCATCCTCAGCCTGGAACCCCGCCGCAGTTGCAATCCGCGCTTCCAGGGCAAGGCTTTCGGCAGCAATGCCGCCACCTTCTGGGGCTTCCAGTATAATGACCTGCTGAGCCAGCCCAATCCGCGTGAGGTCGTCACCATTTACGAAGTGGAAAGCGGGAAGGAGCGGGTGCCCACCGCCCATGCCGTCTATTCCTTCCGCTGGACCCCGCAGACCGATCCTTCCGGCATCGTGCATGATCGTTACGATTATCCGGGCGTGCCGGTGGACCCCGACACCATCGAGCGGAATTACGACATTCTGCGCGATGTAGAAATTCCCGTCCGCCCGCATTTCGGCGTGATCGCGGTTGCGCCTGCCCATACCGGCCCGGTCGATTCCATTCCGCCCAGTTCCTTCGGCGGTAATATGGACAATTGGCGCACAGGCCCGGGATCGAGCGTATTCCTGCCGGTGCAGGTTTCCGGCGGGTTGCTGTCACTGGGTGACCCCCACGCCTCGCAAGGCGATTCCGAATTGTGCGGCACGGCCATCGAATGTTCGATGACGGCGCTGATCCAGGTGATCCGCCACCCCAAGGGCGATCTTTCGGGCATGATGCGCGATCTGGATTACCCGCTGATCGAGACCGAGAGCGAATGGGTCATCATGGGTTTCAGCCACCCCGATTACCTCAAGGAACTGGGCGAGGACGCGCAGAGCGAAGTCTACAAGCGCGCCTCGATCGACAGTGCGATGCGCGATGCCTTCCGCAAGGCTCGCCGTTTCCTGATGACCACGAAGAACCTCTCCGAAGACGAGGCGATTTCGCTGATCTCCGTAGCGGTCGATTTCGGTATCTCACAGGTCGCCAATGGCAATTGGGGCGTCCACGCCATCATCCGCAAGGCTCTGTTCACGGCCTGATGAACTACCCCGTCACCCCGGCCTGGTGCCGGGGTCCAGCTTGTTGAACGGAAGAAAGCGGGATCCCGGAACAAGTCCGGGATGACAAAGGGGCAACGCCACTATTTGCCGGAGCCGACCTCCACCGCTGCCTTATCGAGCAAGGTCCGGATTTTCACCGTCCGTTCGGTAAATTCGCCGCTAATCAGTTCGTTGGTCATCAACAATGCCACCAGATTGCGGCGCGGATCGGCAAAGAAATAGGTATTGGCCGAGCCGGACCAACCGCCAGCCCCGGCCGGCATTCCGCCAATCGCCTCGCTAGCCGCATCGCCAATGCCCAGGCCGAGCCCGAACATCACATTCTCATGCGCCTGCCCGCCGGTTTCGAACAGCGGCGTGAACATGGTATCGACGCTTTCCGGCTTGAGCAGCCGGTGTCCATGCCATTCGCCGCGATTGGCCAGCATCTGCGCGAAATGGAGGTAATCCTCCGCCGTTCCCGCAAGCGCCCCGCCCCCGTCGAACATCCGTGCAGGATCGCGATATTCGGATTGCTCGGCGGTTTCGGCCAGACTCATCCCGTCTGTGCTGGCGTTGTAATTGGCCACGAAACGGGGCAGCTGCGCATCGCTGACTACAAAGGTGGCATCGCGCATCTCCAACGGGCCGAAGATTCGCTCCTTGAAAAAGCTGTCCAGCGGCATTCCGGAAGCGCGTTCCACCAGCACGCCCAGTACGCCCGTGGAATTGCTGTAGGAGAAGCGCTCGCCCGGCTGATGCAGCAGCGGAGCAGCGGCTAGGCGCTGGATCAGTTTGTCCATCGTGGCGGCTGGCGGGGCATCTTCGGGCCGGCGCCCCACCCCGCCCCCGCGCATCACGCCATGCTTGCGGTAATATTGCTGAACCGGCGTGTTGCCGGTGAAATTATAGGTCAGCCCGCTGCTATGCGTCATCAGATCGCGCACGGTGATCTGCCGTGCCGCCGGAACGGTGACCATGTTCTCCAGATCGCCGCTTTCATAGACCCGCATATGGGCGAATTCGGGCAGATAGCGCGATATGGGCGCATCCAGCGAAATTCGCCCTTCCTCCACCAGCATCATCGCCGCCACCGTAGTGATCGGCTTGGTCATGGAATAAAGGCGGAAAATCGCATTATCCGGCAAGGGCTTGCCACTCTCGCGGTCGAGTACCCCCATGTGGAAGCGGACCACATCCTTGCCATCGCGCGCGATAATCACCTGCGCATTCGGCAAGCTGCCCTGCGCGATCATCCCTGCCAGACCTGCACGCAGATCTTCCACGGCGCTGGAGTGCTTGACCGCAGGCGCTTCGGCATGGGCCATGGGCGCCCCGAGAGACGCCGCCAGCCCGAGGCCGAGCGCGGATGCAGCCAGCGCCGCCTTCAATGTGCCTGTCGCCATCAGTAAGGCTTATCGCCCGCGATGGACACGCGGAAGCCGGAACGCGTTTCCGGGAAGTAGTCCCAGGTCGCGAAATGCTGTGTGCAGCGATTGTCCCAGAAGGCGATGGAGTGGGGCTCCCAGCGGAAGCGCACCTGGAAATTCGGGTTTTCGCAATGGCGGGCCAGAAAATCGCGCAAAGCCTCACCCTCGGTCTCGGTCAGACCATTGATCCGGATGATCTTGGACTTGCTGAAGAACAGGCATTTGCGCTTCGACACCGGATGGGTCCGCACCAGAGGATGGGTGTTGGTGGGATACTTCTTGTCCACATCCGGAAACAGCGCGCGATAGATGTGGTTGGAATCATGCACCGCCGTCAGCGGATCGATAAAGGCCTTCATCGCGGGCGAAAGCGCGTCATAGGCGGCATACATGCTGGCGAACAGCGTATCGCCGCCAACGGGCGGAACGGTGTGCAGATAAAGG
>MKUB01000040.1:0-363 GCA_001898545.1 Sphingomonadales bacterium 63-6 | reverse complement strand
TCGGCGGCTCCGACAGGTAGGTCGTGTCGGAGTGCCAGATGCCGCCGAAATTGTTGCGCTCGTGTTCGAGCTTCACCACCGGCGTGATCATCGGCGACTCGGGCAGGCCCTTCAGCTGCGGATATTCGACCGGCTCGCCGAACTTGCGCGCAAAGGCAAGCTGCTGCATCGGCGTCATGGTCTGCCCGCGCAGGAAGATCACGAGATGGTCGAGCAGCGCTTGGCGCATCTCGGCCACGACATCGGCCTCGAGGTCGCGCGAGGCGTCGACCCCGTGGATCTCCGCGCCCAGCGCGCCGGCGCTCGGCCTGACCTCGATGTGGCGATAGTTGCGCATGGCTCTGCCCCTTTAACCCCTGCTCC
>MKUB01000039.1:3806-5652 GCA_001898545.1 Sphingomonadales bacterium 63-6 | reverse complement strand
GGAATTGTTCGGCATCGGCTATAGCTGGGGCGGGTTCGAGAGCCTGGTGATACTCTTCGATCCGCAAGGCGCCCGCAGCGCCACCAGCTGGCCCCCGCCCGGCGCCGATCCGGCGGACCGGCTGGGCATTCGCCTGTCCATCGGCCTGGAAGACCCGGCGGATTTGATCGCCGATCTCGAACGCGGCTTTGCCGCTATGGAGCGCGGCTGATGGCCAGCCCGGCCTCCGACGATCCCCTGCGGGGCGCGGAAGGGCTGAAGGACGCAGTCGTCTCCGGCAGCGGAACGCTGGGCGAATATATCGAATGGCTCGACAGCTATGGCGTGCAAGTGGGCACCATGCATTTCTCCGCCTGGAGCGCGCTGGTGGTGGTGGCTGTCATTGCCGGGGTCATCGTCATTTCGCGGCTGGGCGGCAAGCTGGCGCACTGGATGCTGGGCAAGGTCACCGGGCTGGACCTGACGCAGAAGCTGCTGGCCGAAAAGCTGGTTTCCATCACGATCTGGGCGCTGGCGATTCTGGTGGGGATCGACATTCTCGGCATCGATCTCACCGCGCTTACGGTGTTTTCCGGCGCCTTCGGCCTCGCCCTCGGCTTCGGCCTGCAAAAGACCTTCGGCAATCTGCTGGCCGGGATCATCCTGCTGATGGACCGCTCGATCAAACCGGGCGACGTGATCGCGGTGAGCGACCAGTCCGGGCGCGAAAGCTTCGGCCAGATCCGCAAGATCGGCATCCGCGCCATTTCCGTCATCACGCGGGACAAGAAGGAATATCTGATCCCGAACGAGAACCTGATGATCAATCAGGTGGAGAACTGGTCCTATTCCGCGCGGGACGTGCGCGTGAAGGCGCCGCTCAGCGTAGCCTATGCCACCGATCTGGCACTGGCCGAGGAACTGATGCTGCAAGCCGCGCGCGAAACCCCGCGCGTGCTGGAAACGCCCGAGCCCAAGGTGCTGCTGATGGGCTTTGGCGAGAATGGCATCGCCTTTGAAATCCGCTTCTGGATCGTGGACCCGGAAGAGGGAATCAGCAGCGTCCGTTCCGACGTTTATAAACGAGTGTGGCACCTGTTCTGCGAAGCCGGCATCCACATCCCCTTCCCCCAGCGTGAGATCAACATCTCGAATATCGAGCAATTAGAGGATCTTGTGGACGGGTTGAAGGGGCGCAAAAGGGACGAGCGCAAGTCTGCGAGCTAATCCCCTAAAGCTCACCTACCCCCTGGCATAAGCATTCTCGCTGGCACTTGCCCGGCACGGGGGCCATGTGGCTTTCATGAAAAATGCCGCAACTCCCGCCACGGTCTATCTGGTCGGCGCCGGTCCGGGCGATCCGGACCTGCTGACCCTGCGCGCGGCGCGCCTGCTGATGCAGGCCAAGCTGGTGGTGCATGACGGGCTGGTCGATCCTTCGATCCTGGCCCTCGCACGGCCCGATGCGCGGCTGGTTTCCGTGGCCAAGAGCCGTTCGCGCCACACCATGCCGCAGGAAGAGATCAACGCCCTGCTGGTGCGCGAGGCGCTGGCCGGTAACAGCGTGCTGCGCCTGAAGGGCGGCGATCCGTTCATATTCGGCCGCGGCGGCGAAGAAGCGGAAGCCTGCCATGCGGCGGGCGTTCCGGTGGAAGTGGTCCCCGGCATCAGCGCCGCCATCGGCGCGGCGGCTGCGGCACAAATTGCCCTCACGCATCGCGAAGCCGCCAGCATCGTCAGCTTCGTGGCGGGCCAGTGCAAGGGCCTGACCGAGCAGGACTGGTCCGGCCTTGCCGGCAAGGGCCGCACGCTGGTGATCTATATGGGCGTTTCCACCGCGCCCCAGATCGCGGAAAAGCTGATGGAA
>MKUB01000039.1:0-3782 GCA_001898545.1 Sphingomonadales bacterium 63-6 | reverse complement strand
AAGCCCCGCCGTGATTGTGATCGGCGAGGTTGCATCTCAGGATTTCGGCCGTAACGACGCGGCCCTCAGGCAATTGGCGCTGGAGGCGCAGGGATGAAGATTCTTACCGGAAACGACCTCAAGAGCGGGGCCGTCGTGTGGTGGACCGGGCAGGACTGGTCGATCCATGTCGAAGACGCTGTGGATGTGGGCGATCAGGCCGACACCATTCTCGCGCAGGAGGAAGCTGCCCGCCGGGTCAATGCCTCTTACGCGATCGACGCGGAGCCCGATGGCGAACGTGGCGTACGCCCGGCTCATATCAAGGACCGTATCCGCGCGCTCGGCCCCACCGTGCGCCCTGACCTGACCCTCAAACCCGCCGATCCCAACGCCGGCAACTGGGTGATCTGATGTACCGTTATGACCAATATGACCAGGCGATGGTCGATACGCGCGTCGCGGAATTCCGCGACCAGACCCGCCGCCGCCTCGAAGGCAAGCTGACCGAGGACCAGTTCAAGCCGCTGCGCCTGCAGAACGGCCTCTATCTGCAGTTGCACGCCTATATGCTGCGCGTGGCTGTGCCCTATGGCACGCTCAATGCCGCCCAGATGCATGTGCTGGCCAATATCGCGGACAAATATGACCGCGGCTATGGCCACTTCACCACGCGCCAGAACATCCAGTATAACTGGATCAAGCTGGAAGACGCGCCCGATATTCTGGCGGACCTTGCCGCCGTGGAAATGCACGCGATCCAGACCAGCGGCAATTGCATCCGCAACATCAGTTCGGACCAGTTCGCCGGTGCCGCCGCTGACGAGCTGATCGACCCGCGCCCCTATGCGGAGCTGCTGCGCCAGTGGTCCAGCTTCCACCCGGAATTCCTGACCCTGCCGCGCAAGTTCAAGATCTGCGTGATCGCCAGCGAGACGGACCGCGCGGCGATGAAGCTGCACGATATCGGCATCCGCATCGTGAAGAACGCAGCCGGAGAAATCGGCGCGGCCTTCTATGTCGGCGGCGGCATGGGCCGCACGCCCATGATCGCGCCGCTGATCCGCGACTTCGTGCCGCTGGACCAGCTGATCACCTATTCCGAGGCCTGCCTGCGCGTTTACAATCGCTATGGCCGCCGCGACAATAAGTACAAGGCGCGCATCAAAATCCTGGTCCACGAGCTGGGCAAGGAAGAATATACGCGCCAGGTGGAGGAGGAATTCGCTCACCTGCTCACTCAGGGCATCGAACCCCCGATTGCCGAGCTTGAGCGGATCATGGCGCATTTCGCCGATCCCGCCTTCGACACTGCCGCAAGTGACGATCTGGACCTCTCGAACCGCGATTTCGCCCTGTGGGTGGCGCGCAACACCGTGGCGCACAAGCAGCCCGGCTACGTCATCGCCAATATCAGCCTGAAGCCGGTGGGTGGCATTCCGGGCGACGCCTCGGCCGCGCAGATCCACCTGATGGCCGACCTCGCCAAGGAATACAGCTTTGACGAACTGCGCGTGACCCATGCGCAGAACATCGTGCTGCCCCATGTCCGCAAGGCCGATCTGTTCACCCTGTGGCAGAAGCTGGAAGCAGCGGGCCTGGGCGCCGCCAATCTCGACACGGTGGAAGACATCATCGCCTGCCCCGGCCTCGATTATTGCAGCCTGGCCAATGCCCGCTCCATTCCGGTGGCGCAGAAGATTTCGCAGCGTTTCGCCGCCAATGGCAAGACGGGCGAGTTGGGCGAGCTGAAGCTGAAGATCAGCGGCTGCATCAATGCCTGCGGCCACCACCATGCGGGCCATATCGGCATCCTGGGCGTCGACAAGAAGGGGCTGGAAAACTACCAGCTGCTGCTCGGCGGCTGCGAGGGTGACGATACTTCGCTGGGCAAGATCACCGGCCCCGGCTTCACCGAGGACGGCATTGTGGACGCGGTAGAGAAGGCCACCGATGTCTATCTGGCCGAACGCGAGGAGGGAGAACGCTTCCTCGATACCTATCGCCGTATCGGCATGGAGAAGTTCAAGGAGGCGATCTATGCTTGATCACCTGCGTTTCCGCGAAGACGAACCGGTTGGCGCCCCCGCCGTGACGGTTGACGCTTTCTTCAGCCAGACCAACGCCGCCGCCGTTCGCATCGAGCCGGGCGACGACGCGAAGAGCCTGCTGCCCTTCCTCGAACAGCTGCGTCTGGTGGAAGTGAACTTCCCCAGCTTCGGCGACGGGCGCGGCTATTCCAGCGCGCGCATCCTGCGCGAAGCGGGCTATCAGGGCGAATTGCGCGCCGTGGGCGATGTGCTGGTTGACCAGCTTTCGCACATGCGCCGCTGCGGCTTTGACAGCTTCCTGCCCGAAAAACCCTTCGACCCGGAAGATGCGCAGGCCGCGCTCGACCGCTGGCCCGAAGTCTATCAGGCCACGGGGGACGGCCGCACGCCCATCTGGGCAAAAAGGCACCCTGCACATGAACGAGATTGAAGTGTCCTCCCGCCCGCGCGACCGGATCGATACATCGGCCCGTTTCACGGAAGGCGATGCCATTCGCCTGAACCGCATGTTTCGCGGGCAGGATACGCTTGAGATGCTCTCGAGCGTGCTGAAGGATCATCTGGCGGGCGACGTTGCCATCGTCTCCAGCTTCGGTGCGGAAAGCGCGGTGCTGCTGCATCTGGTGGCACAGGTGGACAAATCGGTGCCGGTGCTGTTCCTCGAAACGGACAAGCACTTCCCCGAGACCATCGCCTATCGCGACGAACTGGTGGAATTCCTGGGCCTCACGAATCTGCGCATCCTCACCCCTGACGCGGAGGAAATCGCCGCCAAGGACGAAGCGGGCCTGCGCTGGAGCTGGGACCCGGATGGCTGCTGCGAAATCCGCAAGGTGAAGCCGCTGGCCAAGGCGCTGGCCGGCTTCGATGCCTCGATCACCGGGCGCAAGGCCTTCCAGGCCAGCACCCGCGCGCAATTGCCGCGCTTCGAGATCGACAATTCGGACGCCCAGGGCCGCTTGAAGATCAATCCCCTGATCGACTGGTCTGCGGAAGATCTGGAAGCCTATTTCGAGGAATACGGCCTGCCGCGCCATCCGCTGGTGGCGCAGGGCTATCCCTCGATCGGCTGCTCCCCCTGCACTCACAAGGTCGCGCCGGGCGAAGACCCGCGCTCGGGCCGCTGGAAGGGCTGGGACAAGACCGAGTGCGGCATCCACAGCCCCAACAATCCGGACGCCTATCGCCTGCCACCGGAAGGCTTCGACCCCGCGCTGTAAGGGGCTGTAGGAGGGAGCGCCCTTCCCTCCTGCACCGGGCGCAAGTTCTGGTTCGCGCAAAGAGCGTAAAGCGCGCGAAGATGTTGCGCTTGGCTTGCCCTTCTCGTCATTCCCGCGAAAGCGGGAACCTGGCTGCAAGTGGTGAACTGGGTTCCCGCGTTCGCGGGAATGACGAAGGGTGGGGTTTGGCGCAGCCCCCCAGCGTTCTTCGCGCTCTTTGCGCGAACCCAATAATACTCACGCGGAGGCGCGGAGGGAATGCGCTCAGCCCCTCATCTCTGCGCGCCCCTCCCTGCGCCTCTGCGCCTCTGCGAGCGCCCAAAAGCCGCATACGCGGCATCAGCCCCACTCACCCTCCGCGTCCCCGCGTCTCCGCGTGAACCCTTCCACATCGGCCCCGCGCAATCCGGCCAGCGATCCCGGCTTTCGCCGGGATGACGATTGCCAGGATTGGCGTTTTCACTTGACATTGTGAACCGTTTCGGTTATATGACCCAGCACATTGCAGGACTACCAACCCTGCAATTACCTA
>MKUB01000038.1:667-23805 GCA_001898545.1 Sphingomonadales bacterium 63-6 | reverse complement strand
CGACCCGGTCCTCGCCGAAGATATTGTGCACGATGCCTGGATAAAAACGTGCGAACACGCTTCGCTCAACGAGGTCCATGACTTTGGCGCATACCTTCGCCTTGTGGTCCGTAATCTCGCTATAGATGCAATCCGCAGGCGCCATCGTAGCGCCATTGTCGCAAAATATGGACTAGACGGAAACGCCGAAATGACGGTCGATCCTTCCCCTCTGGCCGATGCCACATTGATCGGAAGGGAAGAACTCGCGCGCTTTCAACAGGCGTTGGAGCTCTTGCCCGAACGGCAACGGATCGCAGTGGAGATGCACAGACTGGGGAATTACAAGCTTCGCGAAATCGCCGATCGTTTCGGCGTATCGGTGGCCTACGCTCAGGAATTGGTTGCCAAGGGCATGGCGCAATGCGCTCGCTACGTGAAGGACGGACAATGATGTTCCTGACATCCCTGAATTCATTGCCTGAAATGCGGTATGCTGAGACGTCTGGTTCATATGACCGAAGACGATCGCGCTTCCCCGCATCCATATGGACGCCTGAGAGTGATCACAGGAGGTGGCGACATGCCTTCTGACCGCGATCATGTGCTTCAAGAAGCCGCAATCTGGTACATACGGGTCGTAGAAGACAATCCAGGTCCCGAGGTAGAGGAAGCCTTTGTCACCTGGCTGGAGGCCGCGCCGGCGCATGCCGCGTGCTGGAGAGATATCGTCGCCACAGCCGACGGGATCGGACAAACGCGCCCCCAGGACCAGGCGCTCGGGCATCGCTACACCGGCAAAATGCTCTCCCCTTCAAACCGCCCTGCTGCTGGTCGGCGGCGCTTCTGGTCGAGAAAAACCGCCGCCCGTCCCATTCTGGCAGCCGCCTCTGCCGCCATTGTGATTGGCGTTCTCCTCATTCCCGATGCGCTCCTCTACCTGCGCGCGGATGCGCTGACCTCAACGGCTGAGGTTCGCGCTGTCCGCCTCGCCGATGGAAGTCGCGTAATACTCGGCCCTGAAAGCGCCATGGCCGCGAAGATTGCGGGCAACCAGCGCAGTGTACGCCTTTTGCAGGGCGTGGCATGGTTCGAAGTCGCACCAGACAAGACACGCCCCTTCAGAGTGACGGCAGATCATGCAACAGCGACGGTGCTGGGAACGCGCTTCGAGGTTCGGACGGCGGGCCAGGACAGCGTGGTAAGCGTTGAGCAGGGGCGCGTGCGTGTCACGGATGACGAAGGAACTGGCGCGGCCATCCTCACAGCGGGATACCGGGCGGTTTTCTCTGCCGACGGGCATCATGCCACCGGCAGGGCCACGGCGCCCTCATTCGGTGCATGGCGTGAGGGCGAAATCATTGTGCAGAATGGAACAGTGGCCGACGTGATCGAAGAACTTCGCCCCTGGTATCGCGGACGCATCATGATGCTGGGTCCGCGGCTCTCTTCTCGGCGCGTGTCCGGCTTCTACAGAACGGATGATCCCGTCCGATCAATCCGCAATCTCGTTGCCACCTATGGTGGACGCGTCACTATGGTTACGCCCTGGCTCGTGATCGTCACCGATCGATGAGCTTGGCCTCGGCTCATCTCCAAGAAAAATTTTTACAGCTGACCTGAATCTCGTCCGCACAGGACGTCTGTCATCACGAGAACCCGATTATGCGAATCATTAGCATGATGGTTCAACCTTTTCAGGAGCGTGATGAATGAACATGAGTATGAGGAACAGGGCGAACCGGTCCACGATCAACGGGCCATGGATGCCCGCCTTGCTGGCCGGCGCGGCCTTACCTCTTCTCATCACTCAACCGGCTTTCGCGCAAGCCGGCGAAAATGCCTCACGGAATTTCTCGATACCCTCCCAGCCGCTGTCGGACGCACTGACCCAGTTCGGGAGACAATCCAATCTGGATGTTACGGCTGATCCGGACTTGATCGCCGGCAAATCGACAGCTGGCGTTTCGGGCAACCTCTCGGCCGGCGAAGCTTTGAGTCGGTTGCTTGCCGGCACCGGCCTTACGTTTCGCTTCGTCAGCGCCACGGGCGTGACGCTCGAACGGGCGCCCCAGGCTGCGAATGGTGCCATCCAGCTTGGTCCGGTGCGCGTCGAAGGAAGTGGCGCATCGTCTATCCCCACCAGCCTCACCGACCTCGATGATCCATCACGTTCGCCTGTCCATGGATATGTAGTGCGACGCACCATGGTGGGCAGCAAGACCGACACGCCGATCGTGGAAGTGCCACAGTCCATTTCCGTCGTGACCGCGGAGGAAATGCAGGACCGTAACGTCCAGAGCGTGGTCGAAGCCGTGCAATATACGGCAGGCGTGCAGGTCAGCAATTTCGGGGGAAATGAGATCCGCAACGACTGGATCGTCGTGCGCGGGTTCGACATCAAGCCAAGCGGAGATTTCCGCGACGGGATGGCGCAGGTCTATTATGACCAGTTCCGCGTCAAAACGCCGGCCTATGCGCTGGAACGGATCGACGTGATCCGAGGCCCGGCGTCGGTCCTGTTCGGTCAGATCATTCCTGGCGGTCTGGTGAACCGTATTACCAAACGGCCCACGCTGGATCCGGTACGCGAAGTCCAGCTCCAAATTGGATCTTACGACCGCTATCAGGCCGCGGCGGATTTCGGTGGTGCGATTGATGGTGAGGGAAAGTATCTGTTTCGCCTGACTGGCCTCGCTCGCGACAGCGGAACGCAGGATCGCTATGATGCTGACCATCGCTACAATGACGACAGCGTCTATATCGCCCCGGCATTCACATGGGCACCTGACGAGAACACGACACTGACCCTGATGGCGCATTACCAGCATGACAGCAATGACGGGGAATCCCGGCCGGTCTACCCAACCCGTTCGCTGGTCGGAGATTACAGCTTCGACCGCAATATCCGTGACGTTTACTCGGCCGGTTACCTCTTCGAACATCGCTTTGGAGAGGGTTTCACCGTCCGGCAAAATGCCCGTTTCACGACCGGGGAGATCGAACTACGTAATCTTTACCGCCTTGGAATGGTGAACGATCACACCGTGTCGCGGTATGCGCTTTACTCCAAGCAACAGGCAGATTTCGCGACGATCGATACTCAGGGAGAAGCCCGCTTCACCACCGGTGCTTTCGATCACACCCTTCTGATCGGGCTGGATTACCGCCACCTATGGGGCAGAATGTGGTATCGTAACGGACTGGCTCCCGACCTCGATCTGAACGATCCCGTTTATGGCCAGACGATTGCGCTGCCCGATGCCGCCGGCACATGGCTCGATCAATCCGAGCGGCGCAGACAGGTCGGTATCTACTTTCAGGACCAGATCAGTTTCGCCGACAAATGGGTGCTGACACTTGGCGGGCGGCAGGACTGGGCGAAGAACCGGATCGCCGACCACCTCGCCAACACGACGACACATGTGAAAGGTGACAAATTCACCTGGCGCGCGGGCCTGACCTATGTGTCGCCGTCAGGCATCGCACCTTATCTCAGCTATGCGACCTCGTTCGAGCCGCAGTCGGGGTCGGATTTTTTCGGCAACGCTTTTGTCCCGACCACAGGGGAGCAATATGAGGCTGGTATCAAATATCAGCCGCCGGGCGCGAACAGCCTCCTGACACTCGCAGTCTATCAGTTGACGCAGCAGAATGTTCTGACGCTTGATCCCGATGAGCTGCATCCGGGCTTCAGCGTCCAGACCGGCGAAGTGCGAGCGCGCGGTGTGGAGATCGAAGGAAAGGCGGAAATCCTACCCAACTTGAATGTGACTGCGTCTTATACCTACAACGACATCAAGGTGACGCGCAGCAACAATGTGGATCTCGGCAAAGTGCCGACCACCACGCCTAGGCACCTCGCATCCGTCTGGGCCAGCTATACATTCGATAACGGTTCGCTGCGCGGCCTCGGAGCAGGCCTGGGCGCGCGATATATGGGCGAGACCTACGCGAACAATATCAACACGATCGTGAATGACGACTATGTGATGATGGACGCCAATGTCCATTACGACTGGGGGAACTGGCGGTTGGCGGTCAATGCCAACAACCTGTTTGACAAAGAAACCGTGGTTTGCCGCAACTCGGCGATCAATTGTCGCTATGGCGTTGCCCGCACGGTCATAGGAACCTTGAGCTACCGTTTCTGACGCTAGTCATGAAATTGCGCGACAAGCTGGTCCGGTTCCATCGCTATGTGGGGCTGGCAATGGCGGGGTATCTCGTCATTGCCGGCCTTACGGGCAGCGTCCTCGTATTCGATCGGGAAATCGACCGGGCACTGAACGCAGACCTGCTTGTCGTCTCGCCATCCACTCAAACGCTGCCAGTCGGTGCCTTGATCAATCAGGCACTGACCTATGCGCCGGATGCCGCTATCACGATGATCAGCCTTCCGGAGACGAAAACGGATCCTTTCGTTGTGCACGTTCGACAGATGGCGCTGGCCAACGACAAGACGCCATTCACCGCAATCTACGTCGATCCCGGCAATGGAACGGTTCTTGGCGCGAGGGACGCAGAACGGGGGGCAATATCGCAGCGTGGTATCGTCCGCTTTCTCTATATATTGCATTATTCGCTCCATGGCGGGGGTATCGCCCGGCTGTTGCTTGGCTTCGTCGCCCTCGCATGGTTCGTTGACTGCTTTGTGGGGGCCTGGCTGACATTGCCGCGCGGCCACCCCTTCTGGCGCAAGTGGGCTATGTCATGGCGCATTAAGCGAGATGCCGGTTCTTATCGGCGCAAGCTCGATCTGCATCGGGCAGGCGGACTGTGGCTGTGGGGAATGTTGGCACTCATCGCATTCAGCGGCGCCTTTCTGAATCTCAAGTCGATCCTGTTCAATCCCCTGCTGCGCGCTGCATCCTGGGCCGAGCCCAGCCCGCTCGAAGCATTGCCGGCATCGAGCATGCCCGGCGGTCCTCACATTGACTATGCGACGGCTTACAGGCTTGCGGACCGGGACGCCTCAAGCCGTGGAGCAACGGGTCGGGTCTTCTATGTGTGGTTTGGAGAACAATGGAATATCTTCGAAGCGGGTTACAAGCCGTCGTCCCCGGCGGGGGTCGTTTCGAGACTATATCTGGATGGATCGACCGGCGACATAATCCAGTCGACGCCATTCGCACACGCACTGCCCGGCGATAAGCTGGCCGCTCTCCAATTGCCCCTACACTCAGGAGAGATCGCCGGAATGCCGGGCAGGCTCCTGATATGCCTGAGCGGCCTTGTCGTCGCCATGCTGTCGATCACGGGCGTTTCTATCTGGTGGCGAAAACGTGGCGCGGGTTCCAGACGACAACGAAGCCCAAAACGACTGGTGATGACTGATCGGCAAGCGAGGCAATGATGGATGCGCATTGCGACGATCGCGACCGGGAAGCTACTGAAGGGAATGCTCATGCCGCGCCTGCAGCATTTGTCGATCTGCCATCGGGCCGTTACGCGGATCAGACGATGGGCTGGCAAACGCGCCTGGCCGGAATTGGCGGCACGTCGTTAATTGGCCTGTTGATCCTTGGAGGCGCACTGTTCTCATGGAACAGCCATCAACCCTTGCGGGAACCGGCCACGCTGAGCGTGTTCGATGTCGCACAGCCTGCCGCGCCTCCCGCACCGCCGAAGGAGATGCCTCCCGGGCCCGAGCAGACGCTAAAGGAGAAAGAGCAACCCCTTATCGAGCTGCCGAAGATCGAGCCGGCTGAAATAGAGATGCCCCTTGCCCCTCATGCGCGGGTCCAAGCACCAAGCCCTGTGCCCGATACCGGACCGCCAGTGAAGGACATCACAGCGCCCGAAACGCAGCCCGGACCGCCCACGCCGCAGGTATGGACTGACAAGCCGACGTGGGAAGGGTTGGTGCTTGGTGCACTCAACAAGGTGAAGCGTTATCCACGCATCGCTTCATTTCGCCGCCAGCAAGGCGTCCCGTACATCCGCTTCGTGATGGATCGTGAAGGGAAAGTGCTGTCCGTTCGCCTCGAACGCTCCTCAGGCTTCCCCGTGCTCGACGATGAAGCCATTGCCTTGCCGAAGCGGGCATCACCGTTGCCTAAGCCGCCAAACGATATGACCGGCAACACCCTCGAACTGGTGGTGCCGGTCGAATTCTTCATGAGTACGCGTTGAGACGGCTCCCTAGAACCTGCCGATCGTTCATTAAACGGGCGTATGGTAGTGAACGACCGCACATGAGACCGACCTGTAATGGCAGTCCGATCCCTCCCGCAACAGCTTTGCTGCCGAAAACCTCCTTAGCCGACCCCCCGGAAAGGGTGAAGTTGGGGCGATGCTCGTTGCTTTCCCGGGATTTCAAGGTGCCATGTCTCAAAAATCAGCGTCTTTGGTTTAGAATAGTAGACGCCATCTACGGCCGTCGCCATTGTTAGCGGGACACAGCCTTCTCGAAGTGGCAGGCTTTTACAGCGACGGAGCTAGACGGACCATTATTGCGACTCGCTCGCATCTACTATACTGGCGGACGGCCTCTAATACCATGCCGACGAACTCAATCGCCTTGTCGCGTCTGCTTCAGGCGGAACGCAAATCCCTGCTCCGGCAGGTGCGCCGCCTCGTGGGCGCAGAAAGCGCCGAAGACGTGGCGCAAAAGCTGTGGCTCAAGGTTCAGGCGGTGCGGGATGATCCACCGATCCTCAACCAGAGAGCCTATCTACGCCGCCTCGCGCATAACGTTGCGGTCGATCATGTGCAGGCCGACCGGCGGCAGGCGACGGTGGCGGAGCGAGCCGAAGCGCTGCTGTGGGGCGTCGATTACGAACTGGGGCCCGAACGGATCACGGAATCGCGCGAGACGCTGGACCGGATTTACGCAGCGATCGCCGCACTGCCGGAACCAACGCGGACCATCTTGCGGTTGGTTCGCCTGGAAGGCAGGACGCAGCGCGAGACAGCGGAGGAGGTCGGCGTCACCACAACAACCGTCGAAAATCACCTGCGCCGCGCACTCGCCCAGCTCGGCCGTATTCGCGACGGGGATTTGGACAGCGCGTGATCTTATTTTATGCTTCTCTTGGGAAAGAGCGTTCGGGAAAAGTCTTATCGGTAGAAGGATGGCAATTCGTCGTCACCGGCCTAGGACTGATGAAGCACTAATGTCCGATCCGTCCGATCTTTACGGCCCTGCTTCCAAACTAGGCAGTGATCCCGCCTTGCGGGAACACGCGCAATATTGGATCGCCCGCCTCGCCACCAAGGACATCAGTGCGACCGAACTGGACGCGCTGGAAACCTGGCTGACGGCCGATCCGCGCCACGCCTACGCCTTTTCGCGCGAGCGCGCGCTGTGGCAGGATCTAGATGCGGTAGCCGATGTACTGGCCGAACCGTCGCCCGCGCTCCCCTTCATGCGTTCGATCCTGCGTCAGGGCGTCATGCGCCGCCGCATCCTGCGCGCCGCGCCGGTCGCACTGGCCGCCAGCCTGATGGCTGCTCTCCTGGGACCATCGCTGGTGCTGGACCTGCGCGCCGATCATCGCACCGATGTTGGCGAAGTGCGTTCCGTCACACTGCCTGACGGCACCACCGCGATGCTAGACAGTGCTACCGCGATCTCGGTCGCATTCGACGGCGACCGTCGCGTCGTGCATCTGCTCGCGGGCCGTGCCTGGTTCAACGTACATCACGAAGGTCGCCCATTCTACGTCGAGGCGCACGGAGGTGAGACACGAGACATCGGCACCGCTTTTGAAGTGCGACGGAACAGCAGGGCGGTCGAAGTCGGAGTAACACAAGGCGCGGTAAGCGTGCGTGCGCCAGGGGGCATAAACGGCCCAACGCTGCACGCCGGTGAGCGCGTGCGGTATACGGACGATGGCTTGCACAGATTGTCGACCTTGCCCTCTGCCGATCTGGCATCATGGCGCAAAGGCGAACTGCTGTTCGATAAGCAGCCCGTGAAGGCCGTTATCACTGAGATCGCGCGTTACCGCGGCGCGCCGGTATGGACCTTCGGTGATTTCGGCGGGGTCGACGCCGTTAGCGGCCTGTTCCTGATCGAACGGCCCGATGAGGCTTTGGAAACGCTCTCAAAAATGCGCGGTCTGCGGATAACGAAGCTACCCGGTGGGATCCTCATCATCCGCCCCAATCTCGCCCCCTAAAAAAATTCTTCCGCGCCTTTGGGAAATGCCCTTCGACAACAGTCTCCGATATGGGGGACTATTGAGTTGCATTCTCAATAGCTCCCCATATCGGGATACCGCGCGTGGCGGGTCCGTTATGCATCGACGGGGATAATACGTTATGAGTTCCACGGTTTGCGCGCGATCACGTATGCTGACTTTTTCCAGGTATCTGATGCTGGCGGGCACCGCGCTTTGTCTCGTCACCGCCAATCCTGTGATTGCGCAAACGGCTCCGGCCACAAACGCCGCCGCACACAGCTTCGACATTCCTGCCCAACCGCTCCACGACGCTCTGCGCCAGTTGATGCGGCAAGGCAGTCTCCAAATCGGGTTTGAGGCAGCGGACATGCAAGGCAAAACATCTTCGCCGGTTTCGGGCAGCATGAGCGCCGGTGAAGCTCTGTCACGCCTGCTTGCCGGAAGCGGCCTGACGTTCCGCTATCTGACAACTGGCTCCGTCGTGATCGAACCTGCGCCACAGGCAGCCAGCAGCGCAATCCAACTCGGACCCGTGCAAGTCGAGGGACAGGCTGACGCACCAGCCAGCTCCGGTACCTTGCTCGCCAGCGAAGGGACCGGTTCCTATGCCGCCCAGGCAATAACGATCGGACGCCAGCCCCAATCATTCAGGGAAATTCCCAACAGCGTGAGCGTCGTCACACGGCAACAGATTGAGGACCGCAATCTCAACACGGTGGCCGATGCACTCAAGCAGGTCACCGGCGTTCAGGTGGTGCAATATGGCCTGGGCAATTTCGGCTTCACCTCGCGGGGCCTGAACATCACTACGCTCCAGGTCGACGGTTTGCAGACGGCTGATACACAGGGCGCTTGGACCACGGATAGTTTCGACATAGCGGTCTATGATCGGATCGAACTTGTTCGCGGCCCGGCTGCTCTCTTCCAAGGCAGCAGCGAGCCCGGCGGCGCGATCAATCTGGTCCGCAAGCGGGCCACGGCGGACACGCATATCAACGCTATGGCGCAGGCGGGCTCATGGGATCGCTATCGCGGCGAACTGGATGTCACGGGTCGTCTTGATGCTGACGGCAGCCTGCGCGGGCGGGTGGTCGCTGCCTATGATGATCGCGGCAGCTATATGGATCATGTCTTTTCGCGCAAACTCGTGCTCTACGGAACTCTAGAATATGATCCCGCGCCCGATACGACGGTCTCGATCGGTGCGATCCATCAGGGCGGCCCTTCGCGACCGATTTTCGGCCTGCCTACTTATGACGATGGAGGCCTATATATGGGCCGCCGCAGCGTATACATGGGGTCATTCTGGGACCGGAAGCGTGATGACGCCGAACGCTATTTTGTAGATGTCGAGCATCACCTCGGTAATGGCGCCGCGATCCGGCTGCGTGGCGACCGCACCGACCGAGCCTACGACTTCAAGTCCGGCGCCTTTACCGATAGCTATATCGATCGCGCCACAGGCAATGTCGATATCCAGCAGATCGCCGGGGACGGACATTCCCGCGACGAGGCAGCCGATCTCAGCCTGACATTGCCCGCGCTGTTCACGAGCTCGGATAGTCTGGTCGTCGGCATCAATCATAGCCGCAACAACAGCTACACGCACTGGACCTATGGCCCGGTCATTACCCGCAATATCTTCGCCCCCGATCCGGCGACAGCCGAGCCAGTGTTCGAGGATGATGCCCCGACGACGGCGAAGACGATCCAGACCGGCCTCTACGCAAATGCGCGCTTCAAGCTGATCAACCGCCTGACTCTGACCGCCGGAGGGCGGCTCAGCTGGTACACGGGGTCAGCCAATTGGCAGAGCGCCGATAGTAAGGCTTCGGCAAGGCTCGTGCCCTACGCCGCGCTCAGTTACGATATCACCCCTGAGCTGTCCGCCTATGCCAGCTATTCGTCAACCTTCGTCCCGCAGACCAGCGTGGATCGGAACGGTAATCTGCTCAAGCCTCGTACCGGCAATCTTTTTGAACTGGGTCTCAAGGGGGAGTTTTTGGGCGGCGCGTTGACCGGTCATGCCGCGCTTTACCAGATCATCGACCGCAATCGAGCTATGACCGATCCGGACTTCCCCGATGCGTCGGTGGCGCTCGGCAAAGTGCGTAGTCGAGGCTTCGAAACCGAAGTCGTGGGCGAACCAGCGCGCGGATGGAATGTGACCTTGGGTTATGCCTACACACAGACCCGCTATCTCACCGCCGATGAGGGACTACCAGGACTGGTGTTCGCCCCCGGCACCCCAGAACATGATGTGAAGCTCTGGGCGGTACGGGATTTTAGCAAGGACACGGGCCGAGGCCTGATCCTGGGCGGCGGCATCAATGTCAGTAGCGGGATCAATGCCGAATCCGGCGATCTCGAATGGACGCAGAAAGCCTACGCGCTGCTATCGGCGCAGATCGGCTATCAGTTCAGCGATAGCTTCAGCCTCAGGCTGACCGGTGAGAATCTGACAGACAAGAAATACTACACCCGCATCGAAGGCTGGTCGCGCCAGAGCTATTTCGGCGATCCGCGTAATGTGATGCTGACGGCAAGGTTCGGTTTCTAGGCAGTCTTCGATGCGGCCTTGGCTGGTCTTCCTGCACCG
This sequence comes from Sphingomonadales bacterium 63-6, assembly GCA_001898545.1. Lineage (GTDB taxonomy): Bacteria > Pseudomonadota > Alphaproteobacteria > Sphingomonadales > Sphingomonadaceae > Andeanibacterium. Next base: position 13,098 of record MKUB01000038.1, on the reverse strand, counting down.
TTATGTCGGGTTGGCGATCGCGGGTTTTCTCGTGATCGCCGGCCTGACAGGCAGCGCACTCGCTTTTCAGTCCGAACTGGATGAATGGCTTAACCCCGACCTGTTCCACGTCGATGGGGCGCAGCCGCCGCTCTCCCCTTCACGGCTCGCCGCGAGGATCGAGCAGGCGTATCCGCAGGTCGATATTTTCTCCATACTTCCGCCCGCTCAGGGAGGCGATAGCATCATCCTCTTTGTCGGTGCGAAGGCCGGGCACGGCTCGCTGGATTATGATGAGATTTTTGTCGATCCGGCGAATGGCAGCATTCTCGGCAAGCGCATGAACGGAGCATTCCGCCTCGATCGCGCGCATCTGATCCCGTTCGTCTATCGGTTGCACTACACACTGACCTTGCCGGGCAACTGGGGCGCGTGGCTCATGGGCGGCGTAGCGCTGGCCTGGATGCTGGATTGCTTTGTGGGCTTTTATCTGACGCTGCCGCGTGGCCGCCCATTCTGGAAGAAATGGAAGCCGATCTGGACCATCAAGCAGGGTGCAGGATCGTATCGCCTCAATCTTGACCTGCACCGCGCATCCGGCCTTTGGCTGTGGGCAGTGTTGTTTCTGTTAGCCCTGTCGGGCGCGTCTTTAAATCTCAACAGCGAACTGTTTCGCCCGGTTTTGTCCGCGCTGCTGCCCACTAGCTCCCGTATATTCGATCAACCCATTCCGCCGAAGCCGCCAACCATGTCGTTTGACTGGGATGATGCGTTGGCGAAAGCTCGGACCGAGGCTGTGCGACGCGGATGGGATCGACCAGTTGCTCTGATCTATGCTGATCGGGCTCACGGCTTCTATATGGTGCGCTTCGGCCGGGACCATGAGCCCGGTTTTGGGGCTTCAAACATCTTCGTGTCAGGCACCGATGGTCGTACCCTCTCGGTTGAGGAAGCGGGCGGAGGCAAAGCCGGCGATATGGTCGCCAGCCTTATGCTCCCCATCCACTCCGGACAGGTCGCCGGTCTGCCGGGGCGCATCCTCATTTGTATCACCGGCTTGGTGGTTACCCTGCTTTCCGTCACCGGTGTCTATGTCTGGTGGAAGAAGCGCCTTGCGCGAACATCGCGACGGGAGACGCGCAATCCCCTCGCTCAACTCGGTAAGGCAAATATTCATGCTGCTGAATAAAAGATACGGCAGCGGTTCCCCTCAGGCGACCTGCTCAGATATTGAGACCATGCTACCCATTGAAGATGCGCCGGCTTCAGTCGAACACCACGGCTACAGGGCCTCCGCCGGTAATCGGTGGATCGGGCTTGGCGCCACGCTATTGATTTATGCGCTGGCACTGGTGGGCTTCTTTTTCACCGTCAGCCAAGTGGTTCCGGTGCAGCCACCGTCGGCGCTGACGGTCGTGAACCTGCGACCGCAAGCTTCGCCCCCAGAAACGCCTAGGCAAGAAAAAGAGGCGCTCGAACCGGTTGAGCAGATATCGGAACCGGAGCGCCCCAGATTACAGCTTAGGGAACGCGCCATCGTTCCGGTTGAGCCGATATCGGTGCCGCTGCCGATTGCGCCGCCGAAGCCTGCCGATCCCGATCCCGATCCCGTCCAGCCCGAAGCTGCAGCGCCGAGGACGTTGCCCGCTCCACCAGCGCAGCATGTTGCCAGCAATGCGCCAGATAGCTGGGAGGGGCGCGTGCTGGCTGCCCTGAATAAGGAACGACGCTATCCTCGGCTTGCGATGGCGCGGCGTCAGCAGGGTGTACCCTATGTTCGTTTCACGATGGATCGACAGGGGAAGGTACTGTCCTCTCGCCTAGAACGCAGTTCAGGCTTTCCCGATCTGGACCGTGAAGCAATAGCGCTGCCGAAGCGAGCTGAGCCTCTGCCTGAACCACCCGACGATAAACCTGGCGACACGCTGGAACTGGTGGTGCCGGTGCAATTTTTCCTGAAATGAAAATCGTTCCGGTACTTTCTCTTCACGGGCGCGTTAGAATTCAGCGTTTGAGCGAAGCGCTGGATGCTTAGACGCTTCCGCATGCTTCGGTGCTGGCCGCCATCTCCGGTTCCAGTGTTTGGAATACTGTCTCGAATTATGTCGCAAAAACGGCTAACTGCCGTGAGCTGAAACCTGAACGAATGCTAGGTTTTAGGATTCAGGCCAGGGAAGGGAATGGTTGATTAGGGCGCGAAGCTCACAGGAGTGGTCGCTACCGGATGTCCGCTAACCCGTTTGCGCTCTTGGAACGAAACATTCCAGACTGCCCGATATTACTATCATAGAAACTGGTACATCCCAAAATCATGGCAATTGACCAATTCTACCACATTTCAGTCCATCACCGTTCAATATGGTTTGCAGCGTGGGCCCGTGTGGCACTGGAAAATGTGGCTTGGTGGGCGTCGCGCTGACCATGCGTTAGCGGACCGTCAACTGGGCCCATTTTTACCGGGTTTCACGTTGCCTTGCACAACTAGCCGACAAGAGGCTCCATATCTCGTCCAACACATCGCTGAAATGGAGTGGGGGAAGTTCAAGGGACGCTATGTACGCTCGCCAGCGTTGCTCAGCGGCCGGGTCAAGTGCCATCGCTTCGGACAGCCCAACCGGACGCTCCACGGGAATGGGCGTTTCTCGGCGTGCAAATGTTGCGGCGATCGCGGCGTCAAGAGCGCTGCCATTGATCCATAAAGTTCTTGGCACGGCCCATAAGTCATAGAAGTCTTTCATCCGCCCATTTGCCAGGCCAAGAGCAACCACCGCCTGAAACTTCTCTGCGATGACCGTTTCGGGCGGATAGCTCCGGATATTTGGACACTCCATGCCGAGAAGTGAGGGGTAATCGATCGTCTGACTTGGATCGGTCAACACATCGCCAAATCCAATGTCGAGTGTGGTCGGAATGCGGGTACGCTCAAGATACGCAGAAGTGCGCAGACGGATACCGCCATATTCCATCTCTTCACGGATCGGACTGGCGACAAGGGCCCCGACATCGAACACCAGACCATCCCCTACATCGGTCGCCATGATCTCTGTGAAGATCGCTTTTATGGCTTCCTGGTCGTCAGCACCAAAGCCAAGGAAATCGATATCGCGGGTTTCGCGATTATCATGGTCGAGCCACTGCGTGACGAGCATGCCGCCTTTCAACACGTAACTGTCACGATATGCTGAAATGGACAGGCGAAAGAGCAACCGTTCGAGTGCGAACCGTACCAGCAGGATATCGAACACGCGCCCTTGCTCGCGCGCTATATTGAGTAAACGAGCCTTGACGGAGGCGGCAACGTTCTTCGGGTTGTCAGCCATTGAACGTCAGTGCCTCCAGATAGGGCCGCATGATGCTCCATGCACCACCAGCACGCGCCGCCTCTGCTATTTCAGCCGGGCTAGCTTTGCGTTGCTCCAACGCAGATCGCAGTCCTTCTACCGCGATCGACCGATCAACAAGACGAGCATTCCGGAATAGATCAGCAAGGGTTTTGGCAACCGAATAGATCGGCACTTCGACACCTGAGATCCTGTGGCGTTCGACACCTTGCGTAAGATACTTGTCGGCAAAACGCACGATGCGGATAGGTGGGTAACCTTGGGCAGGCGCCCAGTCGCCAACTCCAATCGCTACCCATGTTTTGCGTGGCATCTGGTCAGTTAGGCCATGCCAAGCCAGTGCCGACACCATGGCGATGACGCCTTTGGGGACGCGCTTGGCAATCTCTGCGAGGGTGAGATCGCTATCAATTTCCACATGGGGGTCCTGATACAGTCCCCGGCTAATGCGAATAAGATCGCCCTCTTCGAGTGCGCGCTGGATCGTGGTGCCAGCGATTCCATGGTCACGTATATCCTGCGCGCGTAGGATCCCATGCTCCGCGATCAGAGTGCGCAGTTGCTCCCGCTGACTGACACCTCCGCCGCTCATGTTACAAATCCTATTATCATGACCAATTTAATTGCAGGTTTTGTAACATCAAACACTGCCACACTCAAATCGCGCTGCTTCGAACCCCGGAAGTTACGGATGGAAGCCCGTGCCAGCCATCGGGGAGGAGCCACAATACCCCTCATGAGGCTGACAATCTGAACCCGTCTGGCTCTCCCGAGTCCTCTAGCGGTTTCAACCCGATCATACCCGACTGCTGAGGGTGACCTGCCGCGATTATCGATCCAATCGCCATACCCACCTTATTAGCTGCGTCGAGCGCTGGATCGTGAGCCACATGGGCATAGCGCTGTGTCGTACGGGGCTGCGAATGTCCCAAAAGGCGACCAACGAGTGGAAGCGCAAGTCCTTGCCCCACCGCTACGCTCGCCGCCGTGTGCCGCAAGTCATGGAGACGCACCCCTTCGAAGCCCGCTCGACCACATATCTTTTTCCAGCGCTTGCGGAGGTTGATCATGTGACCCGTCTCACTATCTCCGGGGAACAGATACTCACTCTGCCCAGCCTCGATGCGCTGATGCCCCAGCACATCAATCGCGACATCACTCAAGAAGAGAGGCTTGGCACCAGTCTTACTGTCGGGAAGTTCGATTACCTTTCGATCAAGATCGACCCATTCCCACTTTGAAGACAGAACCTCGTTCAGCCGAGCACCAGTAAGGAGGAGCAGGCGGACTGCATTTGCTGCCGAAGCCGAAAGCTCATTGGCAGCGACCATCGCATCCATCGTCCGGCCTAGTGTCCCAATTTCCGCTGTAGAAAGGTACCGGTTTCTCGGCTCCTCCTTGAAACGTTCCACATAACGGCAAGGATTTGTTCCTTGAGAACGCAGCTCCCAGGCTTCAGAAAGCGTCATCAAGCGAGACAGCAGAGATAGAATGCGGTTGGCCCGATACGGCGTCTTACGCATTCGCTTATGGAAACGATCTATGTCGCTTCGAGTGATCTTATCAACATCGAAACCGCCCAACGGAGCGCTGATGTCATTCTTCCAGAACAATCCATAATCATATCGCGTAGATGGCTTGCGAAGAGGCAGTATCTCTTCCTCGAAACGTTGCCACACATCAGCCAATCGTTTAGCCGATCGCCTAATAACCTTCTCAGCCTGAGGATCCTCCCCTCGCGCAACTGCCGCAAGTGCCTGCTGCGCCAGCTTGCGCGCCTCATCTGGTGTAATCTGCCCATGGGTGCCGATGGTAAGCCAACGCTGTCTTCCAGTCCGCCCACCCCCGTTCGCGCGATATTTAACGAGATAACGCTTGGCCCCGCTGGGAAGGGCTTTGACCGCATAGCCGGACAGCTTATCATCCCAAAGAAAGGCAGGGCGCCCGGCAACAGCCTGCAAAGCATCAACAGCAGTCTTCGTTATTCTTACCACTCAAGGCCTCACCGAGTTCGAATTCTAGCAACCACATAGCAACCACCGAATGTGGCCTTCTGTAGAAACCCAGAGTAACAAGGCCTGAATCTAATTCAATATTTTCTATTGATTTTCAAAGTCTTATGTCGGAACTTAGCACGTTATGGGAGACCATAGGAAAACTACCTATTGGCTTTTGTAATCAGGGGGCCAGGGGTTCGAATCCTCTAGCCGGCACCATTTTTCAATAACTTACCGCGAAGTTCAGCCTCGGTCGGCAGCACCCACCCTGTAGGGATTCGCGCGCTTGTAAATTGGACCTTTTGGCAAAGGTTCATCGCCGACATGCTATTAGAACCAGAAGCGCACACCCACGACGTAATTGGTCACTGAAGGATCTTCGCCGTCCGCCCGCGCATAATCCGCGCCCCTGCCGACCTTCCATTCCTGCTCGACGCCGACGTAGGGCGCAAATTCGCGGGCAATTTCATACCGCAAACGTAGGCCTGCTTCGAGAGAATCGAGGCCGCCACCAATACCGAGTTCGGGAATATCCTGCGCCGAAAGGTTGAGCTCAACCCGTGGCTGCAGAATCAGGCGTTGCGTAATCCGCTGGTCGAGCTCTGCCTCTATGCGAGCGGTCAGATCGCCCTTCGTCGAGAGAAAGGCTGCGACATCGACTTCGAAGAGGTAAGGCGCGAGCCCTTGGACGCCGACGACCGCATATGTGCGCTCGGGGCCGGTCAGGTCTTGCCGCATGCCCGCTTGCAAGTCCCACCACGGTCCGATCGCATAGCTCCATAGGCCCTGCACCTCGGCCGCTTCGGGTTTCGCGCCGAAACTGCCCTCGCCCTCGCTCTTGAACCAGAATTTATCGAGGTCGCCGCCGTAATAGCCTTGAACGTCCCAAAGATAGCCGTCCTTGCCATCCCGCACACGCAATTCGGCGCGATCTGCCTGGAACCAGAACACCGGCATGCCGCTCACTTCGCGAACAACCGAGGCGCGCGATGCAGCCATTTTCTCAGGGCCAACGAAAGCGTCGGCGGCGAAGGCCGGACCTTCGAAAGCCTCCGGCGGCGGCGGGCCTTGAGGGATCGGCCCATCGCCTGCCATCGCAGCGTGATCCATGCCCGAATGATCCATCGCAACTGGGGCCATGGCTCCGTGGCCCATTCCTGAATGGTCCATCCCTGAATGGTCCATCATGCCATGGTCCATGGCATCCGCCCCGGCGGAAGGGGAGGCCGAGGTCTGTGCAGGAGCGGCGGTCTCGCTTTCCGTTTGAGGGTGCGTCCCATGCTGGTGATCCTGCGCGATTGCGGTGCCGGGGATCAATGCGAGCACACAGAGGAACGGGGCTACAGGGCGCATCAGCCTTGTCCTCCCTGAAGCGGGCGGACCGTAACGATCTGAAACATGCCGTTATGCATGTGGTACATGAGGTGGCAGTGAAACGCCCAGTCGCCGGGTTCGTTCGCCGTCAGGTCGAATTGTGCGCTGCCGCCCGGCTGGACGATGACCGTGTGCTTGAGCGGCTGATGCCCATGCGGCGCATCGTTGACCAGCTCGAAAAAATGCCCGTGCAGGTGGATCGGGTGCGCCATCATCGTGTCGTTGACCAGTTTAACCCGCACACGCTCGTTGAAGGCGAAGCGGATCGGATCGTCCGTTACGGCTGAAAACTTCCGGCCGTCGAAGGACCACATGTAGCGTTCCATGTTGCCGGTCAGATGGATTTCCTTCAGCCGCGTCGGACGGCGCATGTCCGGATTCATCTTCGCGGCGACGAGCTGCCTGTAGCTGAGAACGCGGTGATCCACCTCGGCCAGACCGATGCCGGGATCGCCCATGCGGTCCACCGGGTTCATCGCGACCATGTCGATGCCGGGCCCGACCTTGACGCTGGGCGGAAGCAGCGATGTGTCGCGCATCGACATCGAGCCCATGCCCATCGGACCCGCCATGGCATCGGACGAACCATGATCCATGCCTGCCATTGCGCCGTGGTCCATTGCTCCCGCAGACGAGCCGTGGTTCATCCCCATGTCCGCCATCGTCAGGAGCGGTGGTTCGCGCAGCGCAGGAATGGCGGCACGCGCGCCTGCACGATTTGTCAGCATGGCAAGGCCCATGCCCGAGCGATCCATGGCCTCCGCGACGATTGCGAATGCGTCGCTGCCGGTCGGTTCGACGATAACGTCGTAAGTTTCGGCATTGCCGATCTGAAATTCGTCGACCTCGACCGGGCGCACATCCTGGCCATCCGCGGCAATGACTGTCATCGCAAGGCCGGGGATGCGCACGTTGAAAAAAGTCATCGCCGAGCCATTGATGAAGCGCAGGCGAACCCGTTCGCCGGGGTTGAAGAGGAATTCCAACCCGTCTTCGGGGCCGTGGCCATTGAGGAGGTAGCTGTAGAGCGGTGCGGAGACGTCCGAAATGTCGGTTGGCATCATCCGCATGCGGGCCCACATCCGGCGATCCTTGCCCGATAGGGCGTAGTCGTCGGTTGCAGTGGTCTTCTGGAAGTTGAACGGCGCCTCGCCCACCTTCAACTTCTTCATGAGCGTGTGCGGGTCCATCGGCGACCAGTCGGAGAGCATTACGACATAGTCGCGGTCGACCTTGTGCGGATCGCCATCCGCCGGATCGATGATGATCGGGCCGTAATGCCCCATCGGTTCCTGCAGTGTATGGGCGTGCCACCAATAGGTCCCGGCCTGGCGGATCGGAAACTCGTAACGGAAGCGCTCGCCCGGCTCGACCGCCGTCATGGTAATACCGGGCACGCCATCCATGAGAAACGGCACGAGCAGGCCGTGCCAGTGGATCGATGTCCCCATCGAGCTATTGTTCTCCAGGTCAACGACAAGGTTCTGGCCCTCGCGCAGCCGCAGCAGTGGGCCGGGAAGCGTCCCGTTCACCGTTACTGCCGCGCCATGTCGACCGCCCGTGGCGAAGCTCGCATCCGCGACTGACATCGTCAGGTGCTCGCCGGAGAGGACATCGCTGCCCTTGCGCGCGAGGGTTCCTCCGTGGCGCCCGCGCGCCCATGCAGGTAGGGCGTGACCAAGCCCGAGCAGGCTCGCTGCTCCTGCGCTGCGGGTCAGAAATTTGCGACGGTCGATCGCGAACTTGTCGCCTTGGGATGCAATGCTCATACCCTCGCTTACGCCGGCGGGACCATCACCCCTCAAACAAAATCGAGCTTTTCGCGCAGGCGCTGCCGCGCGCGGTAAATGCGTGTCTCGATCGTCTTTTCGGTCACGCCGAGAAGCTCAGCCGCCTCGCGCTGGCTCCGGCCGTCGATGGTGACGAGGATCAGCGCCTCGCGCAGCTTCAGGGGCAGGCGCTCGATCGCGCGGGACACTCGTTCGAGGGTTTGTCGATCACCGATCTCGGTCTCCGCATCGGGAGTCTCGGCAACAACCGGCATATCTGCGTCGAAGACGCCGAAGCTCAGGAAACGGGCCGCCCTGCGCCGCCGCAGCCGATCTCGGCACTTGTTGAGCGTTATAGTGGTGAGATAGGCCGCCACCGGTTGGGTAGGGTCCAGCTTCGCGCGCGCGATCCAGGTCGAAGCGAGAGCCGTCTGGACGGCATCCTCCGCCTCCTCGCTCGAGCCCAGCATGCGCCGGGCGAGACCGAGCAACCGCGGCAGGTGCGGCTCGACGAGCCGTCCGAATGCTGTCCGGCTTCCCGACCGGACGTCCTCTATCAGGCCCTGTTCACCCGTGTCGCGCTGCCCCTGCACCGCCGTTCATTCGCCGGGGTCGCTGGTGAGCGAAGAGGCCACCTGACGGTCGAAGCGCTGCTGCTGCGCGGGATCGAGCAGCATACGCATCGCGAATACGTGCCGGACGGTGGCCTTCTGCAAATCCCCCATGCGCGCATGGACATCATCGATCGCCGCGGCGACCTTGGGTCCGTAATCGTGTTCCTCCACCATGGCGGATGCGAGCCGGGCATTGGCCGCGCGCAGCGATAGGTCGAGTTCCTTACGTTCGGCGGCGAAGCGGGTCTCAAGCTGGTCAAGCCTGGCGTTTTGCGCCGCATCTATGTCGAGTTCCTCATGAACGAATTCGTGCAGCGTTTTCGAATGGCTGGTTTCGCGCCACGCGCTTGCCGCAAAGGCGCCGATGCAGCCCGCGATCAAGGCCAGCAGGACCGCCACCAGCAGCTGCAATCCGCCGACCTTCATGGTTCGACGTGAAGCAGGGCGGCCGGAGACAGATCGGCGCCCTCGACCAGTTGGTAACCCGCCGGCTCGGCATTGGCCGGGGCCTGCGTTGTGCCGAACCCAGCGCCTAGTCCGATGAAAGCCATTGCGACGAAGAGCGCCAGGCGGGTGCGCCGCACGGACGCTTCTTCCAGTCGGCCGGCGCGGACCCATACGCCGTCCATGAAGTCCTCCGGGATCGCCCGCTCGCTGCCCGACCCGAGCAGGGTCAGGGCCTTATCCAGTCTGTGTTCGTCTCGCATCGTGCCTCGTTCCTGCTTGCACTCTTCCTATACGCAGCATTCGGTTCGGCCCCTTGAAAAAATTGTGAGGGATGAGGGAAACACCAGCGTAACAGGAGCATGAACCGATCGACCCTGCTCCGGCAAATGCTCGTTCCGCTGGCCGCACTCGTGCTTGGCATGCCCGTCGCCGTCAGTGCTCACGAGGGGCACAAGGAGAACAAGAGCGACGCCGAAATGGCCCAGATGGAAAGCCATGATGCCGCCGGCGAGCATGATGTCCAGAAAGAAGCGTCGCACGTCACTAATGGCGACGGTCCGCAAGAGGCAGTCGCTGAGCAACCGACGCCCGAACAGGCACTGGCGGCAGCCATCGCAGAAAATCGCGCGACTTCAGCAGGCGACTTTCTCGGCCGGCTTCATCCCATTGCGGCTCACTTTCCGATCGCACTGCTGCTGATGGCGGCTCTCGCGGAGTTGCTGCTTATTCTGCGCCCCTCGCTGGCGCTGGAGACGACAGTGCGATTCCTTGTCGCTGGTGGTGCGGGTGGCGCCGTGATCGCCGCCCTGCTCGGCTGGTTCGCGGCCGGATGGCGGCTTTCCGACAAATCGCAAACGCTCGGCCTTCACCGCTGGAACGGGACTGCCATCGCTGGCTTCGCGCTGGTTGCGACGGGTCTCGCGTTTCGCTCGCACAACCGCACGGGCCTGCGTTTCGCGCTGGCAGTCCTTGCCATTGCGCTCGTGGCGCAGGGCTATCTCGGCGGCGAGATGGTCTTCGGCCTCAACCATCTCGGAATTCGATAGGCGGAAGGACACGAGATCATGGCAGATTTTCGCAAACGGCAAGGCCGGACGTGCGTTTTTCAGCAGCTGCAATTGATTGATACGAGGAGAATGCGTGTGAAAAAATTGATCGTTTTCGTCGCGGGTGCTTTGCTCGCAGGCCCCGCCTGGGCCAGCGAAGCCCCGACCGACCAGGCAGCACCTTCGGCAAATAAGCCGCAGACGTGCGAGATGATGCACGACGGCATGAAAATGCAGGGCATGATGGTCAAGGACAAGGACGGCAAGATGACCTGCCGCATGATGGACCAGCCACACATGGATCATGGCAAAATGCATCATGGCGACAATCCGCAGGGCCAGTCCGCTCATGACCAACACCCGCCGCAAGCGCCCCAATAAGTCCAGGATATCCGCGAGAGCTGACCCTCCATGACCACATTCATCTGTCCGATGCATCCCGAGGTGCGCCAGGAAGGCCCGGGAGACTGCCCGAAATGCGGTATGCATCTCGTTCCAGAGGATGAAACGGGTCAGCCCGACCACCATGCGCATGCCGGTCATGCCGCCGAAGCGGCGCCCGACGACGGCCGCTACAACCATGTCCCGCCCGGTTATGCAGGGCCGGTCTACACCTGCCCGATGCACCCGCAGGTACGCCAGACCCACCCGGGTTCCTGTCCAATATGCGGCATGGGGCTCGAACTCGAATCCGCCGCGATGACGGAGGACGGCCCCAACCCGGAACTGGCCGATTTTTCCCGGCGGTTCTGGATTGGCGCAGTGCTGACGCTTCCGCTCTTGGTACTGACCATGGGGCCGCTGGTCGGGCTGGGCGCGCTGCGCGAGGCTCTGGGCGAAGGCACAGCGATGTGGATCGAATTCGCGCTCGGTACGCCGGTCGTCTTGTGGTGCGGCTGGCCGTTCCTGGTGCGCGGATGGAATTCTTTCCGGACGCGAAACCTCAACATGTTCTCGCTCATCGCGATGGGTGTTGCAGCCGCTTATCTCTTCAGCGTCGTTGCGGTTCTCGCGCCCGGCATCTTTCCGGCCGGCTTTCGCAGCGCTGAAGGCCATGTCGGCGTCTATTTCGAGGCTGCGGCTGTCATCGTCGTTTTGGTCCTGCTGGGCCAGGTGATGGAACTGCGCGCCCGCGAAGGGACTGGCAGGGCGATCCGCGCACTGCTGGACCTCGCAGCGAAATCGGCAACGCGGATCAGCGAAGACGGGCGCGAAGAAGAGGTCCCGCTGGAGGAGATCGCCGTTGGTGACCGCCTGCGGGTGCGGCCCGGCGACAAGGTCCCGGTCGATGGCGTGGTCGTCGATGGGCGTTCTTCGGTTGATGAAAGCATGATCACTGGCGAGCCCGTGCCGGTCGAGAAAACCTCGGGCGATACGCTCACCGGCGCAACAATCAACGGAACCGGAAGCCTGGTCATGAAAGCCAGGCGAGTCGGTGCCGACACTATGCTGGCGCAGATCGTCGGCATGGTCGCCGCTGCCCAGCGGTCACGCGCGCCGATCCAGAAATATGCCGACAAGGTCGCGGGCTGGTTTGTGCCGGCAGTGATCGGGATCGCGGTCCTGAGCTTTATCGGCTGGGCAATATTCGGGCCTGCGCCGGCGTTTGCCTATGCGCTGATTGCGGCTGTTTCCGTCCTTATCATTGCCTGCCCCTGCGCTTTGGGCCTGGCGACGCCCATGTCGATCATGACTGCGACCGGACGAGGAGCACAGGCTGGCGTGCTGATCAAGAATGCCGAGGCATTGGAGCGCTTCGAAAAGATCGATACGCTGATCGTCGACAAGACCGGGACGCTGACCGAAGGCAAGCCTCGCCTGGTTGCGGTCATGGTCTCCGGCTCGGACAGCGAAGACACGGTTT
>MKUB01000038.1:0-635 GCA_001898545.1 Sphingomonadales bacterium 63-6 | reverse complement strand
GAACACTTTGACTGCATAGTCAGTGACTGCTGTGGGCTGTCTGCCTTCAGCGCTTTGAGGCAGAGCTGGCGGTGCTTCAGATCCAGCAGAAGCGTGGAACACCGACGCTTCTTTGCCTTGTTTGCTCACGCCATTCACTTCCGCCAGGATACCGTTCTGCACCATTTTGAACAGAATCATCTCCGTGCGGGGATCGAGCACACTCTCGCGTGTGGCTTTCGTGTCCTTGCTGACGCGTCCTCGCACATGCACGCCTTTGATTGTGCCGCCTTTGAGTTGCATCTTCAGCTTGTTGTAGACTGCATTGGGTACACGGAAGCCTTCGTCTGCCAAGTCGCCTGCGCCGTCAAGCTGACTCAAGGCAACGGCATTCATTCTGCTGTTGAGTGCAGTGTCGTGCTTGCTCACGACCGATCCGTCTGCTTGCTTTGTGAGATCTTTGTGCCGGCGGCTTCCAGGTCCATTCATGGACCATCCTAGGGCTTCTTCTCTGTCGTTCGCATCATCGTCATCATCTGCGCCGTCATACTCAGCTTCTCGAGGGCGGTTATAGTCCGCCAAATCAGATTGTCTCACGAATGTGACTGTACAACATTGTGTGGGGTGTGACTGACTGTGGGATAATTCTGTCAAAT
>MKUB01000037.1 GCA_001898545.1 Sphingomonadales bacterium 63-6 | reverse complement strand
GGGACCAAAGCCCCGTGTCGTTCAATCCATGTGCTTGATGCCGACGCGCAAATAATCCCAGCCGGTAACCACCGTCAGGATCGCCGCACCCCACAGGCTGAGGAGGCCAACTAGGTGAATCCAGGGCTCGCCGGGCAAGGCACCCGCCAGGATAAGCGCGCCCAGCGCCACCAGTTGGAACGTCGTCTTCCACTTGGCGAGCTTGGAAACCGGAACCGAAACCTGCAGCCCGCCTAGAAATTCGCGCAGGCCCGAGACCGCGATTTCCCGCACGAGGATGATCAGCCCGGCGATCACATGGAAATCGCCCAGATATTCGCCCCTCAGCCCGCCCTGCGCGGTCAGCACCAGGATCACCACCGCCACCATGATCTTGTCGGCAATGGGATCGAGGAATATCCCCAGCTTGGAAACCGTGCCGCTTGACCGGGCGAGATAGCCGTCGAAATAATCCGTAATGCCCATCAGGCAGTAAAGCACGAAGGCAAGGCCATAGCCGCTCTGCCAGTTCGGCCACCACAATAGGAAGGCCAGAAGGGGCAGCGCCACGATGCGCGACAGGGTCAGGAGATTGGGCAGCGAGAGCATGACGTGTGCCCCTTTAGAGCCTGCGGAAGACTTGTGCCAGAGCCGCCGTGCAGGTCAGGAAAATGCCTTTTGCCCTTGCCCGAGCCGGACATGCCGTTAGAGGTCCATCGCAACACGAGGTTGCTTGCCGGGGCTGAATGACGACGACAACGCATCTGCTGAGGCAAAGGCGCTTCCTGCCGCTTTTCGTCACGCAACTGCTCAACGCGTTCAATGACAATCTGTACAAGAACGCCATGGTGCTGTTCGTCGTGTACAGCGTCTATAATTCCGAAGCGGCAGAGGCGCAGTTCAGCGCCATTGCATCGGGGCTGTTCATTCTGCCCTTCTTCCTGCTTTCCGCGCTATCGGGCCAGTTGGCCGACATGCGGGACAAGGCCCGCATCATCCGCGCGGTGAAAATGGCGGAAATCTTCATCATGCTGTGCGGCGCGACCGGACTGGTCTTGGCCTGGCATGAGATCATGACGCACACGGTCGCCATTCCCCTGATGCTGGCCGCCCTGTTCGCAATGGGCGTTCACTCAACTTTCTTCGGCCCGATCAAATATGCGATCCTGCCGCAGCACCTCCAAAAGGATGAAGTTCTGGCGGGCACCGGCCTGGTCGAGGCCGGAACCTATATCGCCATCCTGTTCGGGACTATCCTGGCAGGCTGGATCCCCGTTGAATGGGCCGCAGCCTGCGTGGTTCTCACGGCGTTTGTCGGCTACTTCACGAGCCGTCAGGTGCCACCGGCCGAGCCGGTGGGCGAAAAGCAGGTAATCGACCGGCATATCCTGCGGTCTTCCATCAAGCTGATCCGCGACACCATGCATGAACGCGAGGTGTTTCTGGCAATCATGGCGATCAGCTTCTTCTGGACCATCGGCGCCGTGCTGTTCATCCAGTTCCCGCCGCTGGCGAAGAATGTGCTGCTCGCCTCCAAGGAAGTGGCAAGCCTGTTCCTGGTGATGTTCTCCATCGGCGTCGCGGCGGGATCGGTATCCATCAATGCGCTGCTCAAGGGCCGTGTATCGGCACGCTATGCCCCGGCATCCGTCATCGCCATGGGCGTGTTCGTCGCAGGTTTCTGGATGGTCTGCCGCGCCTGGCAGGCCCGGACGACCGGAACGGATCTGATGGATGTCTCGGAATTTCTCTCCCACCCGCTGGCCTTTGCAGTGCTGGGTATGCTGCTGCTTATTGCCATCGCAGGCGGCATGTTCGTGGTGCCACTCTATGCCTTCCTCACCACCAAGGTCGATCCGGGTCAGGCGGCCCGGACGATCGCGGCCAACAACATCGTCAATTCCGGCGCCATGGTGGCAGGGTCTTTGCTGGCGGTGGGGCTTAGCGCGCTCAATGTGCCGCTGACGGAGCAGGTGCTGCTCAGCGGCGGCATGTGCCTCGTTTCGGCATGGCTCGGCTATGTTCTCTACAAAGCGGAGAAAGCGGGCTGCGATAAGGCCTGAGGCACTGCCATGACAGGCTTCGATCTCAGGCGATGAAAGTGCCCGCTGCCACGAAACAGGCGCAATAGCTCAGCAGGAATTGCCGCAAGCCATCGGCAGCGCCAGTACCTTCTACCTTCCGGTTTTGCCCGACCCATTCGTCATTTCCGGCGGCTTCACCACCGCTCAAGATACGAATTTCCCTGCCCGGCCTGATCGGACTGCCCCCGCGCGTCACATGGGGCGGGAGGCTTGCCCGGAACGGGTGCCGGGCGGTTTCATTGGTAAGAACCAGACTGCGTCGCATTGGTCCGTCTTAACCAGATAGTAACCATGATAAAGGCGCCCTTATGCACTGTCGCAAGACGGGACATAGCCCGCGCCGAGAGTAGCGCCCGGTGCGCGATACGAACCCGCTTTCGATGCAATCAGGGCGCTTCCCCTTCTTCAAGACTGGCCCTAAAGAACGGTAATGAATGAAACCATCTCGCTGAATCCCTCGATCACCGCCGCGCGCCTGCTGGTCGATTGCCTTGTCGCGCAGGGGTGCGACCGGATTTTCACCGTGCCGGGGGAAAGCTTCCTCCCCGTGCTGGACGCGCTGCATGATACGGGATCGATCCACACAGTCACTTGCCGTCAGGAAGGGGGCGCTGCCTTCATGGCCTGCGCCGATGGATCGATCACCGGCAAGCCCGGCGTGTGTTTCGTCACGCGCGGCCCGGGGGCGACCAATGCGAGCATCGGCGTGCATGTGGCGATGCAGGATTCGCAGCCGCTGATCCTGTTCGTGGGGGATGTCGATTCCTCCATGCGCGACCGCGAGGGTTTCCAGGAAATGGACTTCGCGGCCTTTTTCGGCCCGATCTCCAAATGGGCGGCGCGGATCGACGATCCTGCCCGCATCCCGGAATATATCGCCCGCGCCTATTCGGTCGCGATGGCTGGTCGTCCCGGCCCGGTGGTGCTGGCCCTGCCGGAAGACATGCTGAGCATGATCGTCGCCGGCCAAAGCCCCCGCCCCGCCGTCATCCGCCCGGCCCAGCCGCCTTGTGGCGATGCGCTGAGCGCCATGCTCGGGCTGATCGCGGACGCGGCCGCCCCAGTGGCAATCGTCGGCGGCGCAGGCTGGAACGCCAAGGCGCGCGAATATTTCACCCTTTTCGCCGAACGGATCGGCATTCCGGTGGCCACGGCCTTCCGCCGGCAGGATGCGATTCCGCCCTCCTCTCCGGTCTATGCCGGCAATCTGGGCTATGGCCCCAATCCGCGGCTGGTGGAACGGATCAAGGCCGCCGATCTGGTGCTCGTGGTGGGCGCGCGTCTGGGCGAAGCGACGACCGACGGATATGAACTCGTTACGTCTGAACATCCCGGCCAGATCCTGATCCATGTGCATCCCGATCCGGAGGAACTGGGCCGCGTCTATCGCACCGATCTGCCGATCTGCGCCGATATGGCCGAATTCGCGGAAGCCGCCGCCCTGTGGTGCGATGACGAGATCATTCCCTTCGATGCCGGGGCAGAAGCCCATGCAGAATGGGAAGGCTTCAGCACGCCAGGCGCGGACGGTACCGCACTGGACCTCGCGCGCTGCCTCGCCACATTACGTGAACAACTCCCCGCCGACACGGCGATCTGCAACGGCGCGGGCAATTTCTCCGGCTGGTGGCACCGCTACTGGCGCTATGAAGGCTTCCCGTCCCAACTGGCGCCAACCTGCGGCGCGATGGGATATGGTGTGCCCGCCGCAGTCGCCGCGAAGCTGCGCATGCCGGACCGCATGGTGCTGGCCGTGGCCGGTGACGGTGACTTCATGATGAACGGTCAGGAACTCGCCACCGCTGTCCAATATGGCGTGGATCTGCTGGTGATCGTGGTCGACAATTCCACTTACGGCACCATCCGCATGCATCAGGAACGTGAATTCCCCGGCCGTATTTCGGCGACCGAACTGGTCAATCCCGACTTTGCTGCCCTCGCCCGCGCCTATGGCGGCTGGGCCGCACGAGTGGAAAGGACGGAGGAATTTGCCCCGGCTCTGGCTGAGGCGGCTGGCCGCAAGGGCCTTCGCCTGCTGCATCTGGTGACCGACATCGAACGGCTCAACGCAGCCGGTACGACTGTTACAGCCCTGCGTTCTCGCTGATCCCGCAAATAAAAAGGCCGCCCGCAGGCGGCCTTTCCGGTTGAGATGCAGGCGAGAGAAAAAGGCCAGCGCGGCGTCAGATTTTATCGCCCAGCGCGCCTTTTACCTTGCCTACCAGATTCTGGGCTTCGCCCTTACGCTCCTGCAACTTGCCTTCTGCCCGCGTCTTGGGGTCGGAGGATTGCTGCTTCACCTTGCCGGCGATCTCGTTGGCGATGCCCTTGGTCTTGTCGGTCAGTTCACCCATCGGAGGTCTCCTCTATTGCGCGGTTCAATCGGCCGCTCTGAAAAGGAAACGATCCCAACGCGTGTTCAGTTCCGATTTTATCCCTCTGAAAGGGAAAGAATTTTCTTCCACTCATCTGGTCGCAGCTCAGCCACGGACAGGCGCGAAAGGCGCACGAGTTCCATATCGGCGAGCTCGGGGAGAGCCTTGATCTGCTTGAGGGTGACGGGCTTTGCCAGCTTGCGAAGTGGCTTTACTTTCACCGCAGCCCACTTGCCTTCAGGATCAGTCGGATCGGTCAGCCCGGCCACGCTGATCGTCACGATGCCGACAATCTCCAGACCGATATTGGAATGATAGAAGAAAGCCTGATCCCCCAGTTCCATCGCGCGCAGATTATTCGCCGCGCGGTGGTTGCGCACCCCATCCCAGGTTCCCTCGCCCTCGGCAACGAGATCGTCCCAGCTGTAAGCGTCGGGTTCGGACTTCATCAGCCACCATCGCGCCATCGCAATTCTCCTTATTCGTTGGGCCGCGCATATCGCTTTGCGTCGGTTTTGGCCACCAGCCGATCCGCCCATCTCCCCGGCCCAATTGCGAAAAATCGTTTTGTTAACCCAATTTTCAGTGCGTTCGGCGATAGCGGGCTCGCAAAAGACGGGGACGTTGCACTTGTATCCGGGCAGCAATACGATCGACGGCAGCAATAACGAGCGCCTCGGCAGTGCCGAGCGTGATGTTGTCGCCTTGGGGATCGCGGTTGCCGCGCTGATCCTCTTCGTGGGCACGGGCGGGACTGTCCTGCCCCAGATTGTGGCCACCTGGCTGGGGCATGCACAGAATCCCGACGTCATCCTTTCCAACGCATTATTGCTGAACATCGCCCTGATCATTTTCGGCTGGCGGCGCTATGCCCAGCTCTCGCGTGAAGTGGCGGAACGCCGCAGCGCGGAAGAAAAGGCCCACCAACTCGCCCAGACCGACGCATTGACCGGCCTGCTCAATCGCCGCTGCTTCATTCCGGCGGCGGCCCGGCTGGTGATCGATGTGGCCGAGACGAATCAAGGCGCGGCCGTGCTGATGATCGACCTCGATAATTTCAAGCAGATCAACGACGTTCACGGCCATAAAGCCGGTGACGTGGCACTGACCGAAGTGGCCCGCAGGATCGAGGCATTGCTGCCCATCAACGGCACCGTCGCCCGCCTTGGCGGCGATGAATTCGCCTGTGTGGTGCCCTATGAACGCCGCCTGCCGGACAAGCTAGACCAGCTGGCCGCCAGCCTGATCGAGGCCGTGCGCGCACCGATCCAGATCGAGAACAAGGAAGTCGAGGCGGCCCTGTCGGTCGGCATTGCCCGCACGATCGAGAATCCTGACCCGGCCACAGCGGAAGATTGCGCCCAGTCGCTGCTGCATCATGCCGATATCGCGATGTATCACGCGAAAAAGCGCGGCCATAATGGCTATGCCTGGTTCGAACCGACGATGGAAAGCGAGCTGCGCTTCCGTCACGAACTGGAAACCGGCATTCGCGCGGGCATTCCCAAGGGAGAATTCGTTCCCTTCTACGAACAGCAGATCGACCTTGTGACCGGCGATCTGGTGGGCTTCGAAATGCTGGCTCGCTGGAATTCACCGCAATTCGGCCTGGTGAGCCCCGAGATCTTCATCCCCATTTCGGAAGATATCGGTGTGATTGCCGAGCTTTCCGAACATCTCATCCAGCAGGCCCTGCTGGATGCGCAGAAGTGGGACTCCAATCTCACCTTGTCGATCAACATTTCGCCGCTGCAATTGCGCGATCCATGGTTCTCGCAAAAACTGCTGCGCCTGCTGGTGGAAAGCGGTTTTCCGCCGCACCGGCTGGACATCGAAATAACCGAAAGCTGCCTGCACGAGAATATCGGAGTGGTCCGCTCCGTCGTGACCAGCCTGAAGAACCAGGGCGTGCAGATCAGCCTGGACGATTTCGGCACCGGCTACTCCAGCCTCGCTCAGCTCCGCTCGCTTCCCTTCGACCGGTTGAAGATCGATCGCAGCTTCGTGACCGAACTGGCCCATGAAGGCGCCAATGCCAAGATCGTGGAAGCCATCGTTTCCCTGGGCCGCGGTTTCGACCTGCCGATGACCGCCGAAGGCATCGAAAATGCCGAAGTGCTGAAAGTGCTGCGCACCATGGGCCAGCTCAAGGGCCAAGGCTATCTCTATGGCCGCCCGGAAGACGCGAACAAGACCTTCGCCCGCCTGAAGGAAAAGCGCATGCTGGCCCCCGAAGTGCAGGAAGCGGCCGACCGGGCCGATGCTCTTGCCGCCGAGAACGCCAGTTCCGCCGAAGAAGATCAGCGCGCGATGGGCTAACCTCAGGTCAGCGCAGTCATCACAGCTTTCCGGTAAGCAGGCCGTTCACACAGGCGCGCGTACCATGCCTCCAGCCGTGGCACGGCTGGGCGTTCAATCGGCAGGGAGAACCAGGCATAGGCGATGCAACCCAGCGGCACATCGCCGATGCCGACATTCCGGCCCGAGAAATAGGGTTCTTGCCCAAGAGCCTTGTCCGCGATCTCCATCAGACGGGCGCATTGCTCCTGCCCGCGCTTCATCTCCGCCTCGTCCCGTTCTTCGGGTGAGCGGCGCACCATGTTCCAGTACATGTCCCGGAACGGGTCCGCGAAGGACAGGGAAGCCCAGTCCATCCACTTGTCCGCGCTGGCCCATTCGGCGGCACTTCCCGCCACGAAAGGATGCCCTTCTCCATATTGCCGGGCCAGATAGCGAACGATGGCATTCGATTCCCAAAGCACCAGATCGCCATCCTGGAGGCAGGGGACCAGCCCGTTGGGGTTCATCGCCAGATAAGCCGGGTCTTTCACAACCCCGAAGGCTCCGCCCGCATCGATCCGCTGATAGGCAAGGCCCAGTTCCTCCGCGCACCACAGCACCTTGCGGATATTGGTCGAATTGATACGGCCCCAGATCTTCACGCGGCCAGTCCTTTCCTTGGTGGTGAGTGGCCATCCCGGCCGGCAAGCAATTCCTATGGTCCCGTCGGGCGGCCCGATACAAGAGCCGACTGGCGGCCCGGCAACAGGATATGTTCGCCATCCGGGCGGCTCGCACGTGACATTTCCGCGTTCAGCACCTAGATGCGCCTGCGAAATGCGTGTTCCCTTCGTCAAGATGCATGGGCTGGGCAATGATTTCGTCGTGCTGGATGCGCGGCGCGATCAGTTGATCCCGATTACCAACGATCTCGCCCGCGCGCTGGCTGATCGGCGAACCGGGATCGGCTGCGATCAGCTGATCCTGCTGGAACATTCCGATGTGGCCAGTTTCCGCATGCGGATATTCAACAATGACGGCAGCGAAGTGGGTGCCTGTGGCAATGCCACCCGTGCCGTCGCCCTGTTGCATGGCGAACCGGCCACCATCGAAACGGCAGGCGGTATTCTGGAAGCACGGCCTGCGGAGGGCGGCATCTCCGTTGACATGGGCACGCCCCGCTTCGGTTGGGACGAAATTCCGCTCGCCTATCCGATGGATACTTCCTCCATGCCGGTTGCGTGGGAAGACCTTGAAAACCCCATGGCCGTGAATGTCGGCAATCCGCATGCTATCTTCTTCGTGGAAGATGCCGATGCGGTGGACCTCGAACGGCTGGGGCCGCAGATCGAACACGATCCCATCTTTCCGGAGCGGGTGAACGTCAATGTCGCCCAGATTGTCAGCCGCGAGGCCATACTGCTGCGCGTTTGGGAACGCGGGGCGGGACTGACGCGTGCCTGCGGCACCGGCGCCTGCGCAACAGCCGTCGCTGCGATGAAGAAGGGGCTGGTGGACCGCGAAGTGGCAGTCACCCTGCCCGGCGGCACACTGACCATCGCCTGGGGGCCGGATAATCGCATCGTCATGAACGGGCCGGCTGCGGAGAGCTTTCGCGGCACCTTCGACCCTGTGGATTTCGCATGAGCGCAAAAAGCGCCGCCGAAGTCATCTCGTTGGGCTGCCGGCTCAATATCTCGGAAAGCGAGACGATCCGCGCCTTGCTCGCGGAAGAAAGCAACGTGGTGGTGGTGAACAGCTGCGCCGTCACTTCCGAAGCCGTGCGGCAGACCCGGCAGGCCATCCGCCGCGCACGCCGCGCCAATCCCGATGCCCGGCTGCTGGTGACAGGCTGCGCGGCCGATATTGAGCGTGAGGCGCTGGCCGCCATGCCGGAAGTTGACGGGCTTGTGCCCAATACCGCCAAACTGGATGCGCGAGCCTGGAACGTGGCGCGGCCTGCTACCCTCGCCCCGGTCAATCGCACGCGCGCTTTCGTGGCGGTGCAGAATGGCTGCGATCATGCCTGTACCTTCTGTGTCATCCCCCAAGGGCGCGGCCCCAGCCGCTCGCTACCCATCGCAACGGTGCTGCGCGAGGTGGAACGACATTTGGACCAAGGCGCGGCCGAAATTGTGATTACCGGGGTGGATGTGACCTCATGGGGCCACGATCTCCCCGACTCCCCTTCCCTGGGCCTGTTGATAAGCGCCATCCTGCATGCCTTTCCTCAACTAAACCGCCTGCGCCTCTCTTCCCTCGACGGTATCGAGATCGATGGCCAACTGTTCGAACTCCTCGCCAACGAGCCGCGCCTCATGCCGCATCTGCATCTCTCGCTGCAGCACGGGCACGATCTGATCCTCAAACGCATGAAGCGCCGCCACCTGCGCGCCGATGCGCTCGATCTGGTAGCCAGGCTGAAGGCCGTGCGCCCCGAAATGGCCATCGGCGCAGACATCATCGCCGGATTCCCAACCGAGGATGAAACAATGCATCAGGCGAACCGGGCAATCATCGACGAGTTGGGTATCGTCCACGCCCATATATTCCCCTATTCGCCGCGCCCGGACACGCCGGCGGCCCGCATGCCGCAAGTCGATCCGGCACTGGTGAAGGCCCGCGCCGCCGAACTTCGTGAACAGGCTTCGGCAATCCGCGCGAGCTGGCTGCAATCGCTGGTGGGTAAGCCGCTGGATGTTCTCGCAGAACGCGACGGCACCGGCTATTCGCCCCACTTCGCCCGGGTCAAGCTGCCGCACGACACAACGCCCGGTACTATTGTTACCATTACCCCCGCCAAGCTCGAGGAAGGGCTGCTGTCATGAGCGAGAAGAGTTGGACCGAGCGCCTGTTCGGCGGCTTCCGCAAAACCTCCGAGAAGCTGAGCGAGAATCTGACGGCAGCTGTCGGCACCGCCAAGCTGGACGATGCGACACTGGACGATGTGGAGGATGCGCTGATCCTCTCGGATCTGGGCCCCAGCGCGGCCGCGCGTATTCGCGCAAAGCTGGCGGAAAAGCGCTTCGGCCTCAACATTACCGAGCAGGAATTGAAGGAAGCCGTGGCGGAAGAAATCGCCGCGATCCTGCGCCCCGTGGCCAAGCCGCTCGAAATCACGGCCTTCCCGCGTCCGCAGGTAATCCTGGTGATCGGCGTGAATGGCAGCGGCAAGACGACGACGATCGCAAAGCTCGCCCACCTCTTCCAGGAAGAGGATTATGGCGTGATGCTGGCGGCCGGCGACACGTTCCGCGCAGCCGCCATCGGCCAGTTGGGCGTCTGGGCGGACAGGCTGGGCATCCCCATCATCCGCGGCCCTGAAGGCGGCGATCCCGCCAGTATCGTATTCGATGGCGTGAAGGCCGCGACAGATCAGGGCATTGACGCTTTGATCGTCGATACTGCCGGCCGCCTCCAGAACAAACGCGAGCTGATGGACGAGCTGGCAAAAATCCGCCGCGTGCTCGGTCGCCTCAACCCGGAAGCCCCGCATGACGTGGTGCTGGTGCTGGACGCGACAAACGGGCAGAATGCCCTCGCTCAGATCGATGTGTTCAAGGAAGTTGCGGGCGTGACTGGCCTGATCATGACCAAGCTGGATGGCACTGCGCGCGGCGGGGTTCTGGTCGCTGCGGCGGAGCAATATGGCCTGCCGATCCACGCAATCGGCGTGGGCGAGAAGATCGACGACCTGCGCCCCTTTGACCCCGAACTGGTTGCCCGCGTGATTGCCGGAGTAGCGTGATGAGCGAAGAAAAAGCACCCAAGCCCGCCCCGAAGAAAAGCGCCGCTTCCAGCTGGATCAACCTGCTGGTGGACTATGCCCCGCTGATCGTCTTTCTCGGCGCCTATCGATATTACGCACCGGCCGACAAGGAAGACAGTGTCGGAGTGGTGCTGGCCGTGGTCCATTCGACCATTGCCTTCGTCATCACCTCCGTGATCGCACTTGCCGTTTCGAAATGGAGGCTTGGCAAGGTTTCCCGCATGCTCTGGCTTTCCACCGTCCTGATCGTGGGATTTGGCGGCCTGACCGTGCTGCTGCGCGATCCCTTCTATGTGCAGATCAAGCCCACGGTGCTGTATATCTTCTTCGGCGGCGTGCTACTCGCGGGGTGGTGGAAAGGCAAAGCCCTGCTCCAATGGCTGCTTGAGGCCGCCTTCGAAGGGCTGAACGACGAAGGCTGGTTGAAACTCTCCCGCAACTGGGGATTCTTCTTTTTCGCCCTTGCGGCCCTCAATGAAGCACTGCGCCTGACGCTCAGCTTCGGGGACTGGCTGACGATAAAAGTACCCGTATTTGCAGGTATTTCCTTCCTCTTCACCTTTGCTCAGTTGCCCATGCTCCTCAAGCACGGTCTCGCCATGGAAGCGGTGAAGGAAGAGGAAACTACTCTTCCTCCGCAGTAAGAATCCCGTGAAAAACGGGCCGTTTCCACAGCCCTTGCCGTAGTGTCAGTTTTGACGATACTCTGTGTCCTCGCCCGGATTTTTGGGCGGGGACAGCCAGAAAATACAACGCAATCTGGCAGACGGGGGAAACGACATGGCCAAACTATTCGGGAATCTCCAACTCGTAGTAATCGTTGGACTTATTGCCGCGATCGCAATCATCGCAGCATTCGCCTCCAGTGTCGCGGTCGACGCGAATTCAATCCTGCGCTGGCTGCATCTGGTCTTCGGCATCTTGTGGATCGGGCTGCTTTATTACTTCAACTTCGTCCAGGTGCCGACAATGCCAGCCATTCCGGCGGAGCAGAAGGGCGCGATAACGGGCTTCATCGCGCCAAAGGCTCTGTTCTATTTCCGCTGGGCAGCGCTGCTGACGGTAATTACCGGCCTGCTGATTGCGCAGATCAACGGCTATCTCCATTCCGCGATGAGCTTCACCGGCGAAGGTGCCGTCAAGCTGATCGGTGCAGGTATGTGGATCGCTCTCGTGATGGCCTTCAACGTATGGTTCATCATCTGGCCGAACCAGAAAAAAGCGCTGGGCATTGTGGAAGCCACGCCCGAACAGAAAGCCGCTGCAGGCCCGCGCGCCATGATTGCCAGCCGACTCAATACGCTTCTGTCTCTGCCCATGCTCTACTGCATGGTCAGCGCCAATCTGGGCTGAGAGCCGGGGTTCGATAGCGGAAAGGGCGCCCTGCAACGGCAGAGGCGCCCTTTTTATGGTCAGATTTCCAGTTGGCTGCCCAGCTCGACCACGCGATTTGTCGGCAAGCGGAAGAAGTCCATCGGCGTCGCCGCATTGCGCAGCATCCAGCTGAACAGTCGTTCCCGCCATATCGCCATGCCCGGGTTCTTGGATGGCAACAGCGTCTGGCGTGACAGGAAGAAGCTCGTCTGCATCATGTCGAACTTGCCGCCACATTTGCCCGCCTGCTTGAGCGCAGCGGGAATGTCGGTTTCTTCCATGAAGCCGTAATTGATCACGAGCCGATAGAAGCCCTGGCCCAGATCGGTAATGCCAATCCGCTCTTCGGGATCGACATAGGGCACATCGGCGATATTCACCGTCAGCACCACCACACGCTCATGCAGCACCTTGTTGTGCTTGATGTTGTGCAGCAGCGCCGAAGGCACACCGCTAGTGGCGGCCGACATGAAGATGGCCGTGCCCGGCACGCGCTGCGTGCTGGCATGGGCGGATTTGGCAAAGATATCGAGCGGCAGCTCCACTTCCGCCATGCGCTCGCGCATCAGCTTGCGGCCGCGCGCCCAGGTTGTCAGCAGGGAGAAGGCAACCGCGCCGATAGCCAGCGGGAACCAGCCGCCATCGGGAATCTTCGTGGTATTGGCTGCGAAATACGCGCCGTCGATGATGAAGAAGCCGCCCACCACCGGCACCCATACCCACCACTTCCAGCGCCACACCATCGCCACCAGCACCGCGATCAAACAGGTATCGATCAGCATCGCCCCTGTAACGGCGATCCCGTAGGCTGCAGCGAGGTTGGAGGAGGTCTGGAAATTCAGGACCAGCACAATCACGGCCACCATCAGGGCCCAGTTGATGAAGGGGATATAGATCTGCCCCTGTTCGGTCTCACTGGTGTGGCGGATCGAAAGGCGGGGTATGAAGCCCAGCTGGATTGCCTGATGGGTGACAGAGAACGCACCCGTGATCACGGCCTGACTGGCAATGAAAGTCGCCATCGTGGCCAGAAGCACCAGCGGCAGGCGCAGCATCTCGGGCGCGAGAATGAAGAAGGGATTCTTGATAGCTTCCGCTGCGACCGCCGGCTCCATGCCCATGATCATCGCGCCCTGCCCGAAATAGTTCAGCAGGAAGCACGGCATCACGAAAGAGAACCAAGAAATGCGCATCGCGCTGCGGCCAAAATGGCCCATATCCGAATAGAGCGCTTCCGATCCGGTCACCGCCAGCACCACGGAGCCCAGCGCCAGGAACGCCGTTGTACCATCCGCAATGAAGAACTGGATCGCGAACCACGGGTTGAGCGCCATGAGAATTTCAGGCGACTGGACGATATGAACGATGCCCAGCACCGCCAGCACCGTGAAATAGACGATCATCACCGGAGCGAAGAGCGCCCCGACCTTGGCCGTCCCGCGCTTTTGCAAAAGGAACAGGCAGATCAGCAGCGCCAGCGCGATAGGGAGCACGAAGGGCTGGAAGCCCTGCTCCACCACTGTAAGGCCTTCGACCGCGGACAGCACGGAAATCGCCGGAGTGATCATGCTATCGCCGTAGAACAGCGCAGTGGCGAACACCCCCAGCATGACCGCGATCCAGCCATATCTCGACTTTGCGATATGGCTGGAAACCAGCGCCACGAGGGCAAGCGTACCCCCCTGCCCCTTATTATCCGCCCGCATCAGCAGGCCGACATATTTGATCGTGACCACGATGGTCATGGACCAGAAGATCAGGCTCACCACTCCATAGATATGGAGCTGATCCACTGTCAGCGGGTGATGCCCGGCAAAGGTTTCGCGAAAAGCGTAAAGCGGGCTGGTCCCGATATCGCCGAATACGATACCGACCGCACCAATCGCCATCTTGTAGACGGAGGACTGGCGATCATGTCCATGGAGCCCGGCGAATTGTCCCTGAGCCTGCGGGAGAGCGGCTTCGGGTTGCTGCGGCGTATCGGCGTCACTCATAGAGTTAATGCGCCCCTCTTCTCGCCCTCATTCGCCGGAAAAGCTCCGGCAGGCGGGCGACGGCGCTTAGCAGCACCTTTCCCGCACTGCAACATGGCCTTCAGCCCGCCTTAACGCCCTGATTTCTGCGCCTCTTCGACCAGCTTGCGCAAGATCTGATCGTACCCTTCGAGTCGTTTTTCCAGAACATCGCGCCCCGGAGCGTCCTTCGGCATGGATTCGAGGCGCCCTGCCCACACTTCGCGCCCTTCGATCAGCTTGCCTTGCCTGATCAACGCCCAGCCGACGAAAAAGGCCGGGCCGGCACTATCTGGTGAGAGCTGCGCCGCACGACGATAGGAAAGCAAGGCCGCCGGGGTCAGCATTCCATCGGCCTGGAACGTCAGGGCATTGCCAAGCGCCAGCCACGCCTCTGCGTCCTTCGGATTATCATGCACGGCGCCCCGCAGAAGGACCGCGGCATTGGAAAATTGTCCGCGCCGAACGAGCGCATCGGCCGTAAGGACCAGAGGATTGCGGGATTTGTCGGAAGGACCGACCAATTGCTGGCGCATCTCGACAATCGCCCCACCCTCTTCCGCCGTGTCCGCACGCGGCTGACCGGGCGCGCCGGGTAGATCGGGAGAACCTTGCAGGGCATATCCTGCCAGCCCCAGCGCAAGCGCAGCGAGGACCGCGGCCCAGCTTTTGCGCGGAAGTTTGAACAGAAATGCAAACACGCCGAAACAAGCAGCGGCGAGCACAATGGCGATGATCCAGCTCACGCCTTTTTCCCCAGCTTGTTACGGAACACGAAAGCGGCGACCAGCAGCAGCAATAGCGGCAAGGCAAAGAGCGGCCAGGTAGAACTCGTCACTTCAGGCTTGAAGCTGATATATTCGCCGTAGCGTTCAACCAGCCACGCACGGATCGCCTCCGGCTTTTCGCCACGGGCAATACGCACACGCACCTGATGCCTCAGATCGCCTGCCATCGGAGCATCCGAATCCGCGATCGATTGGCCCTGGCACGTCAGGCAGCGCAATGTTTCCATCAGCGCCTTGGCTTCCGCCTCCTGCCGGGGATCGTCGAGCTGCTTATAGGCATAGGGGGCCGGTGGCAGCGAATCCTGCGCCGAAAGCGGCCCGGCGAGCGCAAATGCGATCAGGAACAGCAGCCGCTTCACAGCGCGGCCTCCTTCAGTTTCTCCAGCAGCATAGGCACATCCTGATCCCGGATGTCGCCAATGTGCTGATAACGGATGATGCCCTTGCCATCGACCACGAAGGTTTCCGGAACGCCGGAAGACCCAATGCCCACCTGCACTTCGGAAAGATCGTCCGCACCGATGCGGCTATAGGGATTGCCGTGCTGGGCCAGGAACGCCGCGACATCTTCGGGCCGGTCGCGAATAGCAACTCCAACGATATTGGCGCCCGCCCGTTCGAGGGCGGAAAGCTGCGGAGCTTCCGCCGCACAGGGAACACACCAGCTGGCAAACACGTTAAGCAAATGCGGCTGCCCATCCTGCATATCCGAAGTGGCGAGACCAGGACGATCCGCACTGGCAGGTTTCAAGGCGAAATCGGGCAATGGCTTACCGATCATCGCGCTCTCCACCGTAGTGGAGGCAGGGTTCATCAATTGGCTGGCAACCAGCACGAAGAACGCACCGAATAGCGCCAGGGGAACCCACAAGGTCCAGCGGATTTGCTTCATGCCGCCTGCTCCTCGTCAGCGGCGGTACGGCGGCGGCGGGCAATTCTGGCCTGCAAGCTGCGACGCTTCAAATCGCCCATGACGCGGCCGAGCAACGCGAGAAAGCCGCCGAAACCGATCAGAAGGCCGCCATACCAGATCCAAGTAACGAAGGGCTTCCACCACAGGCGAATCTGCCACCGCCCGCCATCGATCTCTTCACCAATCACCGCGTAAAGCTGGCCGTTCCAGCGCGTGAGCAGGGCGGATTCGCTCGTCTTTTGGACAGGCGACCAGAACTCACGCGACTGCGGCGCGATCTGCTTAGGCTTGCCGCCCTTATAAGAGGCAGCCAGTACGCCCTCCAGCGCGGTCCAGTTCGGCCCGGCCACCGGCTCCACAGCCTCAAGCGTGACTTTCCAGGGACCAACTTCCACGGTCTCGCCCGGCGTCGCGGCAACGAGCTTTTCCTTAGTAAAGGCACTATCGGCCGACATGCCGAACAGGGCGACGGCAATGCCGAAATGGGCGACAACCATGCCCCATACCGCCAGCGGGAGCCTGCGCAGGGAACGTCCCTTGAGCGGGAGAATGCTGCCCACTGCAATCGCGACTGAAAGCGCAAGGCCCAACAGGGGCAGCAGGCCGATCGATGTATTGAACCACACGCCCGCCAGCACCAGCAGAGCAATCACGCCCACCAGCACGACTTCATTTTGCACCCTACCAAGAGAATCCCGCCGCCAGCGCAGCAAGGGGCCCACAGCCAGCACCACCAGCATGGGCATGAAGAACAGCGCGCTCACCGGGTTGAAATAAGGCGGGCCGACGGAAACCTTGATGCCGAAGGCCTCTGTCAGCAGCGGATAGAGCGTGCCCACCAGAACGATGGCAAGAATAGCGCTCAGGGCGACGTTGTTCACCACCAGCGCACCTTCGCGGCTGGTTACGGAGAAGCGCTCCCCTTCTGCCACGGTGCCAGCGCGCAGGGCGAACAGAGTTAGTGCGCTGCCGATATACAGCGTCAGCAGGGCAAGGATAAAACTGCCTCGCTCAGGATCAACGGCGAAGGCGTGAACGCTAGTAAGAATGCCCGAGCGGACCAGGAACGTCCCGATCATACTCATGGAAAAAGCCACCACGCCCAGCATGATCGTCCAGGCGCGCAGCGCATCGCGCGCGGCAAGGACACTGGCAGAATGAAGCAAGGCAGTCGCGGCCAGCCACGGCATCAGCGAGGCGTTCTCTACCGGGTCCCAGAACCACCAGCCACCCCAGCCCAGTTCATAATAGGCCCAATAGGAACCGGCGGTGATGCCCAGGGTCAGGAAAATCCAAGCCCCCAGCACCCATGGCCGCATGGCGCGGGCAAAGTCCGGCGTGACCTGTCGGGTCAGCAACGCACCGACGGCAAAGCTGAATGCCACGGAGAGGCCGACATAGCCGAAATAGAGCGTGGTCGGGTGATAGGCTGCAGCAACGTCCTGCAGTAGCGGGTTAAGGCCATTGCCCTCCAGAGGAGCCGGGCTGAGCCGCTCGAACGGGTTCGAACTGACCAGCAGGAAGGCGTAAAAGCCCAGGCTGACGAAAGCCTGCGCGGCGAGTGTGGCCAGCAAGGTGCGTTCGGGCAGGCGGCGTTCAATCAGCGCGATCAGTCCGCCCGCCATCGCCATGACGGCAACCCACAGCAGCATCGAGCCTTCGTGGTTCGACCATGCGCCTGCGATCTTGAAGATCATCGGCTTTGCGGTGTGCGAATTCTCCGCCACCAGACGAACCGAAAGGTCGGTCTGAACAAACAGCAGGAGCAGCGCCCCGAAAGACAGGGCTGCGAGCAATCCCTGTACCACCGCAGCCGGACGGACCAGTGCGGCAAGCCCGGGCTCATCCCGGCGCAGCACCAGTGCCCCGGCAACAAGCTGCAGCGCGGCGAGTGCTGCCGCCAGCCACAAGGCTGCAAGGCCGAATTCGGCGATCATTGGCCCATGCTCATCTGGCTATGCTCACTTGGTGGTTTCTTCCACCGTGGCGCGCTTTTGCGCCTCGGTCATGTCATGTAGTTCGCGCGGCACGTAATTCTCGTCATGCTTGGCAAGGAGAGTATCGGCCGCAAAGGTTCCATTGGCGTCCATGCGGCCTTCGGCCACCACGCCCGAACCTTCCGTGAACAGGTCAGGCACGATGCCGGAATAGCGCACCGGCACCTTTGCATCGCCATCGCCCACCACGAAGTTGATCGTAATGCCATCGGGCGCGGTCTTAAGCGAACCGGCCTGCACCATGCCGCCAAGACGGACGGCCTGGCCCGGCTCCGGCGGATTGGCCACCATTTCGCTTGGCACGTAGAAATAGCTCGCCTGGCTGCGCAGCGCCCATGCTGCCAGCAGACCCGCCGCGATCAGCACCGCCACCGCGATGCCGATCAGCACCAGTCGCTGATGCTTGGCTTTCAAACCCGTATTCATTTACCGCGAGCCTTATCCCGCCGCCTTTCGGCGCGTTTCATTCCAATCCAGCTCCAAGCCACAAGGGCCAGCGTGCCGCCCACCCCCAATGCATAGGAAGCGAATACGAATATCCAATGGTCCAGTGCCTCGCGCATTGATCAGGCCCCTTCCGCCTTGCGACGAAGCCGAGCCTCGGCCTGCACGTCGGCAAGGATGGCCCGCATGCGTGCCAGCACTACCCCACCGAAAATGAGCGTAAAACCCAGCGTCGCGGCCATCAGGCCCCACAGGAACGGGCCAGCCATCGTAGAGCCGCCTGTCGTCAAGCTCGGTGGCTGGTGCAGCGAATTCCACCACAGCACCGAATAATGGATGATCGGGATATTCACTGCCCCGACCAGCCCAAAAATCGCAGCGATGCGGCTGCCTCCACCCTCCCGCGCCGAAGCGCCGGCAAGCGCGATATAGCCGAAATAGAGGAACAGCAGCACCAGCACGCTGGTCAGTCTTCCGTCCCATACCCACCAGGTGCCCCATGCGGGGCGGCCCCAGAGCGAGCCCGTGGCAAGGCAGAGAAACGCGAAGAACGCCCCGGGAACAGCCGCAGCCCGCGCACCGATTCCCGCAAGGGGGTGCCGCCAGACCAATTCCACGAAGCTCGCCACCGCAATGCCGCTCCACCCGGCCATGCCCAACCATGCAGCAGGGACGTGAATGAACAATATCCGCACGCTATCGCCCTGCAACCGCTCGGGCGGAGCATATACCAGGCCATAATAGAGGGATGCGCCGGTCAGCAGCAGGCCCGCCACCAGAAATGGAACGGTGAGCACGCGTGCGATGCGGAGGAAGCGGGCAGGATTGGCAAAGCCGTGCATTATTGCGTTTGTCCGGTTAGCTGGCGGTGCTTTGGCAGGGAGACCGGGCAGAGGCAAGCAGAACCCGCCACAAATCCGCCTGCCCATCCACCCAGCAATCCACAATGCCGTCCGAACCTGCATAAGGCTTCCGGGGCGTCATATTGTCTGGATCAGGGGAATGGGGCGATTGACGGGGTTCGAACCCGCGACCTCCGGTACCACAAACCGGCGCTCTAACCAACTGAGCTACAATCGCCACAAGCCAGATACACATCAAATTGCGTACCAGCAGGCTTCTCGCAGAAGTGGTCAAACCGCTCCCTGCGAGGCGGCGAGCCTCTTGCACAGAGCGAACAAATTGCAAAGCAAAAATTACGCACCGCTCTCTGCCATAGGCAATGTTTCCTGCTTGAACGCGGGCGCGCTGGCATTATCGTTCGCCCCATGCCGGCTCCGGGCGAATCTTCCAGCGAAATCCTGCGCGCCTTTAGCGGCATGCGTCAGGTCCCCACTCCGCGTGCGGAGATGTTCACCCTGCCCGGCTTTCTGCCGCCAGAATTGTGCATGCAACTGATGGCGCTGATCGACACAAACCGGCGCCCCTCGACCATAGCCGATGCAAATGGTGACCACTATTTCCGCACAAGCGAAACCTGCGATCTCGATCCCGCAGAACCCGCGGTGATCGAGCTGGAAAAACGGCTGATCGCCATCAACCAGATCGACGCAATCTATGGCGAGCCCGCGCAGGGCCAGCGCTACGAAGTCGGGCAGGAGTTCAAGGCCCATACCGATTATTTCGAACCCAGCGGCGACGATTACGAAAAATACTGCTCCGTCGCCGGGCAGCGGACCTGGACCTTTATGGTCTATCTGAATGATGTCGAGGCGGGCGGAGCAACGCGCTTCAAGGTCATCGACAAGATGTTCCAGCCCGAACAGGGGCGCCTTGTCTGCTGGAACAATCGCAGGCCGGATGGCAGCTGCAACCCGGCCACGCTTCACCACGCAATGAAGGTCCGCAAGGGGCTGAAATACGTGATCACCAAATGGTATCGCGAACGGCCGTGGGGTTAATGTAGATGAACAATGCCACGCGCCTCTATCACGGGGCCTGCCACTGCGGGGCCGTTCACTTCACGGTTGCCCTGCCCGATCACCTGAACGGAACGCGCTGCAATTGCTCGATTTGCGCCATGAAAGGTGCTGTCACCGCTTATGCGGCTCTTGCGGATCTGACAGTGACGCAAGGTGCGGATGCCCTCAGAATTTACAGTTTCAACAGCGGCGTGGCTAAGCACCATTTCTGCTCGAACTGCGGCATCCACTGCTTTCACCAGACCCGCTCCATGCCAGACAAATATGGCGTCAATGTCGCCTGCCTCGAAGGGATGAGCCCGTTTGACTTCGTGGAAGTTCCCGTGGTGGACGGCGTGAACCATCCCAACGACAATGCAGGCGTGCGTCACACGGCCGGGATGCTGCGCTTCGAGCCTGCTTCTGAATAGAGCTGGCGCGGAACGACGCCTATCCATGAAAGAAAAAGGGCGGCCCTGAGGACCGCCCTTTCCAAATTCCGCAATAAGCGAACCCTTTTGGGCCCGACTTACTTCTTGAGCGTGAGACCGCCGAAACGCTTGTTGAACTGGGCAACGCGGCCACCTTCGTTGAGGAGACGCTTGCTATCGCCAGTCCAGGCCGGGTGGCTGGTCGGATCGATTTCCAGCGCCATCACGTCACCTTCGCTGCCCCAAGTGGAGCGCGTCTGGAATTCGGTGCCGTCAGTCATCTTGACGGTGATCATGTGGTAATCGGGATGGGTATCGGCCTTCATGACGGTATCACTCCGTATGCGCGGAGCCGGTTCCGACCGGCCCTGCTGATGTTCGGAAAGCGGCGCGCTTAGCGACCTTCGCACTCTATTGCAAGGTCTGCCTCGGTTTTGCCAATCGACTGCCGGCTCTGGCCACGCCAGAACCGGACAGGAACGATCAAGCTTCTTCCGCTGGCGGGTCAGCAATCATGGCGGTGAACTCCAATTCGCAGGCCAGCTTGTCACCCAGCATGGCCTTGCCCCAGAACTTGCAGACGCGTGCCCGCTTCTGGATGAAGCCGACATGGAGGTCCAGCAGGCAGCCCGGCTCAACAGGAGTACGGAACTTCACCCCTTCCATTGTCATGAAATAGACGAGCTTGCCGCTTCCGGCCAGTTCCAGCGTCTCTATCGCAAGGATAGCCGCCGATTGCGCCAGCGCCTCGACAATGAGAACGCCCGGCATGATTGGACGGCCAGGGAAATGGCCCTGGAAGAACTGCTCGTTGAAGCTTACTGCCTTGATGGCATGAATCTCCTCGCCAACCGTGAGCGATTGCACACGGTCGACGAGCAGAAGCGGATAGCGATGCGGCAAGGCATTCAGAACCTTGCGGATGTCATAGGCCGGTGCGCCCGACTCTTCACTCATTGCATTGCCCCTGGGAATTCGGCCGATTAGCGCGATTCAGCCGGCGGGCCCGCCGGAGTGGAGGCGGGAGCGGCCGGAGCAGCATTGCCCTGGGCCGGCTGTGCACCGGAAGCAGCCTGCTCGCGGGCAAGCTGTTCACGCAGTTCGCGCGGCAGCCAGTTCGGCGGCGGAACGACCTGGGCAACCGGAAGCACGGCGTCGAGCTCCGTGATAACGTCCTGATTGATGTTATAGGCGGCATCACGGTACACAATTGCACCCGTGGCGCGGTTGAGGATCAGCGTGATCTGCTTCTTCTTGGCGACGTTTTCGATTGCCTTGGGCAGAGCTTCGTTGATTTGCTCGTCCACATATTCCTGGCTCAGCGCAACCGGTGCGAGAATCTGCTGCAACTCGCGCTGGCCCTGCTGGTCGATCTGGTTGATCGCGGCAGCCTGCTTGGAGAGGTCCTCACGATTGGGATTGGGCGCGGCGCGATCGGCATCGAACTTCTTCACCAGCGGTTCGAGCTGGGCGTCGATCTGATCCTTACGGGCCTTCGCCTGATCGTAATACTGCTTGTAGGTCTGCGGACGCTGGGTCTCGGCGGCCTTGAAGGCGGCGCTGCTGCTGATCACCACATTGGGATCGATGACGCCAATGCCCTTGATTGCCTGTGCGGCGGCAGGGAAAGCGACCATCGGGCTAGCTGCGGCGAGAATGAGGCCGGTAGCAAGAACCGGCTTGAGAATGGATTTCATCAGAATTGGGTTCCTACGTTGAACGTGAAGGTTTTGGTGTCATCGCCAGGCTGCTTCATCAACACCTTGGCAACGTCGATCCGGAATGGACCGAAAGGCGAATTCCAATTTACCCCGATACCCACGGCAATGCGCGGTTTGGGCGAGTCACCCAGGAAAGCTTCCCTGAAACCGCGCTGCGTGCTGCCGAGCGCGATATTATCCGCACTCGTCAAACAGTCCGGCCTGCTTGGATTGGTCGGATTGGTCACGGTCGAGGTCTTGTCCGGCGTACAGATACCATCCACCAGCGATGCGGAATCGATCTGGGTATAGAGCTGTTTGCCATCGCTATCCCGCGTGGGGATGAAATATGACGGCCCCGTGTCAGTCAGAATTGGCTTCCTCACACTGAAAACGGCGCCTGCATCGACAAAGATGGAAGGCCGCAGGCCCATTTCACGAGCCCCGGTTCCAAGCGGAATCTCCAGTTCGGCACGCGTCAGGTAATAGGCATCGCCGCCCAGCGGATCGTCGATGGGGTTCTTGGGATCGCTGTAGAACGTATAACCGCCATTGCTCTGGCAATTGTCCTGCGAAGTGCCATCCTCGCACACCGCCTTGCCATTGTTGTCGAGCACATAAAACTCGCGGAGAATACGAGGGCCAACACCGCGAATGTCGAAACCGCGGATCTGCGGATCGCCCAGGAAGAAGCGGTCCGTCAGGCGAACGCTATCCTGACCGACACCGCGATCCTTGAAGCCCTTCACATAACCGCCCTCGGCGGAAACCGAGAAAACCCAGCCTGGGGCAATCTGCCAGTATTTTGCTGCGTTGAGGCGCAGTTTCGCGTATTTTTCCGAGCCGCCCAGACCGGCAACGTCAAGACTGATCGAGAAAGTGTCCCCTCGCGTCGGACGTACACGGTTATCCAGCGTATCGTACACCATCGAGACACCGACAATCGAACTGGTCCGCGAACCGATAGCATCGCAGAGATATCGGCCGGCAAGCAAGACATCGCACTCGAAGTTCGGCGGATTCACCCGGTCGCTGTAATACAGCGCTTCATCCAGCGTAACGTCGTCGAAGTTAAGCGTGTAACGCCCGATGACCGAAGCATTTTCAGTAATCGGAATACCCGCACGGACCTGGAACCCGGTGGTAGCCTGCTTGAAGGTAGAATTACGATTGTTATTATAATAGTTCCAATTATTCATATCGCGCCGATAGATATCGATACCCATCGAGATGTTGCGATCGAACACATAGGGTTCGGTAAAGCTCAGCGTGGCTGACCGCGAATAACGCGACCAGTTGACGCTGGCGCCCACCGTCTGCCCCCTGCCGCGGAAATTCCGCTGCTTGATGGAACCCTGCAGGATGAAGCTTTCGAGGCTTGAGAAACCGGCGGAGAGCTGGAGTTCGCCAGTGGCCTGTTCCTGGACATTGGCGTCGAGCACGATGCGGTCCGGTGCGGAGCCCTGGCTTTGCTCGATCTTGAAGTTTTCCTGGAAATAGCCGAGCGAATTGATGCGCGCGGTGGAGCGTTTGACCGCCAGCGAGTTGAAGGCATCGCCTTCGGCCACGCGGAATTCGCGCCGCACCACCTTGTCCTGGGTCAGCGTATTGCCGTTGATGTTGATCGCCTCGACATAGACGCGCGGCGCCTCGTTGAGCACGAACTTCACATTCATCGTCAGATCGTCGCGATTGCGGCTGAACTCGGGCCGCACATCGGCAAAGGCATAGCCATAGATGCCCGCCGTCGGCATAGCCATAGATGCCCGCCGTC
>MKUB01000036.1:937-24300 GCA_001898545.1 Sphingomonadales bacterium 63-6 | reverse complement strand
ATAGGCGATCTGCTTGTTGAGTTTTCCAGCGGACATCATTGCGAGGATTTCCCGCTGACGCGCGGTAAGGGCAGCAATCTTTTCGCGCGCCGCATCGCTGCGGTCCGCGCTCGAAAGCCCGGCGGCGCTCACCACTTCCATCTGCGAACCCAGGAAATATTCCAGTTCGCCCGCATCGTCGAAAATAGGGGCCACCATCACTGCATTGCGGAAGGGCGTGCCGTCTTTCTTGTAATTGAGGATTTCGACCATGACCGGCTGCTTGCGGCTGATACCGTCGCGCAGCATCTGCGTCAGTTCGGGTTCTGTATCCGGCCCGCTCAGAAAACGGCAATTGCGCCCCACGATCTCCTCGCGGGCAAAGCCTGTCAGACGCACGAAAGCCTCGTTACAGGCGATGATCGGGTTATCCGCCTGACGTGGATCGCTGATGACTGCGGCAGTGGGGCTGGCGTCTATTATGTCATGTATTGCCATGGCCCGAAATTAGCATTTCCGGGGCCGAGGGCAAGGCACTGCCCTTTCGGCCATGTTGGCGTGGAGGAGCGGGAGGCGCAACCGTCCTCCTGCCCATGAGAGTCGCCCCAGCCTTCTATCCTTCACCCTCCATCTCCAGCGGAATCCCGCAATGAGAGTGGGGATTGTCGGAGCCGGAATGGCTGGCCTTGCCTGCGCGGAACTGCTGGTGGAGCAGGGGCATGAGGTGCAACTGTTCGACAAGGGGCGCAGCCCCGGCGGGCGCATGTCTTCCCGGCGCATGGAAACGCCTGCCGGTATCGCGATATTCGACCACGGGGCGCAATATTTCACGGCGCGCGATCCGGATTTCGCCAGCGCGGTTAACCGATGGAATGCGCAGGGTGTCGTGGCGCGTTGGCCCGACGCGCGCAATGATGCCTGGGTGGGCGTTCCGGCCATGAATGCCATTCCCCGGCAAATGGCCCGCAGCCTGAATGTAACCAGCGGCGCTCATGTGCGCGGGATCGCGCGAGGGGCGGATGGCTGGCATCTTGCCTGCGGCGACGGGAATGCGGGGCCGTTCGATGCGCTGGTCATTGCCTTGCCCGCAGAACAGGCCGCGCCGCTGCTAGGCCTATATTGCCTGGATATGGCGCGCATTGCGGTTGGCGTGCCCTCCACCCCTTGCTGGGTGGCGATGCTGACTTTTGCTGAGCCAGTCGCTGGCCCGCCGGTGATTCATGGACAGGGCATCATAGTCTGGGCGGCCCGAAACAATGCCAAGCCGGGAAGGGCGGGGCCGGAAGCATGGACCATCCACGCAACGCCGGAATGGACGCGCGCGCATCTGGAAGAGACGCCGCAATTCGTCGCCGGGGAGCTTTCCGGAGCATTCCTGGCAGCATCGGGGACTGATCGTCAGCCCCTGGCCGCCATTGCCCATCGCTGGCGGTTTGCGCTGTCGGGCAGGGCCGGTCGGGATGCGTTGTGGGACAGCACATCCCGCCTGGGCGTTTGTGGTGACTGGCTGATCGGCCCCCGGGTGGAGGCGGCCTGGCTGTCGGGCCGCCATCTGGCGCGGATGATCCTTTCGGAAAACGCCAGTAGCCTGTGCGATCAGGCCATGGCGCGCAGTTCCGGCATGGCCTGATCGAGCGAGGCGTCGATGATCGCCACCAGATCGTCGATCTGCTGGTGCGAGATGGTCAGCGGCGGGCACATCACAATCGTATCGCGAATGCCGCGCACCATCAGGCCATTGGCGATGCAATGATCGCGCACGATGGGCCCGGCTGTGCCTTCCTTGCCGCCGAAACGCTCATTCGTGCCCTTCTTGCTGACGATCTCCACCGCGCCCAGCAGGCCGATGGAGCGCACTTCGCCCACCAGTGGGTGATCGTCGAGCCGCTTCAGCGCCTCGGCCAGATAGGGGCCGGTATCGTCGCGGGTGCGGGGGACCAGCCCTTCGCGTTCGATGATGTCGATATTGCGCAGGGCAACGGCCGCGCAGACCGGATGGCCCGAATAGGTGAAGCCATGAACGAAATCGCCGCCGGTCTTCAGCACATCCACGATGTCGCTGGAAACGGCGGTGGCGCTGATCGGCAGATAGCCGGAGGATAGCCCCTTGGCCATGGGCACCAGATCGGGCGTGAAGCCCAGCGTCTGGTGGCCGAACCATTCGCCGGTCCGGCCGAAGCCGCAGATCACTTCGTCCGCCACCAGCAGGATGCCATATTTCCGGCAGATCGCTTGCACTTCCTGCCAATAGCCCTCAGGCGGGATCACCACGCCGCCCGCACCTTGAACCGGCTCCCCGATGAAGGCAGCGACATTTTCCGGCCCGACTTCGAGGATGCGCTCTTCAATGGCGGCGGCGCAGAGCTTGCCGAATTCGCGCTTGTCCATGCCGAAGCCTTCGCCGAACCAATAGGGTTGGCGAACATGTTCAACGCCGGGAATGGGCAGATCGCCCTGTTCATGCATGAACTTCATGCCGCCCAGGCTGACCCCCGCCACGGTGGAGCCGTGATAGGCGTTCCAGCGGCTGATGAAGATCTTGCGCTTGGGTTCGCCTTTCAGCTTCCAATAATGGCGCACCATGCGGAACACCGTGTCGTTCGCTTCGGAGCCCGAGCCGTTGAAGAAGATGTGCTGCAGCTTGCCGCCGGTCAGCCCGGCGATGCGGTGTGCCAGCAGGACGGTGGCGGGCGTCGCCGTCTTGAAGAAGGTATTGTAGAACGGCAGTTCGCGCATCTGTTCGGCGGCGACTTCCACCAGTTCCTCGCGCCCATAGCCGACATTGACGCACCACAGCCCAGCCATGCCGTCCAGAATGCGGTTTCCGTCGCCATCGTGGATGTAGCAACCCTCGGCATGGGTCACGATGCGGCTGCCGCCAATATCCTCGATCAGCTTGTAATCCTGCTGGGCAGGCAGATGATGCGCCACGTCCAGGCGCTTGAGTTCGGCAATATCGAAATTGCGGGGCATGTCGGTTCTCTCTGGGCTGAATTGGAAGGAGGGTCGCGGCAATGCGCGGCACGGGCCTTCCATTCAGGGAGAGAAACCGATCCGGGCCAGAAACCGATTGGTGCGCGTAACGGGCATCATTCCCCCCGCAATATCCGGCCGAGCAGCCGGAAGAAGGACTGGCTGTCCGCATTGCCTTCCGGATGCCACTCCGGATGCCATTGTACCGCAAGCACGGGGGCGCTGCCAATCCTGGCGGAATAGGCTTCCACCAGCCCGTCAGGTGCGGTGGCTTCCACGCTGAGCCCGTCGGCCAGCTTGTCCACGCCTTGGAAGTGGACGGAATTGACGGTCAGGCCCTGCTTGCCGAATGCCTGTGCCAGCATGCCCCCCTCCGCCAGATGGACCGGGTGCATATGATCGAACATGGCGTTGAAGGGCACGCCGTCTGGCGCATGATGGCGCAGCAGAGCGTCACTGGCGGAGACATCGCGCCGCAAAGTGCCGCCCAAGGCAACGTTGATCTCCTGGAAGCCCCGACAGATGCCGAACACCGGCTTGCCTTGTTCGGTCATGCGATCGACCATGCTCAGCGCAATCTCATCCCGACCCGGATCGAAGGGTCCTTCTCCCCCTTCATCCTGATAGCGGTAGGTTTCGATGTTGGAGGGGCTGCCGGTCAGCAACACGCCGTCCAGGCGCGGAGCCACTTCCGCCGCCGTCATCAGGTCTGGCAGCGAAGGAATGATAAGCGCCGCCACATCGGCATATTCCATGGCGGAACGGATATAACGCTCGATCACGGTCTGGGCCGGTTCGATGCCCACCAGGCGCTGGCAGGCGATTACTCCGAGTACGGGACGGGACATGGGATCAATGCTTAATCATGACATGGCGCGTCGTCATGTAATGTTCGAGGCAATAAATCGACAGGTCGGAGCCATAGCCGGAACTCTTCACCCCGCCATGGGGCATTTCCGTGGCGTTGACCGAGTGAGTGTTGATCCAGGTAACCCCATATTGCAGCTGGGCGGCAAATTGCGCGGCTTTGCCCACATTACGAGTCCAGACGGAGGAGGCGAGGCCATATTCGCAATCATTCGCCCAATCGAGCGCCTGTGCGTCTTCCGAGAAGCGAGTGACGGACACGACCGGGCCGAATACCTCCTTTTGGACGATCTCGTCCGTATGGCGCGCGCCGGCGATCAGGGTGGGGGCGTAGAAGAAGCCCGGCCCCTCTGGCGCGTAGCCGCCCGTAACGATCTCCGCAGGAGTATCGGCCGCCGCACGGGCGACAAAACCGTCCACCCGGTCCCGCTGGCGCGCGGTGATGAGCGGGCCAAGCTGGGTGCCGGGCTGCGCGGGATCGCCCATTGAAATGGCTTCGATCGCGGATTGCAGTTCGGCCACCAGCCGATCATGCACGCTGGCATGGGCATAGACCCGGCAGGCGGCGGTGCAATCCTGTCCGGCATTGTAATAGCCACCCTCGGCAATCGCGGCCACGGCGGCTTCGATATCCGCGTCTTCCAGAACGATCACCGGGGCCTTGCCGCCCAGTTCGAAATGGGTGCGTTTGATAGTTGGAGCCACCGCTTCCAATATCTTGCGTCCGGTGGCGACATCGCCGGTGAGGGAAACCATGCGCACGCGCGGATGGGCCACCAGTTGGGCCCCGACATTGGGGCCATTTCCGGTTACGATATTCACCACCCCTTCGGGCAGGAATTCGGCGCAGACTTCTGCCAGTTTCAGCGCGCTGAGCGGCGTATGTTCCGAAGGTTTGAGAACCACGCTGTTGCCTGCCGCGATTACCGGGGCGATTTTCCAGCTCGCCATCATCAGCGGATAGTTCCAGGGCGCGATGCCCACGCATAGGCCCAGAGGATCACGGCGAAGCATGGAGGTGTGGCCGGGCCTGTATTCGCCTGCCGGAACACCCGGCACCGTGCGCGCAGCCCCGGCGAAGAAACGGAACACGTCCACTGTATTGCCCACGTCCACTGCGCGAGCCGTGCCGATGGGCTTACCGCAATTGGCCATTTCGATCTGCGCGAATTCCTCGGTCAGTTGTTCGATCCGGTCTGCGATTTTCAGCAGTTGGCGGGAACGGTCGCCCGGCGTCATGCGCGACCAGAGGACAAAGCCTTTCTCGGCGGCGCTCACGGCGGCCTGCACCTGTGCGCGGCTGGCACTGGCAAGGCTGGCGATTTCCACGCCAGTGGCCGGATTGAACACCTTTTCCGGTGCTTCCTCCCCCTTTACGGGCTGGCCGGCGATGAACTGGCTATACATATCACCCATGGAATCTGCCTCGCTGCTGCCAGGCGAAGGTTAGGCCTGCGGCGCGAGGGGAGGAAATACGAAAAGAAAAGCGCGGGCCATCGAATTAACCGATAGGGTCCGGCGCGCCATCAATTGAGCAGGACGACCGCACTATCGGCGCGCCAATGCATGGAGACGCGGTCGTCCCAAGTGAAGTCCTCCTGATCCCGGCGGGAGAGGTTGGGGCGGGAAACACGCAACATCGCCCCGGATTCGAGCCGGATGTCGTAAAGGGTGATGTCCCCCAGATAGCTCATGCCCTTGATCTGCCCGCGCGCGAAATTGTGACCTTCGGGCGCATCCTCGGCCGCGCCGCGGATCGCCTTGCCCGCGCCGGGTACATGGAGATAGATTTTCTCTGGCCGGATCGCCACCCACACATCTGCCCCATGCGGCCCTGTGACGCCGTGATTGAGGTAGACCTTGCCCAGGCCGGGACAATCGACCGCCGCCCGGTCAGGCTCGTCCAGCGTCAGGCGGCCCTCAAACAGGTTCACAGACCCCACGAAATCCGCGACGAAGCGGTTGGCCGGGAATTCATAGAGATCGGATGGCGTAGCAAGCTGAGCGATATCGCCCTTGTTCATCACCGCGATGCGCCCGGCCATGGAAAGCGCCTCGTCCTGATCATGCGTCACGGTGATGAAAGTGATGCCGACATGATCCTGCAGGTCTGCCAGCTCGAATTGCATCTGCGCGCGCAGCTTGGCATCGAGAGCGGAAAGGGGTTCGTCCAGCAACAGAACCTTCGGCCGCATGACCAGCGAGCGGGCGAGGGCCACGCGCTGGCGCTGGCCGCCGGAAAGCTGATTGGGCTTGCGCGTGCCGAACCCGTCGAGCTTAACCAGTTCCAACGCCTCTGCCACGCGGCTTTCCCGCTCGGCCTTGCCGACGCCCGCGATTTTCAGGCCATAGCCGACATTATCGGCCACGCTCATATGCGGGAACACGGCATAGGACTGGAACACCATGTTCACTGGCCGTTTGTTGGGCGGGACCTTGGCCATATCCTGCCCGTCGATCAGAATCTGGCCCTCGGTCGGGATCTCGAAACCGGCAATCATGCGCAGCAGCGTGGTCTTGCCGCAGCCCGATGGACCCAGCAGGACGAAGAATTCGCCCGGCATGATGTTGAGCGAGACATTGTCCACTGCCGCGACTTGTCCGAAGCGCTTGGACACGTTGCGGATCGATATGATCGGTTGCTTGTCTTCCATGCGATCAGTGGCCTTGCGCGATCGTGCCCATGCGGCTTTGCATCTTGAGCGTGATGGTGGTGAGGATGACGGTAAGGGCGATGACCATGGCGGAAGCCGCATTGACCTCCGGCGTCACGGAGAAGCGGACCATGGAATAGACCTTGACCGGGAAAGTCACGGTATTGGGCCCCGAAGTGAAGAAGGTGATCACGAAATCGTCGAGGCTGAGCGTGAAGGCCAGCAGTGCGCCCGCCACCAGTCCCGGTTTCATATGGGGTAGCAGGACGTCGCGGAAGGCCTGCCACTCATTGGCGCCCAGGTCTTTGGCGGCTTCCTCTTCCTCGCGGTTGAAGCTGGCCAGGCGGGACCGGACCACCATGGTCACGAAGGGGAAGCAGAAGGTGATATGCGCGATGGTGATCGCGCCGAGATTGAATGGCCAGGGCAGGTCCGTGGGGAAGCCAATCTTGGCGAAGAATACAAGCATGGCAACGCCCATGCATATTTCCGGCACCACGATGGGCAGCGCCATCGCGCCTTCCGCCGCCGCCTTCATCGGAAAGCGGAAACGCCACAGCATGACGGCGGCCAGCGCGCCCAGCACGACGCTGACGGCAGTGGCGAGGGCGGCGATGGTGATGGAATTGACCAGCGCCTCCATCAGGCTGTCGTTGTTCAGCGCCTTCTCGTAATATTTGAAGGTGAAGCCGCGCCACACG
The DNA here is from genome assembly GCA_001898545.1 of Sphingomonadales bacterium 63-6. Classification (GTDB taxonomy): domain Bacteria; phylum Pseudomonadota; class Alphaproteobacteria; order Sphingomonadales; family Sphingomonadaceae; genus Andeanibacterium. The sequence continues at coordinate 17,126 of MKUB01000036.1, read as the reverse complement.
ATGTTGCGGCGGCTGTCGTTGAAGCTGAACGCGACCAGTGTGATCAGCGGCGCGTAGAGGAAGAACAGCACCAGCCCCACCCAGGCGCGCATCCACAGGCGGCGGGTATATTCCAGCGGCGCGATGGGTGTGCGCTTGCCGAGCCCGATCATTGCCGCGCCTCCGCCTGCCGCGCTTTCATGGCCTGGAAGGCTATCGCGATGAAGGTCGCGTACATCAGGATGAAGGACAGGGCGGCCCCGAAAGGCCAGTCATTCGCGCGCTTGAACTGGCGTTCGATCACATTGGCGATCATCTGGCTGTCCGGCCCGCCCAGCAGGTCCGGCGTAAGATAGGCGCCCAGCGCGGGCACGAAGGTGATGATGATGCCCGAAATGATACCCGGTGCCGCCAACGGCGCCACGATCATCAGCAGGGTGCGCAGATGCCCGGCACCCAGATCCAGACTGGCTTCGATCAGCGATTTGTCGAGCTTGTCCAGTGCCGCATAGAGCGGCAGCACCATGAAGGGCAGGTGGACATAGACAAGCCCGAAGATCACCGCGAAATTGTTGTAGAGCAGATGCATCGGCTCATAAGCGCCGGGCGGCGGCAGGCCCCCCAGCGTCATCAGCCCACCGAATTTGTCATGCAGCCAGCCAATGGTCTGGTTGGCGTAACCTTCCGTCCGCAGCACGGCCATCAGCGCATAGGTGCGGATCAGCAGATTGGTCCAGAAAGGCAGCATAATGCCCAGCAGCAGCCATGGCTTCCACTTGTCACTAGCGAAGACGATGGCCAGCGCGACCGGAAATCCCACCACCAGGCAAATGATGGTTGTAGCGCCCGCAACCAGCACCGATTTCCACAAGATGCCCAGATAGAGCGGCTCAAGCGCGCGGGCGTAATTGGCAAAGGTGCCCGAAATGTCGATCTGGGTCAGGCCCTGATTGGTGCCGAAGCTGTAAAGCCAGACGATGCCCAGGGGGAGCAGGAAGAAGAGGATAAGCCATGTGAGCGGCGCTGTCGCGACGGCGGCGAACAGTGCCTTGTGGTTTTTCCAGCTCTCCATTCGCGTCCCCCGGTTGCTGGCTGGTCCTCAGATCGTCAGGCGGCCCTGATCCGTGTGAAGGCTTCCTCGTAGAGCGGCTGGAGCTTCTCGTTGTAGGAAGCATATTCGCATTTCGCGAGTTGGTCTGCGGGGGGGAAGATCACCGGATTGTTCTTGTAGGAATCCGGCATCAACGCCTTTGCCGCCGCATTGGGAGTCGGAAAAAGGATCGTTTCCGCGATCTTCTTGCCCACTTCCGCATCGAGCAGGTTATTGATGAAGAGGTGGGCATTCTTCGGATGCGGCGCGCCCTTGGGAATGCACAGCGTATCCGAATTGAGCTGACTGCCCTCCTTGGGGAGCACGAAATCGATATCGTCGTCTTCCACCATGATCTGAGCGATGTCGCCATTATACTCCATCACTACGTCCACTTCGCCGGAAAGGAGCAGGTCCTGTCCGTTATCCTCGTGGAACGTCTTGATGTTGGGCTTCTGCTTGATCATCATCGCCTCGACCTGCTTGATGATCTCCGGGGTCAGTCCGTTGACGGAATGGCCCAGATATTTGGCGCCCAGCCGGATCACGTCACCGGCCTCTGAAAGCAGGGCGATGCGCCCGGCATATTCCGGAGAATCGAACAGATATTTCCAGCTGTCTGGGACGCCCTTCACCTTGGATTTGCGATAACCGATTCCCAGCGTTAGCCAGGTGTAGGGCATGGAGAACTTGCGGCCCGGATCATAAGGGACATCGATGAAGGTCGGGTCGATGTTCTTCAGATTGGGGATCAGCGAGTGATCGAGCGGCACGATCAGGTCCGACTCGATCATGCGTTCCACGAAATCGTTTGAAGGCACGATCACGTCAAAGCCGGGATTGCCTGCGCGCAGCTTGGCGAACAATTCGTCATTCGTGGCAAACAGGCTCATATTCACGGAAATGCCGCTGGCATCCTTGAAGTCCTTCAGCGTGGTTTCACCGATATAGGTGTCCCAATTATAGAAATTGAGCGACGCTTCTTCGCCGGTAGCCGCCAGTTTCTCGCTGCCGGACTTGCCGCAGGCGGTCAGTCCGCCAAAGCTGATGCCAACCGCCGCGACGCCCAGTGCCTGAAGCAGCGAGCGGCGGCCCATCCCTTTGCGTGTCGGAAATTCGAAGCCGTTCATATCGATTGACCCCTATTGCTGACACCGGCTGTTGCCGATGCTGCTCCCCTCGAAGGCAATGCTACCTCAGGCTGAGAATGCTGCAAGCGCACAATTCAGGCCGAGCGAAAATATGAAACCTCTCTATCGCGACTTGCGCCAGTCGATTATGCAAAGCGAGAGCTATCGGAAAGACAGATGAACATCACCTTCCGCCAGATTCGCTATTTTATCGCGGTGGCGGAAGCACGCTCCGTATCCGGCGGATCGAGCGCGGTGGGAATCTCGCAATCGGCTGTCACCGATGCGATCCGCACGCTGGAACTGGAAACGGGCGTCACCTTGTTCCACCGTCATGCCAAGGGCGTTACGCTTACGCGGGAAGGCAGTCAGTTCCTGCGCCATGCGCGTTCCATCGTCGATGCGATTTCCAATCTCGCCGGTGGCGTCGGGCAGGGGGAAGACCAGACCGAAGGGCACATCCGCATTGGCGTGACCCCGCTGGTAACCGGCTATTTCCTGTCCGACCTGCTCTCCCGCTTCCAGCGCCTGTTCCCGCGGATTCAGGTTTCACTGGTGGAAGACAAGCGGGCCTATGTCGAACACATGCTGGTCAACGGCGAGTTGGACCTGGCCTTGCTGATCGTCTCCAATCTCGAACAGCGCAGCGCGATCGACCATGAAGTACTGCTGCGGAGCGAATGCCGCGCGTGGCTGGCGCCGTCGCATCCGCTGGCCAATGTCGATGGATTGTCGCTTGCCCAGTTGGAAAACGATCCCGTGGTGATGCTCTCGCTCGATGAGCTGGAAGGGCTGGTTGAAGGTATCTGGTCAAAATTCGATCATCCGCCCCGTGTGGCCTTCCGCACTTCCTCCATGGAAGGGGTGCGCAGCCTTGTCGGCACAGGAGCAGGGATCACCCTGATGCCCGACCTCGTCTATCGCCCATGGAGCCTTGAAGGGGATCGCATCCTCTCCAAGCGCACGCGCGAGAGCCTGCCCACCGTGGATATCGGTATTGGCTGGCGGCGGCTGACGCGGCATAGCGATGCGGCCAATATGTTCATGGAAACCGCGCAGAACCACAGGCGGCAGTGAAGCCGCCGATGGGCGTCTCGCCGGGGGTCAAGCGTTTCGCAGATACCACGCGTAGTCCAGCTCAGTGACCTGGGCCATGAAGTTGGCCATCTCCACCTGCTTCACGATGGCGTAATTCTTCACGAAGCGCTCGCCGAGATAATCCTTCAGCAGCTCCGAATTCTCAAAGGCTTCGATGGCGGCGGCCCAGTGATTGGGCAGGCGGGTTTCGGCCGCGGAATCCGCATAGCCATTGCCCACTACCGCTGGGCCTGGATCGATTTTGTTGCTGATGCCGTGATGCATCGCGGCCAGAACTGCCGCCGTCGCCAGCGTGGGATGGGCGTCCGCCCCGCAGACGCGATGTTCCACATGGCGGGATGATGGCGGCCCTGCCGGCACGCGCAGGCTGACCGTGCGATTGTTCACGCCCCAGGTGGGCGCGACGGGAGCATAGGAATTGGCCTTGAACCGGCGGAAGCTGTTCGCATTTGGCGCGAAGATCGCCATGGAATCGGCCAGCAGCGCCTTCATCCCGCCAATCGCATGGCGCAGGATGGGCGCGCCTTCGGGGGCCTCGCTGGCAAAGGCGTTATTGCCCTGTTCGTCGGCCATGGAGATGTGCAGGTGCATGCCGTTGCCAGCCTGATCGGCAAAGGGCTTGGCCATAAAGGTCGCCTCGAAGCCGTGCTTCATCGCGACCGCCTTCACCAGCCGCTTATACATCACGGCATCGTCCGTGGCGCGCAGCGCATCGGCCTTGTGGCGCAGGGTCAGTTCGAACTGGCCGGGCGCGAATTCCGAAATGGCGGATTCCAGCGGCAGGCCCTGAATATCGCAATAGGCATAGAGATCGTCGAAGAAAGGCTTGAATTCCTGCAACTCGGTCAGGCCATAGACTTGGATTTCGCTGCTGCGGTGGCCGGTCAGCTGACCCGCGGCGGGCGCGATCTTCCCGCCTTCGGCCTCTACAAGGTAGAATTCCAGTTCCACCGCCACCACGGGGGTAAGCCCATCCGCTTCCAGCCGATCGATTACACGGCCCAGAACATGGCGCGGGTCGAGATCGTTGGGTGTGCCGTCCAGTTCGTAGAAGCTGGTGAGGAATTGCGCCGCCTTGTCACCCAACCACGGCGCACGCACCAGGGTGCCCGGCACCGGCTTCACATAGCGATCCGCATCGCCATCTTCCCAGACCAGCCCCGTCTCCTCCGTATCGCGCCCGGTGATGTCGACCACCAGCACCGATCCGGGCAGGAAGCGGCCTGTTTCATATACTGCGAGCACCTCATGCTGGCGCAGCCGCTTGCCGCGCGGCACGCCGCACATATTGGTGAAGATGATATCGACCGCATCGACATCCGGATTGGCCTTGAAGAAATCGTAGGCTTCGCTGGCGGAGGCGATCTTGTTCGAGCTGTAGGGCGGCTTGGTCATCCGGGTCATCCGATCAGGGTCTTGAGGCAATCGTCGAGCACGCTTGCCAGCCGCTCGACCTGGGCTTCGGTCGTAGAGGGGCTGACCAGCGTCATATTGTGGAACGGCGCGATAAGCACGCCGCGATTGATGAGGAACAGGTGCAGGGCCTGTTCAAGCGGTCCTTGCATGGCGGCGCGCGCTTCGGTGCCGTTGCGGGCGGGCCTTGGTGCGCAGATGAATTCGCCGCGTGCGCCGATATGGGCGACGTGCCATTCGAGACCCCGCGCGGCTATTACTTCCCGCAGACGGTGTGCCAGATGCTCGGCCAGTGGCAGCATGTGGGCATAGGCGGCTGGCGTCATCACCTGAGTGAGGCAGGCGCGCATGGCGGCAAGAGCGAGGGCATTGGCGGAAAGGGTGGTGCCAATGCCGGAATGCCCGGTTTCTCCTTCCGCGCGTATCCGCTCCTTCCGTTCGGCCACTTCGGCGGAAAAGCCATAGACTGCGCAGGGAACTCCGCCCGCCACCGGCTTGCCCAGCACAAACATGTCCGGCAGGGTTCCGTAAGTGCCGGTATGGCCACCATAACCGGTGGAGATCGTGTGCGTCTCGTCAAAAACCAGCACGGTGCCGTGGCGCGTACACAGATCGCGCATTGCCTCCAGATATCCAGGATCGGGCAGTACCATGCCGACATTGGTGAGCGCAGGCTCGGTCAGGACGCAGGCGATGTCGCCCTTCGCCAGTTCGGCTTCCAGTGCGGGCAGGTCGTTGAACTCGATGACCGCAGTGTGCTGGCGCACATCATAGACCTGCCCCACCAGGCTGCGGCGCAGTTCGGGCATGCCTTTGCGCAGATCGACGAACACATCGTCCACCGCGCCGTGGTAGCAGCCATTGAACACCAGAATACGCTTCCGGCCTGTAATGCCCCGGCACCAGCGGATAACCGCCCGATTGGCGTCGCTCGCGCTCGCGGTCACTTGCCAGAATGGCAGGCGGAAGCGTGTGGCCAGTTCCTCGCCGACGGCCACGGCATCTTCGGACGGTAGCATGTAGGTCAGCCCCCGGCTGGCCTGTCGGGCGATGGCCTCGGCCACGGGCGGCGGAGAATGGCCGAACATCGATCCGGTGTCTCCCAGGCAGAAGTCGTCGAAGCGGTGGCCGTCCACGTCCCACAGCTCCGCCCCCTGTGCGCGGTCAACGAATAGCGGAAAGGGCGTGCCCCAATCGAGCATCCAGTGGAATGGCACGCCGCGATGCCAGTGGCGCGCCGCCTCCATGGCCAGCGCGGCGGAGTTAGGATTGCGCGCCACGAACAGATCACGTTCGGCGGCGATCATCGCCGTGATCGATCCGTCGGAGATCATAGCCGGTCCTTGAGGGCGAACCATAGCATACCCAGCACGTAAAGCGGGTGGCGTAACAGCGGCCCACCGGGGAAGGGGCGCTTGGGCAGGCTGGCCAGCAGATCGAACCGTTCCGCATGGCCGCGCATCGCATCGGCGATCAGTTCTCCTGCCAGAGTGGTGAGCAACACGCCGTGGCCGGACCAGCCATGGGCGTAGAAGCAATCGCCGCGACGGCCGAAGTCGGGCAGCCGATTGAGCGTCACTCCCACCAGACCGCCCCAGGTATAATCAATGGAGACGTTCTTTAGTTGAGGAAATACCTGCTCCAGATAAGGACGAACGAAAGCCTGGATGTCGCGTGGCGGGGTGGGCGTATATTTCTCTCCGCCGCCGAAGATCAGGCGATTGTCGGAACTGAGGCGATAATAATTCAGCACGAATTTGCTGTCCGACACGGCCGCGCCTGAGGGGATCAGCGCGGCGGCCTGATCGGACAGGAGCGGTGCGGTGGCGACATTGTAATTGGCCACCGGCATGGTCATCCGGCCCAGCCGCTTGTCGATCGAACCCATGAAGGCGTCGCAGGCCAGCACCCCGAACCGGCCCGTCACTTGCCCTCGCGGTGTTGTGACCCGCACGGGGCCGCCATGGTCCAGATCCTGCGCGGGTGTTGCCTCGAAAATCCGCACTCCGGCATCCAGAGCAGCCTGTGCCAGCCCCAGCGCGTAGTTGAGCGGGTGGAGATGGCCGCCATTCCGGTCATAGAGCCCGCCATGATAGATGGGGCTGGCGACATATTCGCCCACATCTGCTGCCTGTATTATCCGCCCTCCGTCATAGGAGAGGTTACGCTCCAGCCAGTCCAGTTCGCGGCGCATGTCATAGAGATGGGCGGGCCGGCAGGCTGCATGGAAATGCCCTTGCCTCAGGGCGCATCGGATGGAGTGGCGTGCGATCCGCTCACGCACGCGGGCACCCGCTTCATTGGCAAGCGAAACCAGCTGGCGCGCTTGGTCCGTCCCGAACTGTTCTTCCAGCTCCAATGCGCTCCAGCGCATGCCGGGGATCATCTGGCCCCCGTTGCGCCCGGATGCGCCCCAGCCGATCCGATTTGCCTCCACCAGCACCACCGAAAAGCCCGCTTCGGCGGCATGCAAGGCTGCCGAAAGGCCGGTGAAGCCACCGCCGATGACCACCACGTCCGCCGAAACATCGCCCGCCAGCGGGGGCTGTTCGGCAAGGGAATGGGCGGTCGCCGCGTAATAGGACGGCGCGTGGGGCGTCACTTCACACCTTCAACAGCAGATGTTCGCGTTCCCACGAACTGATCACCGATTGATAGGCGAACAGTTCGGTTTCCTTGATGGCATAGAACAGCTCGAAGAAATCTTCGCCCAGCAGCTGCTTCACCGGGCGGCAATGGCTGAACCGGTCCAGCGCAGCCTCCAGCGTGCGGGGCAGGGTGCGCGCGCGATTATAGGCGCTGCCCGTGATGGCCTTGGGCGGCTGCATACGCTCCACCATGCCCACATAGCCGCAGACCAGCGAGGCGGCGATGGCCAGATAGGGATTGGCATCCGCACCCGGCAGGCGGTTCTCGATCCGCCGGTCCTTATAGCCCGAAACCGGCACGCGCAGGCCGCAGCTGCGATTATCCGTACCCCAATGGACGTTGATCGGCGCGGCCGTATCGGGCTGCATCCGGCGGAAGGAATTGACGTTGGGCGCAAAGAGGGGGAGCACTTGCGGCATCAGCCGCACCAGCCCGGCAATATGACTGCGGAACAGCGCGCTATCCCGCCCGTTCTGGGTGGAAAAGACGTTCCGCCCGGTGTCGATATCGATGATGGACTGGTGAATATGCATTGCGCTGCCGGGCTGGTCTGACATCGGCTTGGCCAGGAAGGTGGCATAGACGCCGTGCTCCAGCGCCACCTGCCGGACGATCCGCTTGAACAGCAAGGCCTGGTCAGCCAGCGCCAGCGGATCGCCATGGATGAAGTTGACTTCAAGTTGCGCGGCGCCTGCTTCATGGATCATCGTATCGATGTTGAGTTCAGACTTTTCGCACCAGTCGTATATCTGCTCGATAATATCCTCGAACTCGCCCAGGGCCTCCAGCCCGAACGGCTGGCTGGCGGTTTCCGCCCGGCCTGACCGGCCCACCGGCGGCACGAGCGGGATATCCGCATCGAGGTTCTTGGAGACCAGATAGAACTCCAGTTCCGGTGCGATGACCGGGCGCCAGCCGCGCTTTTCATAAAGGGCCAGCACGCGCTTGAGGATCTGGCGCGGGGCGATCTCTATCGGCTTGTCATTACCGTCGAAAGCGTCGGCGATGACATAGGCGGTGGGCGTGGTGAAGCCAGGGGCCTCGCGAATGGTCGCCGCATCGGGCACCAGGATCAGGTCGGGATCGTAGCCCGGCATGATCCCGTCCATGTCTTCGGGATAATCGCCGGTCACCGTCACCATGAACACGCTGCCGGGAATGCGCAGGTTCTTGTCGGTCAGGCTTTTGAGGAACTTGTTGGCGGGCAGAACCTTCCCGCGCTGGATACCGTTCATGTCGGGCACGATGCACTCGACCTCGGCGATCCCTCTTTCCCTGATCCAGCTGGCAATATCCGTAGTCATGCATGTTCCGCTGTTGGGGCAGGGCGGTCAGGCCGCCCCGCCCAGGTGCCTAGAATGACTTGCTGATGGAAAATACCGCAGTGGCATCGCCCAGCGAAGTCAGGGAGTGGGCACTGTCCACATAGTCGAGCGTGGCCGTGAAGCCCGCGCCCATGTCAAAGCTGGCGCCGATCAACCAGTCCTTCTTGTTGTCGGCAAAGCCGCCGTCTTCATATCCGAACGTGCCGTGCAGGGCGATCGGTGTGCCCGCAATCGGCACTTCGCCGGACATGTAGACATAGGTGTTGTCCACGTTGCCCAGTGCATCCTGACTGGGGGCGTAAGCCACACCTACGGTTACTGCGGCCGGGCCGATGCTGGTTCCGATCGAGCCGGCGAACTCAACATAATTGAAGTCGTCATTGCCGGGATAAAGGTAATAGATAGCGCCGATATCGATGCTGGCGCCGCCAATATCGGTGGCAAAGCCGGCGGAAATGTCCACTTCCACATCGTCCGCCCCGTCTCCGAGATCCACGTTCGAAAGCCAGGTGCCGGCATAGAAGCCGGATTCGTGTGAAACCGACACTTCCGCAGTTATTTCAGGGTCTTTGCCAGAGAGGGAGACACCTCGGAAGCGATAGTCGCTGAAGGCGGCTATCGATGCATTGACTTCCCATGCGCCGGATGCAGCGTCGCTCTCTTCCTGGGCATAGGCCGTACCGGGCAAAGCCACTGCGACGGCAGCGGCAAACCCCAAGTAACTGCGCTTTTTCATGACATACCCCCTTTTCTGCCGGCGAGGCCAAGATTTGCGGGCATAGGACGTTGCAGGCCTTGTGCAGCCTCTACCGGCCTCTGCGGCCGACCGTCCCTACCTTCAATCTGCCCCCAACCGCCTTTCTGTTGGGCCTGCCCGTTCGGGCTGGGCCGGAAGTTTTGCTTCGGCCGCCACGCGCTGGAAGGGCGAGCCGAAACGAAATGCCATAATTACGAATAGTATCTTGTCCCTGATCGGGAGCAAAGACCAATGGGATTTATTGGGGCTATGGCTATCAGCTTTTCCGATAGGATAAGGCGATGTGAACCGAATAGCAGTAACCATCGCAGGCGGTTACTGTCAGATGGAAGCCCGGTTTCCCATTTCAGGAGTCTCCATTTGAGCGAGCCCAACGATCTTTCGGCATTCTGGATGCCCTTTACGGATAATCGCGGCTTCAAGGATCATCCGCGCATGTTCGTGGGTGCCGAAGGGATGCACTACACGGCTGCCGCTGGACACAAGGTGCTGGATGCAACGGGCGGGCTGTGGTGCGTGAATGCGGGCCATGCCCGGCCAGAGATTGTGGAGGCAATCCGCAAGACTGCCGGGGAAATGGACTTCGCCCCCACTTTCCAGCTCGGCCATCCGCTCGCCTTCGAGGCTGCATCGCGGCTGGCGCTGATCATGCCTGAAGGGCTGGACCGGATATTTTTCGTCAATTCGGGTTCCGAATCCGTCGATACAGCGCTCAAAATCGCGCTGGCTTATCAGAAGGCGCGCGGGCAGGGCGGGCGCTATCGCTTCATCGGGCGCGAACGGGCCTATCACGGTGTGGGCTTCGGCGGCATTTCCGTGGGCGGGATCGTGGGTAACCGGCGTCCCTATACCACCTTGCTGCCGGGGGTGGACCATCTGCGGCACACCCATGACCCTGCGCGCAATGCCTTCAGCCGGGGACAGCCGCTGCATGGGGCGGAACTCGCGGAGGATCTGGAACGGCTGATCGCGCTGCATGGCGCGGAGACTATCGCGGCTGTCATTGTCGAGCCGGTTTCTGGCTCAACTGGCGTGCTGGTGCCGCCGGTCGGCTACCTGAAAAGGCTGCGCGAAATCTGCGACACGCATGGCCTGCTGCTGATTTTCGACGAGGTCATCACCGCCTTTGGCCGCGTGGGCAAGGCGACGGCATCCGAACGTTTTGGCATCACGCCCGACATCATCACCATGGCCAAGGGTCTGACCAATGCCTCCGTGCCGATGGGCGCGGTGGCGGTTCGGCGGGAAATTTACGACACTATCGTCAACAGCGCTGCGCCGGGGACAATCGATCTGTTCCACGGCTATACCTATTCAGGCCATCCTTTGGCCTCCGCCGCAGCCATTGCCACTCTGGGCATTTATGAGCGGGAGGGCCTGTTCGAGAAGGCCATCGAGCTGGAAGATTACTGGGCCGATGCGGTCCATTCGTTCAAGGGTGCGCGCAATGTCATCGACTGCCGCAATATCGGCCTGATCGGGGGGATCGAACTGGAACCTCGCCCCGGTGCGCCGGGCAGGCGGGCGATGGAAGCATTCCACCGGGCCTTCGACAGCGGGCTGCTGATCCGCGTGACGGGTGACATCATCGCCCTTTCGCCGCCGCTCATCCTCCAGAAAGCCCATATCGACGAGATTTTCGGCAAACTGGCCGAAGTGCTTGCCAAGGTGGAATAGAAGGCGCTGAAACCCCGCCCAGAGGAGTGCGATCATGATCGTCGGTACGGTTCGCGAGATCAAGAACAACGAATTCCGGGTGGGGCTCACGCCGGAGGCGGCGGAGGAACTGGTCCATTCTGGCCATCATGTGCTGGTGGAAAGCGGCGCGGGGCAGGGCATTGGCGCGCTGGATGCCGCCTATTTGCGCGCCGGGGCTGAAATCGTCGCGGAAGCAGCGGAAGTCTTTGCCAGGGCGGAACTGCTGGTGAAAGTGAAGGAGCCTCAGCCGCGTGAACGGGCAATGCTGCGCGAAGGGCAGATATTGTTTACTTATCTGCACCTTGCGCCCGATCCCGATCAGGCGGCGGATCTGATCGCCAGTGGGGCAGTGTGCATCGCCTATGAGACGGTGACGGACAGTTCCGGCGGGCTGCCGCTGCTCAAGCCGATGAGCCAGGTGGCGGGGCGTATGGCCGTGCAGGCGGGGGCCACCGCGCTGGAAAAGGCCCATGGCGGGCGCGGCGTGCTGCTGGGCGGCGTGCCGGGTGTGCTGCCAGCCAAGGTAGTGGTGATCGGCGGCGGTGTGGTCGGCTTCAATGCCGCGCAGATGGCCGCCGGGCTGGGCGCGGATGTGACTATCCTGGATCGCTCGGCCGAAGTTCTCGAACGGCTGGGCATTCATTTCGAGGCGCGGGCCAAGACCCGTTTTTCCAACAAGGCCAACCTTTCCGCCTGTGTGGCGGATGCTGACCTCGTGATCGGCGCAGTGCTCATCCCCGGCGCAGAGGCGCCCAAACTCGTCACTCATGCCATGCTTCACACGATGAAGCCGGGTGCTGTGCTGGTGGATGTTGCCATCGACCAGGGAGGCTGTTTCGAAACGAGCCATCCCACGACACATGCCGATCCCACTTATGTGGTGGACGGTGTCGTTCATTATTGCGTGGCCAATATGCCGGGGGCAGTTGCCCGGACATCCACCTATGCGCTGGGCAATGTCACTTTGCCCCATATCCTGCGGCTGGCGGAGCTGGGCTGGCGGGATGCCTTGCGGCGCGATCCGCACCTGTTGGCAGGGTTGAATGTCTGCGCCGGGCAAGTCACCTGCCGTCCGGTGGCCGATGCCCTTGGTCTTGCCTATACCGATCCTGCCGCTTTGCTGGCAGCCTGACAGAAAGTTTTCCGCCCCATGGCCCAGATCACGCATTACATCGCCGGACGCCGCGTGGCCGGTGGAAGCGGGCGCAACGCGCCGGTATTCAACCCCGCCACGGGGGAGCAAACCGGCCGCGTTCCGCTGGCCTCGGCGGCGGAAGTGGGTGCGGCGGTGCGCGCGGCGCAGGCGGCTTTCCCTGGCTGGGCCGCCACTCCGCCCCTGCAGCGGGGACGCATTCTCAACCGTTTCCTGCGCATATTGGAGGCTCGATCCGGCCAGCTCGCGGCGGTGATTACGGCCGAACATGGCAAGGTATTGTCCGATGCGCTGGGCGAGGTGCAGCGAGGGCTTGAAGTGGTGGAATTCGCTACGGCGGCCCCGCAATTGCTCAAGGGCGAGATCAGCGAGAATGTCGGTCGTGACATAGACAGTCATGCCATCCGCCAGCCTCTGGGCGTGGTGGCAGGGATCACTCCGTTCAACTTCCCGGCCATGGTGCCGATGTGGATGTTCCCCGTGGCATTGGCATGCGGCAATTGCTTCATCCTGAAACCTTCCGAACGCGATCCGTCTGCCGCGCTGCTGATCGCCGAATGGCTGACCGAGGCAGGACTTCCGGCAGGCGTGTTCAACGTGGTGCATGGAGACAAGGAGGCTGTCGATGCCCTGCTGGCCGATCCGCTGGTACAGGCGATCAGCTTTGTCGGCTCCACGTCGATTGCGCGCTATATCTACGAAACCGCAGCGCGGAACGGAAAGCGTTGCCAGGCGCTGGGCGGGGCGAAGAACCATATGGTCATCCTGCCCGACGCCGATCTGGATCAGGCGGTGGATGCGCTGATGGGCGCTGCCTATGGTTCCGCCGGAGAACGTTGCATGGCGGTTTCCGTCGCCGTCCCGGTGGGGCAGGAAACGGCCGATGCGCTGATCGAAAAGCTCGCCCCGCGGGTGCGTGCGCTAAAGGTTGGGCCGGGCACAGATCCGGAGGCCGAGATGGGCCCGCTGGTAACGGCCGCCCATCGTGACAAGGTGGCATCCTATATCGAAAGCGGTATTGCCGAAGGCGCGAAGCTCGTGGTCGATGGGCGCGGCCTGGAACTGCAGGGCTATGAAGGCGGCTATTTCCTGGGCGGCACATTGTTTGACGATGTGACACCGGACATGGCGATCTATCGCGAGGAAATATTCGGGCCCGTTCTGTCCGTCGTCCGCAGCCCCGATTTCGAGGAAGCGGTGCGATTGGTGAACGAGCATGAATATGGCAACGGCACCGCGATCTTCACGCGCGATGGCGATGCGGCGCGCGAATTTTCCTATCGCATTCAGGCGGGCATGGTGGGTGTGAACGTGCCCATCCCGGTGCCAATGGCATTCCACAGCTTCGGCGGCTGGAAGGCCTCGCTGTTCGGAGATCACCACATGCACGGGCCGGAAGGGGTGCGTTTCTATACGCGGCTGAAGACTGTCACCACCCGTTGGCCGAAAGGTATTCGTGCCGGGGCAGAATTTACAATGCCTACAATGAAGTAGTGCACTAGCGGGTAAAGAATGTTGCCCGCCTGCCACATTGTTACGCCATCGGTAAGATAAGCGACATAATCCATTTGCCGCAATTGTAGTCAATGAATACAATTGCGGCGGTGGGAGCGATGAAACTTGCCGATATTGTTGGCTATCAACTGGATATGGCGCGCTGTGCGGCACTGCGCAGTGTCCATCGTCTACTTGATGGTACAGGTTTGCGGCCAGCCGACACAACGGCCCTGGCGCTGATCCGGGAACAACCCGGTTGTAGCCAGACCGTTCTGGGCCGGGCCTTGGCGGCCAATCGCTCCGTGGGAATGAAAGTGGCCAGCCGGCTGGAGGCTCAGGGTCTGCTGACGCGCGCTGAGGGGCGCGATGGACGCAGCAAGGGGCTCTACATTACGCCGGAAGGCGAACGTAAATTGGCAGAGTTGCTGGATCTGCACGGAGAAGCGGAGATCCGTTTGGCAGCCTGCCTTGAACCTGGGGAGCGTGGCGAGTTGCTGCGCCTTCTCAATAAGGTTCAGCAAGCGATTGAGGACGAGGAAGCCGAATTACGGCCCGCGTCCGCTATCCGTTCCGCCGACAGTCCGGCGGGAAGGGAGAATACCGGCCACCACGCCTGATGGAGTGGCGCCGGCATTGACCAGTTTTATCGACATGGGAGGATGTCATGAGGTTGAAGTCAGTTGTTCTGAGTACATCGGCATTGATGCTTGTCGCGCCGTCGATTGCCTTCGCGCAGGATGAGGCTGAAGCGAGCAGGGCGGGATCGGGAGACATCATCGTTACTGCCCAGTTCCGCGAACAGAACTTGCAGGATACGCCGTTGGCGATCACGGCGGTCAATTCCGCGATGCTGGAGGCACGCAGCCAGACCGACATCACTCAGGTGGCCAGCCAGGCCCCGTCGGTCACGCTGAAGCCCCAGGGCGCGGCATTCGGTCCTTCCATCGCGGCCAATATTCGCGGCGTCGGCCAATATGACTTCAACCCCGCGCTGGAACCGGGTGTCGGCCTTTATGTGGACGATGTCTATTACGCCACGCTCACCGGTTCGATGTTCGACCTGCTCGATCTCGACCGGGTGGAAATTCTGCGTGGGCCGCAAGGCACGCTGGCGGGGCGTAACTCCATCGGCGGCGCGGTGAAGCTCTATTCCAAGCGTCCCGAAGGCAGCAATACAGGTTCGATCCAGGCCACTTATGGTATTCGCAACCGCATCGATCTGCGCGCCAGTGCCGATTTCAACTTGGCCGAAGGGCTCGATGCGCGCCTTGCCGGCGTGGCCAAGAAGCAGGATGGCTATGTCAAGCGGATGGACTTTGGCTGCGTCTACCCGATGGGCGGCGGCGCCCGCCTGCCTTCCGACGCTCCACTGAATCCCGGTGCGGAGATCAACCCGGCGGTGGGCGGCATTCCCGCCACCATGCCCGCGGGCAGCGATTGCGTCGTGGCGGATGAAGGCAATGTCAATCTGTTCGGCATGCGCGGCCAGTTGCGCTGGCGCCCGTCCGACACGATCGACATCAACATCATCGGGGATTACACGGTGGATGACCGCTGGCAGGCCGGCTCGGTGCTGCTGGAAACCTATTACCCTAATGGCGTGCTTTCCAGCCCGCATTATCCGCTGCCCGCGAACCCGCCTTACAATAATGCCTCTCCTCCGGGCCGGGACATCAATCCCTATGGTCCGGGCATTGCCTATGACACGCGCTTCGTCTGTGGGCCCTATTGCAACTTCGCCAGCTACACCAACGAGCCAGACACGACCTGGCCGATCCGCGACCAGACCGATGGCCGCATCAAGTTTGAAGGCTGGGGTCTTTCCGGTCAGCTCGACTGGGATCTGGCCGACCGGTTGAAGCTCGTTTCGATCACTGCCTATCGTGAATATGTCTCGAACTTCCAGAACGACAATGACACATCGCCCATGGCGCACAGCCTTGGCTATGGCCCGCTGACGTTCCATTCCTTTAGCCAGGAACTCCGCCTCAACGGCGCGTTCGGTGATGAGGAGGAGGTCGAATATACGATCGGCGGCTATTACGGCGATCAGAAGTCTGTCTACACCTCGTTCCAGGGGCTGCGTAGTTCGAACCTGCGTTTTGAACAGAGCGATCCGGTCACTCTGACCAGCAAGGCTGTGTTCGCCAATGTGACCTGGAATGTCACCGATGCCCTCAGCCTGAATGGCGGCATCCGCTATACGGACGAGAAGAAGACCTACAAATATGTCCGCCGCAGCCCCGAGGGCGGGCCGCCCCCGGCTGCGCTGGCCTCGCTGGACGGCAAGGTCGGTGTTTCTGCCGGCGACAAGGTCGATTACCGCATCGCCCTGCAATATCGCTGGAACGATCAGGTGATGACCTATGCCCAGTTCGCCACTGGCTATAAGGGTGGCGG
>MKUB01000036.1:0-748 GCA_001898545.1 Sphingomonadales bacterium 63-6 | reverse complement strand
CGCCTACGCCGGGGTGACCTACTTCCTGCAGTGCTGGGCCGAGTACATGGGGCGCGGCGAGGTGGCGTCCTGGCCGGAGCTGCTCTTCACCGCCCTGCCCGTGCTGGTCTTCCACAAGCTGGCCAAGCGCCACGCCCCCGAGGAAGACGACGACTCAGAAACTCCTTCCTGAGAGCAGCCAGAAATCGGCCAGGGTCAGGCAGACCATGGCCTCGAGCACGGGGTTGATGCGCGGGATGGCGCACACGTCGTGGCGTCCGCCCACCACGATCTCGGTCTCCTCGCCGGTCGCGGTGACCGTGCGTTGCGCGATGGACACCGACGGGATGGGCTTCACGGCGCAGCGCACCACAACGTCCTGGCCCGAGCTTATGCCGCCGAGCGTCCCGCCCGCGCGGTTGGAGGCGAACCCCTGCGCCGTGATGGCGTCGTTGTTCTTGGAGCCGTAGTTGCGCGCGGCCTGCAGCCCCTCGCCGATCTCCACGGCCTTCACCGCCCCCACGCCCATGAGCGCGTAGGCCAGCCTGGCGTCCAGCTTGTCGAACACCGGCTCGCCGAGCCCGGCGGGCACGCCGCTGGCTGTCACGCAGACCACGCCGCCCAGGCTGTCGCCCTCGGCCTTCACCTGGCGCACCCGGTCCTCCCAGATGTCCACCACGTAGTCGTCGGGCGCGTAGAAGGGCCTGGACGGGGCGTTCTTCACGTCCATGCACTGGGCGGGGACGTCGCCCAGCTCCTTGGTGTAGGA
>MKUB01000035.1 GCA_001898545.1 Sphingomonadales bacterium 63-6 | reverse complement strand
CGGAGCGGATAGGTCCACTGCTGCTGCAACTGAGTCACGTTGGACTTGTTGATCTGGTCCAAAGGGGAGTAGCGAGTCGCGGCAAGATCGCGATTAATCGTGCGCCAGTCACCGTCCGGCATGGAAACTTCGGCCGATGCTGCGGCGCACAAACCAATCGCAGATATCGTCGCCAGAAGCGTAAAGCCGCCAAGACGCATGGACTTCTCTCCCGTCGGGTATGATTCGAGGCGCTTAGGAGACGCCAGATACTCTCTCTTTGACTTTGTCCTAGACGCGGAAGCTTGCCGTGGCAACGGTGCTTCGCTACAGGCAGGCAAATTTTGGCACCGCTGGGGGGCGGGGCTTCACCGAAACTAATGGGGGTGGCGACCTTGGGCAGCCATACCTCGGGGAAAGGGACCGATGCTCTGATGTCGATATCCGACCTTCTTTTTGAGTTCACTGACTGGCTGCGTGGCACGTCGCTCACAGAACTCTCCCTGGCGATCAACGACCTGTCGTTGAGCCTGTGGATCCAGACGCACTTCTGGGCGATTCCGACCATCCAGACAGTGCATATCCTTTCCATCGGCGCGCTGTTCGGCTCGGCCATGATGATCAGCCTGCGCGTGCTGGGCGTCACGGGGATGAGCCGCACCATGGCGCAGACCACGCATCGCTACATTCCGTGGATCTGGTGGGCGCTGGTACTGCTGGCAATTTCGGGCCTGCTGCTGATCATCGGTGAACCGGTGCGCGAACTGATCAACCCGATCTTCTGGATCAAGATGGCGCTGATCATCGTTGCCGTGATCGCGACGCTGGCCTTCAACGGTGCAGTGAAGCGTCGTGCGGCCAAGTGGGATGCAGGCGCTTCTACCGGCGGCCTTCGTCTCGCAGCCATCCTGCTCCTCATCCTGTGGTGCGCAGTCATGTTCGGCGGTCGCTGGATCGCTTACGCGCCGGTCTAAGGGGGAAGATTTCTCATGATTCTCGAATCCTTCTGGCAGGCCCTTCAGGCCTCCGCAGTCGGCGATTTCATCGCCACCTCCACCTGGGCGTTCCCGACGCTTGAAACCCTGCACGTGATCGCTCTGGTGACCGTGCTGGGCAGCATCGTGATCGTGGACATTCGCCTGTTGGGCCTGACCTCGACCGACTATCCGGTCACAGTCATCAGCCAGGACACGCTGAAGATCACCTGGATCGCCTTCATCTGCGCGGCGATCACGGGCGGACTGCTCTTCACGGCGAAGGCGCATGACTACATGATCAACCCCTATTTCATCCGGAAGATGATCCTGCTGGCGCTGGCCGGGGTGAACATGGGCGTGTTCCACGTGCTGACCTGGAAGTCCGTGAAGCAATGGGACACGGGCGGTATGATCCCCGTCGCCGCCA
Source organism: Sphingomonadales bacterium 63-6 (assembly GCA_001898545.1). Taxonomy (GTDB): domain Bacteria; phylum Pseudomonadota; class Alphaproteobacteria; order Sphingomonadales; family Sphingomonadaceae; genus Andeanibacterium. The sequence continues at coordinate 23,440 of MKUB01000035.1, read as the reverse complement.
AGGTTGCGGGCGTGCTCTCGCTGATCCTGTGGGTCGGCGTGGTGATGATGGGCCGTACCATCGGCTTCACGCTGGGCATCTTCTACTGATCGCCTGACATCGCACTGGCTGGCCCCTGGGCTAGTCCGGCAACAGAAAGCCGCGAAACCCAGGTGGTTTCGCGGCTTTTCTTTTTTGAGCTTGGGAATGCCCTCAGGCGGGTTCGTGAAGATCCAGGAGGAAGAACTGGTTGAACTCGCTTGCCTCATAGTCAGAGAACGCGCCACCCGGCCGAAAACCGCGCTTGCGATAAAGCGCAAGGGCAGGCTCGAAGCGGGGGCCCGAGCCGGTTTCCAAGCTCAACCGGGTTACGCCATTCGCCCGTGCGGCGTTGATGATAGTATCCAGAAGTGCCGCCGCCGCACCCATGCGAAGGAAGTCGGGATGAGTCCGCATGGATTTGACTTCCGCTTGCGCGCCACCCAGCAGCTTCATTGCTCCGATGCTGGCAATACGGTCATCCCGCCAGGCACTCCAAACCGTGACGTCCGGGACCTTCAGACCTGACAGATCGAGCGCAAAGACCGCCTCGGGCGGTGAACTGGCATGCATGCCAGCCAGATGCAGGGCGAGGAGAGAACGACTCTGCTCGCTGGTGAGGTCGTCTTCAAGGATGTCGAACATGCTTTATCCTGTGGGGAATACCCCTGTTTGCCATGCTGTCACCCAAACAAAAAGCCGCGAGACCTCATGGTCCCGCGGCTTTTCCGATCCATTCCTGTCAGGGAAGGGGCGTGCCCTTATTCCCCTTCCTTGATGCCCAGCGGCTTGGCCACATCGCGTTCGAACAGGCCCTCATAGAGCTTGAGCTTGGCGTCCGTGGTCCAGTGGCCCTTGGCCGATCCCTTATTGCCGTTGAGCAGCATTGCCTCGGTGGAGCCGAGGTCCTTCACCGCAGGCCATTCGGGTAGGCCCTTGCCATTGGGATTGCCGGTGGCGGCGAAGTTCACCCAATATTGCGAGACCTGATCCGCAAAGGCCAGCTGCACCGGATCGTTCTTCATCAGATCGACCGAACTGCCCGCCGGATAGGTGCGCGGCGCGGCGAGGTTGTTGAAGACATAGGGAATCTCGGCGGTGTGGCCCGCGCCCAGATCCTTCTGGCCTTCGTCATAGAGCGGGCGATGCGTGAACCAGTAGTGCCACGCATTCTTGCCGATGGCAGCCTGGCTCTCGGCCAGCAGGCGCATGTGCCATGCCATCGCATCGGAGAAGGGCAGGGTGGATGCAGTGGCGGCATCAGCATCGGTCGCAGTGGGATAGGCAGCCATGCCGGTCTCGGCCAGATCGCCCCAGCGCTGCTGTGCGCCGGCCGCCCAGCTCTCCTTCGTCACCGGCGGGCCAAACCCTGCCGTGAAGGAGCCTTCTTCGGCGTTGGAGCCGGCAAGGATATCGACCGGGTTCTGCTTGCCCTCGGCAATAGTGATCGAAACGTCCTGCGGGATGATCCAGCCATCCACGATCATGCCCTGGCCGCGAATGCCGTTGAACACATCCTTGGCGGGAAGGGCGCGTAGTTCGGCGAGGCTCTTGGCACCGAGCTTCTCGGCCGCTTCCAGCGTGCGCGCTTCGGATGCTTCGCGCGTGCCCATCTTGGCGATGCCAAGGCCCATCCAGGCGCCGCTTTCGGGAATCCCGCGCTCGAATGTGCCGCGCGCGGGCGGGGCACCCACAAGGCCACCGATCATGGCCGCACCGGCGCTCTCGCCGAACAGCGTTACGCGGCTGGGATCGCCGCCGAAGGCCGCGATGTTTTCCTTCACCCATTTGAACGCCGCGATGGCATCGCCCATGGCCTGATTGCCCGAGGCCTTGTGCGGCGAGGCTGCGGTGAGTTCCGGGTGCGACATGAAGCCCAGCGAGCCGACGCGATAGTTGAAGGTGACGAGAACGACGCCCTTCTTGGCCAACTTGTCGCCTTCGCTGAAAGGTGCGTTGCCACCGCCTTCATTATAGGCACCGCCATAGAGCCAGATCATCACCGGCAGCTTTTCCTTGCCGGTCTTCGCGGGCGTCCAGACATTGAGATAGAGGCAATCCTCCGACATCTCCGGCGCGTTGTTGAAGTCCGTCGCCCCGTTCTTGGGGAAGCGGTTGGGCGCAGGGTTCTGGATGCAGGGCGCGCCATACTGGCTGCCGTCACGCACGCCGCTCCACTTGGCCGGCGGCTGCGGTTGTTCCCAGCGCAGATCGCCTACAGGCGGCGCGGCGAAGGGAATGCCCTTGAAGACGGTGATCCCGTCCTCATTGCCGGCAACGCCCTGGATCTTGCCCTGCTTGGTAGTGACGGGCTTGGCCAGCGTGGGCTGGCCGGCCTGGGCCACTGCAGCCGAGGCCATAAGGGCCGAGGCTATGGCGACGCGGAGCGCGAGTGCGCGGGTCTTCATCAGGCTTACTCCCCAGTCTTGTTCGCCTCCGCGCGTTCCGCGCGCGAGGCATTGATATAGTTGCGGACCTGCACATTGCCTTCGTGACAGGCATATTCGAAGATGCCGAAGCCATCGTCGCGCTGCCAGTCGAGGCGGGCGGTCCAGGGCTTGGTGAACACCACCGGATCATCCAGCGTCACTTCGTAGACGATGGTGTCCTTGCCGGTCATGGTGAAGCGCTCGGTCATCTTGGCGCTTTCGCTGATCGGGGTGTTGTTCGTGGGCGGCGATCCGGTCGTGCCGATATTGGTGGCCGAAGGCCCCGGTTTGAAATTGGTGGTTTCGACAACCAGCGTGTTGCCATTTTCCCAATGGCCGCGGCTTTCGCCCAGCCAGTTCTGGATCTGCGACGGGATCGGTTTGCGCCCGTCCGTGTAGATCATCCGGGTTTCATGGACCATTTCCATCTGCAGGGCGACAAGGCCCGGCGCCTGGAAGATGCGCATGCCGTTATTATACATGAAGGGGAACATCGACGCGGGCAGGCCGCGCGTGATGCAGCGGTCCCAGCTGTCGAAATCCGTTACCCAGTCAAAGGGCTGGTTCGGGGTCCAGGTGGAGCGCATGGCGTCCGAACGGCGCTTGCCCTCTTCCGTATAGGCGGGCAACCGCCCGTTGGGCGGATCGATGATCCAGCTGGTGCGACGATTGGCAGAGGCGACTTCGGCCCAATGGCCGATGCCCATGGTGCCGCTGGCTTCCTCGTTCTCATAGCGCTTGGACAGCGCCTGCACGGCCTCGTCCCGTTCGGCGAATTCCTGATCGGTCAGGAACATGCGGTTGCCGTATTTCGGATCGCGTTCCAGTGGTGTGCGACCGTTGAGATGGTCGATTGGCCAGCCGCCGCGCAGATCGGGTTCGCCCCATGATGTCGTGGCTGGCTTGTAGTCCCGCGGAACGGGCGGAACGACGGTGAGGTCCTGCTCCTGCGCATAGGCGGAGACAGAAATGACCCCCGCCACGGCGAGCGCGACGGGGGCCAGAAGATTACCGAATTTTGCAGAACGCATCATGCTTACTCTGCGGAGGCCTCGTCAGCCTTCTGGGCTGCGTCGGTGCCACGCGTCGCGCGGGAAGCGTTGATATAGTTGCGGACCTGCACGTTGCCTTCATGGCAGGCATATTCGAAGAAGGCGTAATCGTCGTTCCGGGTCCAGTCCATGCGGGCGGTCCAGGGCTTGGTCCAAACCTTCGGGTCCGAATAGGTCAGTTCATAGACGATATGATCCGGCCCCGTCATCGTCAGGCGTTCCACCACCTTGGCATCTTCGCTGGTGGGGATGACGTTGTTCGGCGGAACACCCATGGTTGCCATGTTCAGCGGCGAAGCGCCGGGCTGAATGTTGGTCGTCTCGATCACCAGGGTGTTGCCTTCCCAGTGGCCGATGCTGTCGCCCATCCATTCCTTCACGCGGCTGTCATTATGGGTCTTCTTGCCGATCGGAATGATGCGCGCATCGTGGATCATCTCAAGGTTGATGATGACATAGCCCGGGGCCTGATGGATGCGGATGCCGTTATTATAGCGGAACGGGAACATGGATGCCGGGAAGCCGCGCGTGACGCAGCGGTCCCAGCTGTCGAAGTCCGTTACCCAGTCATAGGTCTGACCGGCGACCCAGCTGGAGCGGCCGATCTTGATCATGTTCTTGGCGTAATCGGTGAATTCCGGCAGCTGGCCGTTGGCCGGATCGATCAGCAGCGAGGTGCGGCGGCCGGAAGCATCCGATTCCACCCAGTGGCCCATGCCCATCTTGCCGGATTCTTCCTCGGCCTGATAGGCTTCGGCGGAACGGTTGGCCTGTTCCTGGCGCTGGGCGAATTCCTCGTCCGTCAGCCAGAAGCGATTGCCATATTGCGGCATGCGGCTGAAGAAGATGCTGGCGATGTTGTCGATCGGCCAGGTGCCGCGCAGATCGGGATCGCCCCAAGCGGTCTTGCCCGGCTGATAGTCGGTCGGCACCGGCGGCATGGTGGTCAGGTCCGCCGGCACGGGCTGCGCCTCGGCGGCGCTGAAGCCGATTCCGGCGAGGGCCACCACGGCCAGCGAGGCGGAAGCCATCGCGGTGCGGATTTTGGAAATTTTACTGCTCATTGGGCACCCTCCTGTTTCTCTGCGCGTTCGGCCCGGGACGAACTGATATAGCCGCGGACCTGCACATTGCCTTCGTGACAGGCATATTCGAAGAACTGATAATCGTCATTGCGCCGCCAATCGAGCCGCGCGCTCCAGGGCGCGGTGAAGATCGTGGGATCATTCCACGTCACATCATACACGATTGTATCGGGGCCGGTCATGGTGAAGCGCTCGGTCATTTTCGCTTCGGTGCTCACCGGAGTGTCGTTCTCGGGCGGGGCGCCCCATGTGCCGACATTGGTGGCCGAAGGGCCGGGCGTGAAATTGGTGGTTTCTACAACCAGCGTGTTGCCATTTTCCCAATGGCCGCGGCTTTCGCCCATCCAGTTGCCGATCTTCGGCGAGATCGCGGGGCGGCCGTCCGTGTAGACGATGCGCGTCTCGTGCACCATCTCCAGCTGGATCGCCACCAGGCCGGGGGCCTGCCACATGCGGATGCCGTTATTGTAATTGATGGTGAACATCGATGCCGGCAGGCCGCGCGTGATGCAGCGGTCCCAGCTATCGAAATCCGTCACCCAGTCGAAGCTTTGCCCCTGGCGATAGCTGGAATGCATCAGCTTGGAGCGGCGCTCGCCTTCAGCGGTCTTTGCTGGCAGGCGGCCGTTGGGCGGATCGATCAGGAAGGACGTGCGGCGGTTAGCGGTGCCCACTTCCACCCATGCGCCCATGCCCAGCGTGTTGGTCTGGATTTCCTTGTCGTAATTGCCGGCCTGCTTGCCGAGGCGCGCCTCGCGCTGGGCGAATTCCTCATCCGTCAGGTAATAGCGATTGCCCTGCTCGACCGTGCGCTGGAACGGAGTGGCATTCAGATGGTCGATAGGCCAGCTGCCACGCAGATCGGGATCGCCCCACGGCGTCAACTTCGGCTTGTAGTCCTTGGGAACTGCCGGAATGGTGACGAGATCCTGCTCCTGGGCACTCACCGAAGCGGCGCCCAGGGCAGCAAAAGCCGCCGCGGAAGCAAGAATGAGGCTGCGCAGACGCATCAGTTGCTTCCGCCCGAACCTGCCTGAGGCAGCGCGAATGCCATGTACTGGCTTGGACCCGGGGGGGTCTGGCCCAGCTGCGGAGCGAACAGCCCGTCACCGCCCACGGCGATCACCAGATATTGGCGGCCATTGGCTTCATAAACGGCAGGCACGCCTTCCGATGCTGCCGGAAGTTCGAATTCCCACAGCACCTTGCCATTGTCGGCATCGCGCGCGCGAATCTTGCGGTCTGATGAAGTGCCGACGAAGACGATGCCGCCCGCCGTCGCCACCGGGCCGCCGCGCGGGGCGGTACTGCCGGTGTCCTTGATGTTCATCTTCGCCAGCTCGGTCACTTCGCCATTGGGAAGTTCCCAGATCTTCTTGCCGGAGTTCATGTCGTAAGCAGTAATCAGCGACCAGGGCGGATTGATCGCCGGAAGGCCGTTGGACTGCAGCATGAAGTTCACGCCCGACTTATAGGGCTGCACATCGCCGCCGCCATTGGGCATGGCCGCCAGCGCCTCAGGCCGCTTGTCGAGGTTCAGCTTGTCGAAGGTCGGCATCTGCTTGGATACGACGAAGAACCGGCCCTTCTTGGGATCGACTGCCGAGCTGCCCCAATTCGCCCCGCCATTATGGCCGGGTGCCGAGATCGAGCCGACGATGCTGGGCGGAGTGTAAAGCCCTTCATTGCGCGCGGTCTTGAACAGCTCGCGCAGCTTCACCTTGTCCTCTTCCGGCAGATAGGGATTGATTTCGTCCACCGTGAAGGACTGGCGCGCGAAGGGTTCGGGCCAAGTCGGGAAGGGCTGGGTAGGCCATGCCTTTTCACCCGGCACGTCCGATGCAGGAACGGGGCGTTCCTCGATCGGCCAGATCGGTTCGCCTGTCAGGCGGTTGAAGACGAACACGAAGCCCATCTTGGTGGCCAGGATCACCACCGGGATGTCCTTGCCGTCCTTGTGGATCGTCAGGAGCTTGGGCGCCTGCGGGTTATCGAAGTCCCACAGGTCGTGATGCAGGACCTGATAATGCCAGATGCGCTTGCCCGTCTGCGCGTTGAGCGCGACGATCGAGTTGGCGAAGAGGTTCTGGCCTTCGCGGTTGCCGCCGTAGAAATCGTAACGAGCGGTGCCGGTGGGAATATAGATGATCCCGGTTTCCGGATCGACGGTGGATTCCGACCAGTTATGGACGCCGCCGAACTTCTCGTGGTCCTTTTCCGGCCAGGTTTCATAGCCGAACTCGCCCTTCTTCGGGACGGTGTGGAACTTCCACTTCAGCTTGCCGGTGCGCACGTCATATGCGTGGATGTCAGCCGGTGCGGAGGCATAATCATAGGCGCCGGCGGGCAGCGACATGATGATCGTATCTTTGTAGATACGGCCCGGATTGTCCGTTTGCAGCGGGCGCAGCTGGCTGATGTCCACATCCAGCCCGTTGCGCAGGTCCACGCCGCCCTTCTCGCCGAAGCTGGCGACCGGTTCGCCATTCTCGGCCGAAACGGCTGTGAGCATCCCGTCCATCATGAAGAACAGGCGGCGATCCTTGCCGTCCTTGCTCTCCCAGTAATTCATGCCGCGACCGGCCACACGGCCGCTATACTTGCGCTTCCACAATTCCTTGCCCGAGGCAGGGTCCAGCGCGGCCAGCGCATTGTCCGGCGTGAGGATGAACATCGTGCCGCGCACGATCACCGGATTGAAATGCGGGGGCTGGCCTTCGCCGGTCTTGTAGGACCATGCGAGCTGCAGCTGCGCGACGTTGGACTTGTTGACCTGGTCCAGTGCGGAATATTGCGACGATTCGCTGCCGCCGAGATAGGAATCCCAGCCGACGAGATCGAAGGTTTCACCCGGCGTCTTGGCCTGGACGGCATTCGCCGAAACGAGGCCCAATGCGGCGGCGGCGAGGCAGAATGCCACGCGGCGGCTGCGCGCGCGAACTTCACGATGCTGGTGCACTAGGCCAAACACTCCCGACTTCCCTGTTGCCTTATATGTCTGCGGCCGTTCCCACAGGCATGGGCCGACGGCAAAAGCCTATACGAGATCGCGCGGAGGCAACAAGGCGGAAAATACCGTTTCGTTGACAAAATCCGACACGCGGCCGCAACGCATTGGCTCGCCTCCGGTTCCCCGACGCGGCGATGATTTTTGCCTATCGTGGCTTACTCGCCTGCGGGGATCGGCCGCTTGTGTTCGCCCGTCTCGTCAAACAGCGTCGATTCGGTAAAACCGCCGGTCGCTTCAAGCACCAGAGTGACAGTGTCCATCGATTGGTTCTGCCAATACCAGCCGTGGATGCCACTGAACGGCGCAACGTAACTGCCCTGCATTTCGCTGGCATCGGCAACGCTGTAGCTTTCGGTCATGGCCGTGCCGCCATCGAAGGGATGCGAATGCATATCGTAATGGAGCGGCTCGGTGGCCTTCCAGTGGAACAGCATCGCGCTGCCCTTATCCATCGTATATTTGAATTCGATGGACTTGAACGGGCCGAGCTCGACTTCCCAGCGGTCCTTCTGGATGGGCGCCTTGGAAAGCGAGAGGACCTGGCCTTGGCGCAAGGCGCCGCGTTGCAGTTCGGTCATCTCGCCCGATGCAGTCAATTCGGTGAGGCCCATCGCCGCGCCTGCGCCGGTAGGATCGATCCCATATTCGGCGGGCAGCACGAACAGCCCCAGGATGGCCGCAGCAGCCCCGGTTGCCAGCAAGGAGCCGGTGACGAGCTTGCGAGTGGAGGGTGTTTGCGAGAGTGCAGGGGCGGGCTGGGTCATGATGCGAAATATCCCGTGAACTGGTATCCGGCGAGGACGAGGCCTGCCGTCATCAGCAGCACATTGGCTGCGAAGGCCGCTCTCCCGAAGGAGGCGTTGCGGCGCCAGAGATTGAGCAGGGTGACGACCACGGCCAGTACGATGACCTGCCCTGCCTCGACCCCCAGATTGAAACCGATGAGGTTGACCAGAAGCCCGTTGGGCGAAACGGCAAGGTCCATCAGTTTTGTGGCAAGACCCAGACCATGCGCCAGCCCGAAGGCCAGCACAGCAAGGCGGGGATCGAAGGTGAAGCCGATCTTGCGGAAGCCGCCCATATTCTCGAACGCCTTATAGACGACCGAAATGCCGATGATCGCATCGACGATGTGCGAATTGGCGCCCGTGCCCAGCAGCACGCCACCCATCAGGGTGAGCGAATGGCCGATGGTGAACATCGAGACGTAGAGCACCACATCCTTCAGCCGATGGAGGAAGAACACCACCCCGATCAGATAGAGGACATGGTCGATCCCGGTGACCATGTGCTTCGCGCCCAGATAGAAGAAGGGCAGGAAAGCGGGCCCGTCGATCCCTTCCATGAAGGCCCGGTTTGCCTGGCTGATGTCGTGGGCGTAGGCCGCCGCCGGCAGCAACACCAATGCTGCCAGCGCCAGCAGCGCCGCATTGCGGTTGGTCGTAGCGGTCACGCCAGTCTACCCGGCTGCTGCCGTGCCATCGCCCTCGGCGGAAGGGGCTTCGCTCTGCGGATAGGCCTGATGGCAGGCAGTGCAGACGTCGTAGATCGTGCCGCCCACTTCGAAGACCTTGTCCGGATTCTTGTCCGCTGCGGCCTGTTCGGCAATCTTGCTCACGTCGATCAGGCCCTGCGAAAGCCGGATCCAGCCTTCGCCGCGATCCTTGGAATATTGCGGTTCCATCAGCTTCTTGCCGAGTTCTCCCAGCTTCACGGCCGAATCGCGGGTCTTCTGCCAGCCTTCGTCGGTGGTGGGGGTAAGGTCGGTCATGCCGTTTTCGTCGCTGACCGAGCCGGCGGAACCCCAGTAAATCTCGGCGGTCGGCTGCACTTCATCCTTCATCAGGTCGCGCACGGAGGCCATTTCGGACTTCTTCTCGCCCTCGGCTTCATTTCCGCCGCAGCCTGCCAGCAGCGCCAGCCCGGCCAGCGCGACGATGGTATTCCTGATCATGTCCTTCTCCCCTGATGCGGGTATGTACCCACCTCATTCCTTGTCGCGCAACCTTGCATTATCCTGACAAAATGCCAATCCTGCTGTTAAGCGTCGGTCAATCTGGAATCGTCGATTGATGATTTTGTCCGGCTTTGCTTGACACGCAACTCCGTTGGAATAGTGGGGCGCATCCGCTCGAAAGGGCGGCTTTCTCCACCTGCGCAATAGATTGGGATCGGAAGACATGGGTGACAAAGTTTCGAATCGCAAGCTCGCCGGAATGGGCCTGGCATCGCTTGCGCTGGCTGTGGCGGCGGTTTCCGGCACGATGCTGACCGGCGGCCAGGCCAAGGCTGCCGATGAAGCGGGCGCGGTGGCGGAAAAGGGCCGCGCGCTTTTCAGCGACTGGTCGTGTGGCAGCTGCCATGAATTGAAAGATGCCGGCGGTACGGGCCATGTCGGGCCCAAGCTGGACGGCGCGAAGCTGACCAAGGAATTCGTCCTGGGCCGCATCACCAATGGGCAGGGCGCAATGCCCAGCTTTGGGGGTATGCTGACCGACGAGGAAATCGAGCAGCTGTCCACCTATATCGCTGCTGAATCGAACAAGTGAGCATGTGGGGGAGGCAGGTGCCGCGGCGCCTGCCTCTTTTCCGGGTGACTTGCTCAAAAAAGCCCCGCCATTAGGCGGGGCTTTTGCGTTTCTGGTCTGACCCGTGTCAGTTTTTGCCTTGGGCTGTCCGCGAATTGGGGCCGACCTGGGCGTAGTAATTCGTCACCCCGTCCGGATCGTTGAGCCACACGGTGATGAGATCGAAGCCGTTCAGCTTGTTGAGCGGAGTTTCCACCGCGATGCCGCGGGCCTGTGCCTTGGCATTGGCCATGGGGGAATCCTTCACCACATATTGAATGCCGGCGCTGCCATTGTCCTGCGGCAGGTTGTCGCCCGCGTGGTAGAGATACAGCGTCGTTTCCCCATTTCGATAGGGATAGAGCGTCAGCCCCAGCAGTTTGTCGGTAATTGGCGGCAATTCGTCCAGCCCGACGAATTCGCGATAGAAGGCGCGGCTCTTCTCGAGATTGGAGACACTGATCCCTACGCCGACACCATCATTGGAATTATCCTTGGCGCCGGGGCGGATCACGATCTGGATCGGGAAATCACCCGGATCGTTCACCAGCGCGGCCTGGGTGCCATTGCCCTGATCGACGAATTGCGGAGCGGGTAGCCCGGCGGCCTTGAAGCGGTCGAGGACCGTCTGCTTGTCGGGATAGCTGAGCGCGAAATAGCGGATGCCGGTGCCGCCCTTGACGCCGCCTTCCAGATTATATTTCCGGTTGCCCTGCTGGCCTGCGGAAAGCTTGATCTGCGCCTTGCCGACGCCGGTCAGGATCATCTGCTGCGTGGCCGTGAGCTGGATGGGGCTGAGCGAACGCAGAGCAAGGGCATCGACGTAGAATTTCTGCATTTCCTCCGTCTTGCCGCGCGGGAAACGGCGGAACACGTTCATTGCATCCATCGCCATCAGGTCGCGAGTGGAACTCATCAACTGTTCCTGCGTCAGCTCGCCCGGCTTGTAGGCCAGATCGGCATTGACGTTCATCAGCGCCCCTTCGGGGGTGGTGACCGTCCTGTTGGCGGGGGTTGCATCGCCACTCTGCGCGGAAGCCGCGCAGCCGGCGATGGCGAACATGCCCGCCGCAAGGGCGAAGGCGGATTTTCTGATCATTCTGGCCTCTCCAATTCTCGTCATTCTTGTCGTCGTCACTTGGGAAGCGCGAAGACCACCAGCGATTCATTGTTTGCCGGGCGCCCTTCCGGCGTCCGTGCAGCCGGTGCCATGCTCGATCCGCTGGCCATCACCGCCACATATTGCCGCCCATCCTTGCCGCGATAGGTAACGGGCACGGTCAGCGGCGCGTAATCGAGCTGCTGCTGCCACAGGATTTCGCCATTGCTGGCGTCGAAGGCGCGGAAATAGCGGTCGGACGTGGCACCGATGAACACCAGCCCGCCTGCGGTGGCGATTGGGCCGCCGAAGCCGTTATTTGCGCCTGTGTCCTGCTTCTCCTTGGGCAGATCCTCGGTGATGCCCAGCTTGCTGGCCCACAGGATGTCGCCCGTATTACCGTCTACCGCCAGCAGGCGGCCCCATGGCGGCTTGAAGCAGGGCAGGGAGACTTTGCGGCCCTGCGCATTGGTGAAGCTGGCCATGAAGCCGGAATAGGCACCCGGCCCGGTGAGGCTGCCGCGATCGTATGGCTGGGCCGAAGTCGTGGTGCCCCGGCCATAATCGCCCTTGGGGTCGCGTTTCTCGATCCAGCCGATGGAGCCGCCTTCGCTGGTGTTGATATAGACGATGCCCTTGTGCGGATCGGCCGCGCTGCCGCCCCACACGGAGCCGCCATTATGCGGCATGTTGATCGATGCACGCGGGGGATCGCCTTCCTCATGTAGGAAGAAGGGTGTGAACGGCCCGGAATTGAAGAAAGTGCCGCCGTAGGAATCGAGCAGCTTATGACAGGCCGCCACATGTTCGGCATTGGTGTCGGCCTCGGTCACCACATCGTCGGGCGTCCAGCGCACGCGATTGAGCGGTTCGGGCTTCACCGGGATCGGCTGGGTGGGCGAATACCATTCGCCCGGAACATTGGCGGCGGCTACGAAATGCTCGTTCACGCCGTGGATCGGCTCACCCGTTTCCCGGTTGAGGATATACATCAGGCCCGGCTTGCCGGTTTCGGCGAGGGCGGGAATGGTCTTGCCGTCCTTCACCACATCGAACAGCACGGGCGGGGCGGGCAGATCCCAGTCCCACAGATCGTGGTGGATGGTCTGGAAGTGCCATTTATACTTGCCGGTATCGAGATCCACGGCGACGAGCGAATTGCCGAACAGATTATTGCCCGGCCTGTCCCCGCCATAATAGTTCGGGCTGGGGCCGCCGATCGTCATATAGAGCAGGTTCGTCTTGGGATCGTAGGTGGTGTACCAGACCCACATATTGGTGCCCGAACGGTCTTTCCAACCATCGTCCAGCCAGGTCTCATGGCCCACTTCGCCCGGCCGGGGCACCGTGTGGAAGGTCCATAGTTTCTTGCCGGTGCGCGCATCATAGGCGCGGCTGTCGCCCGCCGGGCCCTTGGAATCTTCCGCCGTGTTGGCGCCGATCACCAGCACATTCTTGTAGACCGAGGGCGGGTAGGAATAGGGTGTTCCGTCAATCTCCGACTTGCCGCCCGTGCCATAGCTCTTGTCCACCTGGCCCGTCTGCGCGGATAGGGCCCATAGGGCATCGCCGGTGGAATAGAAGATGCGCGGCTTGATCTTGCCTTCGCCCGGCCAGTAGCTGACTGCCCGGCGCACCAGCGCGCCCTGAGGCACGGTGTGGCGCCAGATTTCCTTGCCTGTATCCGCTTCCAGCGCGACTACGGCCTCGCCCAGCGGCATATACATCACATTGTCGATGATGATCGGAACGCTGCCGCCCAGCAATCCGGCCCCGCCCTGCGGACGCAGGCGGAAGGTCCAGACCTGCTTGAGGTCCTTCACATTGCCGGTGTTGATCTGATCGAGCGGCGAGAAGCGCGTGCCGCCCATGTCGCGTGCGTAGCGCGGCCAGTCGGCGGGCTTGGTCAGATCCTCCCCCGACAATGCCGGCGCGCCTATTACAAGGCAGGCGGCGCCCAGCGCCAATGCAATACGATTCCGCATGAAATACCTCTCCCCCGACAGGTCTTGTCTGACAGACGATTGAGTCCGCTGTCGGTTCCGGGAGATGTGTAAAGGCAGGAAGCGTGCAATGTAAATATATAGATTGCTAAGTTATTTGACGGATGCCGTAACGCCCGCCGCACCGGGCGGCGGGGCCGAAATTTGTCTCAATGAGCGAGAAGCAAGGGCAGCTTGGCCTTTTGCAGCATGCCTCGCGTCACTCCGCCCAGGATATTTTCCCGCAGGCGCGAATGGCCATAGGCGCCCATCACCAGCATCCCCGCCTTACGCGCGCTGGCGGCTTCCAGAACGTTGTCCGTGATGGGGCCGGCGCCGGGATCGATCTCCACCAGTTCGGCCGTAATGCCATGGCGCGACAGATACGTGGCTGCCTGTGTGGGCGGCAAATCATAGTCGTTTTCGGGTTGGGCGGCGTTGATCAGATGGATGGAGCCCGCCTGTTTCAGCAGAGGGATCGCCCCCTTGATGGCCGCGCAGGATTCGGGCGAACCGTTCCATGCAATGGCGATGGGGGCGGAGCAGTCGATCCCGCGATTTTCTTCCGGCACCACCAGCACGGGCGCGCGGCTGCGTACCAGCACTTCTGCGGCGGTCGGTGGGGCGTCGAGCCGTGGGAGCCATTCCTGCGGCGGAGTGCTGACCACCACCAGATCGTTCAGCCAGCTGTGATCGGCCACCATGCGGGCGGGATCGCCGCTTTCATTGATCCAGTCCCAACTGATGGTTTCCTTCGCCAGTCGCGTCTCGATCACGTTGCGCTCGGCCTGTTCCGCATCGCGCACGATGGAGATCGTCTCGGAAAGCATATGTCCCACGCCATAGGGATCGAGCGCGGCGAAGGCTTCCACCTGAGTGACCTGCAGGCAGCTGAGATGACCTTCGAAATTACGCGTGATGTCGAGCGCGGCCTGAAAACGAGCCTCCAGCCCGCTGTCCCGGTTGATCTGCACCAATATCGATTTCATCGCTTGCTTCTCCCCGAATGCCGCGTGTTCCGACCGGGAGACGCGGCCTTAGGAAGGCTATCCTAGCGCGCGGCGATGACAAGGGAATGATCCAGCGCAAGTTGCAAAGAAAACGGCGGCACCCATGGGGCGCCGCCGTTCCGTTTTTCAAAGGCTGGGCTACGATCAGAAATCGTAGCTGAGGCCGATCTTGATCCGCCAGACGGAGGAGCTGAAGTTGATCGAGTTGTCATCCGCGATCGACTGGGCGCCATTGAAGCCGGTGAATATATAACGGCCCTGCGCGTCCACACCCGTGGAAGAGGCGATGTCCTGCAACCCGCGATAATCGCGGCGACGCTGCACGTTCCAATTATCGTTCAGCAGGTTCAGGAAGTTGTCGATCATGCCGTAGAGGCGGATCTTGTCATCCTTGTAACCGAACAGATGGCCGGGACCCGGAATCTCCTGCGAGAAGGTGAGGTCCATGTCGAAATACCAGTCGCCCGTGCAGGTGTTACGCGGCACGGTGCTGCCGATATATTTCTTCGCGCAGCTGGTGCTGTCGATCCAGCTTACCAGTTCCGCCATCTTGTCGGCAGAGATGGTGGAGCTGGGCGAGACATTGGGGTCGCTCAGGCCGGTGGGCAGATAGACCAGCGCATTGTCCGAGCCGGAGACCGAGTCACCCCAAACCCCGCTGCCGCCGAAGGTCAGGCTGTAGGGACGGCCCGAGCGAGCCACGAAAGTGATGCCCAGGCGTGTGTCGAGATCCTTGAAGAATTCCTCGCGGAAACTCGTGTTGAGAGTGAAGTTATGCTTGCTGGCGTAGAAGCTGGGCGAAGCAGCCGGATTCTGCCGATCGAAGGCGGCGACGTTGTCGTAGTTCGAACCGGCGGTGGAGTTGTACATGCTCCGGCGGTCCTGCGCATTCGTGTAGGAATAGCCGAAGGTGAAGCTGGTCTCACCACCAGAAGTGAAGATGCCGCCGTTGAAATCCTTCGACAGAATGAACGAGGCAACATGACTGTCATAGCTGGACGTATTCGTCAGCATCAGTTCGTCGTCGCGGCTGGTGGCGAAGCAGGCTGCGGTGACGTTGTTGTAGGTCGGCTTGGGATGGACGGTGGTCAGCGTCGCATCGCAGCCCGCCACGGTGGGATCGATGGCGGCATAGATCGGGCGTCCGTCGATCGTGTAGCCGTTCAGGCCCTTGGCGATATTCGGCACCATCGACAGGTCGACGATGTTGAACGGGTTCATGTAGTGGCTGTAGATATAATCCACTGCCACCTTCCAGCCGCTGAAGAAGCCGCTGTCCGCGAAGTTCAGATCAGAGCTGATGCCGAAATTAGCGCGCAGCACGGACGGCATCTTGATGTCGGGATCGACCGATTGCGTATCGCCCTTGCCCGCGGCCGCGATGGCGACGCCTGCTGACTTGAAGCAACCCGGCACGCCGGTGAACTTGCCGTCGACCACCACGTCGATCTGACCGGCCGGACAAGGTGCGTCCTGCGTGGAGCCCTGGGCATAGCCGCGCCCATCGTTCTGGAAGGCATTGCCGAACCACACCACTGGATCGCCGCCGGAAAACATGCCGATGCCGCCATGCAGCTTGGACCGGCTGAATACGGCAAAATCGTCAAGATCGTAGGTCAGGCCAAGGCGGGGCATCCAGACCGGATCGAGCGAATCGAAGCCGGTATCGTTGCCGAAGCCATAGCGATCGACGAAGTTCTGGTTCAGCGCTGGATGGCCGCCCTTGTACCAGTCCACGCGAAGGCCGACCGTAGCCGCGAGCCGGTCCGAAACCTGCCATTCGTCCTGCGCGAACAGCGAGTAGATCGTGCGGCGGAACTTTGCAGCGGCATCGTTGATGTCACCCGTGCTGGAGAAATTACCAAAGGCACCTTCCACCGCGCCTGTTACCACACCGTTCGGTGTATTGGTGGTGTTGTTGTTGCCGGTGCCCGGAGAAAGCAGGCCAGCCTTGAGATCGTCGATATTCTGGAAGACAAGCGTGCCGGTGGCGTTCTGGACAAAGAGGTTGAACAGGTTGGCCTGGTTGATTTCGCCGCCGAACTTCAGGCGATGGTTGCCCAGGTCCAGCTTGGCAGCGACGCGCCACTGATTGACGTTCGTGCGCAGATCATTGGCCGAGCGGGAGAAGCCCGGCCCCACTTCCACGGCTCCGTCATCGGCACTGCCGGGGCCATTGGGGACGCCGACGATGATGCGGGGAATGGGGTTGGCATCCTGTGCCTCGCCGCCGCCCACCGGATCCTGCACGTCGCGTACTTCAGAGCGCGAGTAGCGGATTTCGGTAGAGAGATTGTCCGTCCAGTCAGAATAGAGGCGCGCCGAATAATAATTCGAACGGGTGCCGCTCAGGTAGAAGGTGTTGCCACCCACCACGGTGCCGCCGAAGGTGCCGGTGCGTGCCTGATCGTCGGAACGCGTCGTCGCTTCCTCCAGCCGCTGATAGGTCAGTTCGGCACGATGACGTTCGGACAGCTGGAAATCGCCGCGAATGAAATAGCGGTCGTTGCTGAACGGACGGCTCTTGATCGGAGCGCCTGCTTCGATGCCGTAGATGTCCTTTACGACCTGAGCGATTTCGTTGAACTGGTCGATGGTGACCTGATTGATCGGCAGCGGATAGCCGGCGCCTGCGGGGCCGTCATCCTGCGACTGGCCGGCTTCCTGATGCTCATAGGCGCCGTAAAGCCAGACATAATCCTTGATGACCGGCCCACCCAGATGGACGCCCCAGCGCTTGTCCGGTTCGACAGGCGCGACCTTGATGCCGTTCACCGTGTTGCCGCGCAGGCCATCGTCCGAATATTCGAAGAAACCGCCGAAATGGTAATCGTTCGTGCCCGACTTGGTCACGGCGTTGATCGAACAGCCGGTGAAGGCGCCGTAATCGACGTCGAAGGGGGCGAACTGCACCTGAGTTTCGCGGACCGCGTCATAGGGGATCGGGGTCGAACTGCGCGAAGAGAAGCCAGTGTCGTTCAGGCCGTAAATGTCACCCTGGCTGATACCGTCCACGGTGAAGGCATTGCCGCGGTCATTGCCGCCCAGGCAGGAAATGCGATCCTGGCCTGAACCAGTGTCGTCACGGTCGAGGCTGACGCGCGGATCGATGCGGATCACGTCGCGCACGTCGCGGTTGAAGCTGGGCGCGTCGGCCAGCAACTGGCTGGTGAAGCTCTGGCCCGGGCCGACCGCCAGCTGCGTGGCGCCCACGCGCGCGGCCGAAACCACGATTGCGCCCGAACCGGAGGTCAGGGTGAAGGTCAGGCTGGTTTCGCCCTGCAGGGTCAGGAACACGCCGCCGACCGACTGGCCTTCATAGCCGTCCAGTTCGGAAGTGACGGTGTAGGGGCCGCCGGTGGTCAGGTTCGGGGCGCGGAAGCGGCCTTCGCTATCGGTAACCAGCACGCGCTCCACGCCGGTGCGGTCGTCATGCACCTTGACCATGGCACCGGCCAGCGGCGCGCCGTCATCGCTGAGCACGCGGCCCTGGACACCTGAGGTGATCTGCTGCGCGGCAACCGGTGCAGGCAATATGACGGCGGCGGAAAGGCCTGCGACACTGGCGGCCAGAAGATACTTCAATTTCATGGGCTGACGCTCCCTGTTAGCGTTATGGCCGGTGTCCCTATGGGTGGTTCGAGACGAAACCATGTCTGTTTCTTGACAGATTGGTTACAGGCGCAACTGCGTATTGCAATGCAACGTAAAATGACGCTGCCACGCTTGGGTTTGCGCGGTTTTTTGCGGTTTGTTGCCGCATTGCAACAATTTGTGAATTTTTCCCCGCCCTACTCTTTACCAGACCGGCGCGCGGGCTGGTGCGGCGATCAATCGCCGCGTTGCAGCAGGGCAGATGCGACTCAGGCCAGATTGATTTCGCGCAGGCGCTGCA
The DNA here is from genome assembly GCA_001898545.1 of Sphingomonadales bacterium 63-6. Taxonomy (GTDB): domain Bacteria; phylum Pseudomonadota; class Alphaproteobacteria; order Sphingomonadales; family Sphingomonadaceae; genus Andeanibacterium. Next base: position 5,293 of record MKUB01000035.1, on the reverse strand, counting down.
TCAGGAATTCATGGCTTGAGATGGGCTCGGGATAGAGATCTGGATGCTGGGCATCCACGCAGCCCGGCAGCGTTTCGATCATGAAATCCGGTCGGAAATGCAGGAAGAACGGCATGGAATAGCGCGAACGGCGGGCGGCTGGGCCCACCGGGTTCACGACGCGGTGCAGCGTGGATTTGAGGCGCTTGTTGGTCAGCCGTTCCAGCATGTCGCCGATATTCACCGCCAGCGCGCCTTCGGGCGGCGTGATCGGCGTCCATTCTCCCTTGGCGGAAAGCACCTGGAGCCCGGCTTCCTCCGCGCCGAGCAGCAGGGTGATGGCGTTGATGTCGCCATGGGCGGCCGCGCGGATCGCGCCTTCCGGGGCGCCTTCGGGCAAAGGTGGATAATGGAGCAGGCGCATCACTGAATTGCCGTCCTCCACCGTGGGGTCGAACCAGTCTTCCGCCAGGCCGAGATGCAAGGCGATAGCGGAAAGGATGCGCCGCCCGGCCATTTCGAAGGCGGAATACAGCGCCTCGAACGTCTCGCGGAATTCAGGCACCACGTCGGGCCAGACATTGGGCGGCATATAGCGTTCCAGCGGATCGCCGGGCGGCAGGCTGCGCCCGATATGCCAGAACTCCTTGAGGTCATGCACCTGCGCGTCCTTGGCCCGTTCCGTGCCGAAGGGCGTATAGCCGCGCGCGCCGCCCGTGCCGGGGATGTGCCAGGCGCGCTTCACATCGTCCTGCAGGGCGAAGAAGGCGCGCGTCAGGCCCCAAGCTTTCGCCACCAGATCGGGTGGCAGTCCATGGTCGCACACCACCGCAAAGCCCCAGTCGCGAAAGCTGTTGCCGAGTTCGTCCGCCATTTCGGCGAGGGGGCGGGAAAGCGAGACGGTGGCGATATTGTCCATGGTCGAAATGCCTAGAATGACAGGAACAGCCCGGCCAGCGCCGCGCTCATGAGATTGGCGAGGGAACCGGCGGCCAGCGCGCGCAGGCCCAGCCGGGCGATCACCGGGCGCTGGTTCGGCGCAAGGCCGCCCGTTACCGCCATCTGGATTGCGATCGAACTGAAATTGGCAAAGCCGCAGAGCGAGAAGGTGACGATGGCGCGGCTGCGGTCCGACAGCATGGAGGAATCCATTGCGCCAAGATCGATGAAGGCCACGAATTCATTCAGCACCACCTTGGTGCCGAACAAACCGCCGGCCAGTTGCGCCTCGTTCCACGGAATGCCCAGCAGATACATGACCGGCGCGAAGACATATCCGATCAGGCGCTGGAAGGTCAGCCCTTCGATCCCGATCCAGCCGCCAATCCCGTCCAGCACGCCATTGGCCAGCGCCACCAGAGCGACGAAGGCCAGCAGCATGGCGCCCACCGCCACGGCGAGCTTCACCCCAGTCTGCGCGCCTTGCGCCGCGGCTTCAATGATATTGGCGGGGCGTACCCCATCCTCGAAGGTTTGCGCCACTTCCACTTCATGCGGCTTTTCCCCGCCTTCGGTCAGGGCGGCGGGGCCTTCCGCGCTGATGCGGGCCTTGGGCAGGGCGATCTCGCCCTCCGGCTCGGGCGGGGCGGATGCCTCGTCCGGCATGATGATCTTGGCCATCAAGATACCGCCCGGTGCCGACATGAAGGCGGCGGCCAGCAGATAGGGCAGATATTGGAGGCCCAGCACCCCGGCATAGGCCGCAAGGATCGTGCCTGCCACGCCCGCCATGCCCACGGTCATCAGAGTGAATATGCCCGATGGCGATAGCGCCGCCAGATAGGGGCGCACTACCAGCGGGCTTTCCGACTGGCCAACGAAGATATTGGCCGCCGCGCCCAGAGATTCCACGCGGCTGATCCCGGTGACCCAGCCTATCGCGCCGCCCACCCAGCGCACCACGCGCTGCATGACACCGAGATAATAGAGGATCGAGACGAGCGAGGCGAAGAAGATGATCACCGGCAATGCGCCCAGCGCGAAAGTGCCGGACAGGGGATTATCCGCCGGGGCGCCGAACAGGAATTCGGTGCCCTTGTCAGCATAGGAAAGCAGCGCCGAAACCCCGTTGGCCATGCCCTGGATCGCGGCCTTGCCCCATGGGGTGCGCAAGACGATCAGCGCGATGCCCGCCTGCAGCGCGAAGGCCGCGCCCACCACGCGCAGGCGAATGTGCCGCCTGCCGGTGGAAAGCAGCAGCGCGATAAGCAGGATCGCGGCGATCCCTGCCAGGTTGATGAGCAATGCGATGGCCCCTTTCGCACAGGCGCCACGGCGGCGCGTGATTCCAGTCCGGGGCCGACTATGCCGTGCCGATCCGGCCAAGGTCAAACAGGTTGCAGGGCGAACCGCTTTTCAAATACCGCATTGCGCAATAGGCAGAGCCATGGACTCGCCCGCACCCAATCCTTCCGTCGCCGCTCAGGCCATTCCGCAACCTTTGTTCCTGTTCGCCCTGCTCTATGGCGGGATGACCTGTATCGCGGGTGTGCTGGGAGCAAAGCAGGTGGCCTTGGGCCCGCTGGCGGTGGAGGCGGGAATCTTTCCCTTCCTGATGCTGGTGGCAATTTCCAGCGCCGTGGCCGAGCTTTACGGAAGGCCCATGGCTGATCGGCTGGTGCGTTTCGGTTTTGTGCCTCTTGTCACCGCGATCCTGCTGACCTGGCTGGTGATCGAACTGCCCACCGATCCGGGCATGTATCCCCCGGCGCAGGATGCCTTCCCGATCATCCTGGGCCAGAGCGGGCGTCTGATGGCGGCAGGCATTGCCGCCTATGGCGTGTCGATGACGCTGAACGTGCTGATCTTTTCCAAGCTGGCGGCGCTTGGTGGACGGCTGGTGGCGGTTCGCGGGGCGATTGCCTCCATGCTCAGCCAGGTGGTCGATACGCTGATCTTCATCACTATCGCTTTTCTGGGCGTGCGGCCAATCGGCAATCTCATCCTGGGGCAGGCGCTGGCCAAGGTCACTTTGTCGATAGTGCTGGTGCCGCCCTTGATCGCGCTGCTGGTAAGGCTGGCGCGCAGGCTGGGGTGATCTCCCCCATTTTGTCATCCCGGCGAACGCCGGGATCGCTGGCCGGATTGCGTGGGGGGTGATGTGAAAGGGGTTCACGCGGGGACGCGGAGACGCGGAGAATGAGTGGGGCTGATCCCGCGCATGCGGGCTTTTGGGCGCTCGCAGAGGCACAGAGGCGCAGGGAGGAGCGGCTGGGAGCATTCCCTCTGCGCCTCTGTGCCTCTGCGTGAGCAATATTGGGTTCGCGCAAAGAGCGCGAAGAGGACTGAGGGGTTGCGCTAAACCCTACCCTCTCGTCATTCCCGCGAAAGCGGGAACCTAGAAGCAAGTGTTGAACTGGGTTCCCGCTTTCGCGGGAATGACGAGAGGGGGCAAGCAACGCGCCCCATCTTCGCGCGCTTCGCGGTCTTTGCGCGAATCCAAAACCCTGCGCCTCAGCGAACCCCAAAACCCTAAGGTTCCCGCATCAACTCGCGCACGAAGTCGATCAGGCCGGTCTGGCGCATGCGTTTCAGGCGTTCGGCTTCCAGGATTCCGCGCACTTTTTCGAAGCAGCCGCCGACATCTTCGTTGATCACAACGTAATCATAGCCGTCCCAATGGCTGATCTCGCTGCGGGCGCGGTCCATGCGGCTGCGGATCACGTCTTCGGCATCGGTCGCGCGGGACCGCAGGCGGTCTTCCAGTTCCTCGATGCTGGGAGGCAGCAGGAAGACGCGGACCACGTCCACTTCCATCCGCTGATAGAGCTGCTGGGTGCCCTGCCAGTCGATGTCGAACAGGAAATCCTGCCCGGCGCGCAGGCCCGCCTTGATCTGGGCCTTGGGCGTTCCATAGCAATTGCCGAAGACTTCCGCCCATTCGAGGAATTCTTCCTCTTCCACCATTCGGTCGAAAGTGGCGCGGTCCACGAAGTGGTAATCCTTCCCGTCCACTTCGCCGGGGCGCATCGGGCGGGTGGTTACGGATACGGACATGGCGATGCCCGGCACTCGCTCGAGGATCTTGCGGGCAATGGTGGTCTTCCCCGCGCCGGAGGGCGAGGAGAGGATGAACATCAAGCCGCGGCGGTGCAGGGTCTCTTGGTTGGCCATGCGCGCTGTTGCAGCAAGGGGACCCGTGGAATCAAGCCTGCCTGTTAGCGCGAAGTGGATCGGCGGGTTTTTTTGGCGGATTTTTCGGCAACAGGGGCAGCCTGCGCGGCTTGTTCGGCCTCGTCGCGTTTGCGCTTGTGCCGCTCATAGAGGGCCTTTGCCACCAATCCGCTGCCCACCACCAGAGCGCCGGGAACGGAACGGGTGGCGAGCCGCGTGGCGGCGGTGAGGGCGATGGTGCCGACGAGGCTGCGGGCGGTGAAGGCCGAATCGACATCGCCTGCCGAAATTCCGCCAATGCTCAGGCGCTTGTCGATGGAGCGGCGGGCGAGTTTTGCACCGTGGCGCAGGGCTAGGCCGGCCAGAGTCGAACCGGACGATTTCTCGTCGCTGGGGCCCGCTGCCGGGTTTTTCGGTCCGTTATCTTTCGCCATGGTGTGCCTTCCGCTTCCCCTGGCCCTGTTCATTCCGGCTTTTCCGCCGGATCGCGCGTTACTTCTTGCGCCCGAAATCCACCGTTACGACATTCGATCCGTCATCGCTGGTGGCAGTGGGCTTGCCATCGCCGTCGCGCGAATCGTTTTCCGCATCGTCATGCGGCTCGGGCTCCAGATCGTCCACTGCGGCCTGGAACTGCAGGCCGAAATCCACTGCCGGATCGACAAAGGCGGTGATCGCGGAGAAAGGAATGTCCAGCTTGGCGGGCACCTGGTTGAAGCTCAACCCCACGGTGAAGCCTTCTTCATCCACCTTGAGGTCCCAGAACTTGTTCTGGAGCACGATCGTCATCTCGTCAGGGAAGCGTTCGCGCAGGTGGGCCGGGATCGAGACGCCGGGGGCCCCGGTCTTGAAGGTGATGTAGAAATGATGCGTACCGGGCAGAGTGCCGCCGGAGGCCTGCACTTCGCCGAGCACGCGGCCCACCACGGCGCGCAGCGCCTCTTGCACGATTTCGTCGTAGGGGATCAGGCTGTCGGGCGTATCGTCGCTCATGGGCGCACAAGTGGCGGCGGCTGCCCGCCCGGTCAAGCCGTTTTGAATGGTTCGCAGGTGATTGATTCCCCTGCCCACGGGCCTATAGGCGAGCCATGCGTACAGCCCGGATAGAGCGCAACACCAAGGAAACCGAAATCCTCGTCGAGGTTAATCTCGACGGGACGGGGGCTTATGATGTCTCCACAGGGATCGGTTTTCTCGATCA